>NZ_JBMIQH010000027.1:0-111402 GCF_056155635.1 Paraburkholderia sp. BR10141 | reverse complement strand
CCATCACGTAGAGGTCGTGCGAGATGGCTGACGTACCCGCCATCGTGAGCCCGGACACGACGGCAAGGATGGTCGCGAACGCCACGGCCGAGAGGAAACCCAGCAGCAGATTGCCGCCGAGCGCCTGGGCGAGATGCATGACCGGCATGTTGCTGCCGCCGATCAGCTTGCCTCCGGTGAGGCCGCCCACATAGAACGACGGGTTGCTGCCGACAATCGCGATCGCCGCCACGCCGAGCACCATGATGACCAGATAGAAGAAGCCGATGAAGCCTGTGGCGACGAACACTGACTTGCGCGCTTCTTTCGCATCCGGCACGGTGAAAAAGCGCATGAGGATATGCGGCAGCCCCGCGGTGCCGAACACCAGCCCGATCGCGAGCGAAATCAGCGCAATGGGATCGGACACCAGCTTGCTCGGCAGGAGAATATGCACGCCGTTCCCGTGCGCGGCGACCGCCTGCTCGAACAGTGCGTTCAGCGAAAAACCGAACCGGGACAGTGCGAGAACGGCCAGCAGCGTGCCGCCGAACAGCATCAGCGCGGCCTTGATGATCTGCACCCACGTGGTGGCCACCATGCCGCCGAAGGTCACATAGACCACCATCAGCAGACCAACCACGATGATCGCGTCGTTATAGGGAAGACCGAACAGCAACTGGATCAACTGCCCCGCGCCGACCATCTGGACAACCAGGTAAAAGCAGACCACGGTCAACGAACCGAATGCTGTCATCGTCCGGATCCGGTTCTGGTCGAGCCGGTACGATGCGATGTCCGCAATCGTCACGCGTCCCAGATTCCGGATGCGCTCCGCGAACAGGAACAGCAGCAGCGGCCACGCGACGAAAAAGCTGATCGCGTAGATCACACCATCGTAGCCGTGGAAAAAGATCATGCTGGTCACGCCCAGCAACGCCGCCGCCGACATATAGTCGCCGGCCAGCGCCATGCCGTTCTGGAATCCGGTGATGCCGCCCCCGGCGGTGTAGAAGTCGTCCATCGAACGGGTGCGCGACGCCGCCCAGTACGTGATGCCCAGCGTCGCCACGGCGAAGACGAGGAACATCGCGATCGCCGTGAGATTGAGGGGACGCTGTTCGCCGCCGTGCAGGACCTCCGCGGCCGCCGCGTGAGTCGCGACGCCCAGCACGAGCGGGAAGACGAGAGCAAAACCGGCGCGCTTCATGGTTTCGCCCCCGCGAGAATCTGGGCGGTGAGCGCGTCGAATTCGCCATTGGCGCGGCGAACGTACAAGCCCGTGAGGCACCAGCTGCCGACGATCAGCGCGACGCCGATCGGCCAGCCGATATTGACGATACTGTCTGCGGAAAGCCGGATGGCCAGCAAAGCGGGGGCGAATCCGACCAGCACGATGAAGCCGCAATAGGGAATCAGCGTGATGGCGGTCAGGCAGGCAATGTATCTGCGCCGGCGTTTGACCAGCGTGGCGAACAGGGGATTGCTACGAATCCCATGCAGGGTCGTGGGGTTCATCCGATTGTCTCCGTCCATGGAAGGTGTCCGGCATGCCCTCGCCCGTGATATCGCCGTCGATCCACCGGGGGCTGCCGCTTCTCGTGAACTTCACAATAGGTCGAACCAAAAATCTCTTCAAATGATGTTTCGTGATGGCTTCGATCTGTTTGAGTGAAGCGTGGTGCTTGTCGTCACGATTCAATCAGACCCGCTTGCCGGATTCGGCTTGCCGTTGCGCCTCGAGCAGCGCGGCGAACCGTTCCAACGCGGCCACGCTGCTGTGAACGGAGTGGTATTCCTGCTGGCCGATGCGTGCATCGAGCACAACCGTCATGCCGGATTCTCGAGCGAGATTGAGGATATCCATCTCATACTCCTTGCCTGAAAACTGGGTGAATCGCGTCGCGTGAAATGCAGCGCCTCTTGATAGTCAGATTACGCGCGGCACCACAAAGATCAACGCGGCGCGGACGAAATCACCGTTATGAAACGCCGAACAATCTTACGTTCAGCTCTCACGATGCTTCGCCGGCGCCCCAGGTTTTCGGCAAAACCGGATGCTTAGAAGCCTTGTGCGGTGCCCGTAGAATGCGCGACCAGCAGCACGACACCCAGTATGCAAGCCCCGATCATCGCGGCCAGCATGACCGCCACGAACGGCAGCCACTTGAAGTTCACGCTGGCGAGATCAGCTTCGTGCGACGCGCTCTTGCGCACGCCGAAAAAGCTCCACAGAACCATGCGCATCATTCGAACGAGTTCCATCATTGACTCCGGTTACGTCGATCAGGTCGATCGGATAGCCAGATCTTCAACCTTGCGCGCTGGTAAAAAAAGCAGCAGTTACGAACGATTCGAGCGATGCAGCAGGTTCACGACTGGCAGAACCCGAAAAAGAAACGCCCCGGTACTCGCGCACCGGGGCGAAAGGCTTGCCACGCTACAGGCAAAAAGAGCCGCAAGCTCTGCGGGTTTAGGTGATGATCCAGGCACTCGCGCAGTAATCCCGGCGCATCCCGGGAGAACAGACCCGGACGGCGATGCGCACTGCCCGCAATGATCCGCCCGCGCAGGAAGCGCGTATAGAAGCAGTCGACGCATAATTGACCGTAGCAGATCGGCTTCGCGGTCGCGCGCCATGAGAAAATCGCTCGAAGCCCCAGTCCACCCATGACCTCTCTGGAAGAAACCGGACGCATGACACGCTATGAACGCCTCGCGCAGAGCATGGCCGCCGAGATTCGCTCCGGCAACCTGAAGCCGGGCTCGCGCATGCCCTCGCTGCGGCAGATCATTGCGCAGCACGGCGTGAGTCAGTCCACGGCGGCGCGTGCTTACTACGTGCTCGAACAATGGGGCCTCGTGCGCGCCGAAGAGCGTTCGGGCTACTACGTCGCGCCGCTCTCGAAGGCCAGCAAGACGGATTCGCGTGCAACGACGGGCGAGTCCGCCACCGTCGATATCAGCGAGCTGGTGTTCTCGGTACTCGACGCCGCCAAGCGCCCCGGTATCGTGCCGCTCGGCTCCGCCTTCCCTTCTCCGTTGCTGTTTCCGCTGTCGCGCCTCGCGAAATCGCTCGGCCAGGCCGCGCGCAGCGTGAGCCCGTGGAGTACGGTGGTCGATCTGCCGCCCGGCAACGAGAACCTGCGCCGGCAGATTGCGCTGCGCTACATGCGGGTCGGCATCTCACAGCCCGCCGAGGACATCATCATCACCAACGGCGCGCTGGAAGCGCTCAATCTTTGCCTGATGGCGGTCACGCAGCCCGGCGATATCGTCGCCGTGGAATCGCCGGGCTTTTACGCAGCGCTTCAGGCGATCGAACGGCTTGGCCTGCGCGCGGTCGAGATTCCCGTGGATACCGCCACCGGGCTCGACCTCGAGGCGCTGGCCCAAGCGCTGGACAAGCACCCTATCCGCGCCTGCTGGTTCATGACGAATTTCCAGAACCCCACGGGCGTCACGTTGTCGGCTGAGAAGAAGGAAGCGCTCGTCGAGCTGCTCGCGAAACACGAAGTCCCGCTCATCGAAGACGATGTGTACGGCGAGCTGCACTACGCGCCGAACTATCCGCCGCCGGCCATCGCGTTCGACCGGCGCGGCCTCGTCATGCACTGCGGCTCGTTTTCGAAGAACCTGGCGCCGGGTTATCGCGTAGGCTGGGCGAGCGCTGGGCGCTTCGCAGAACGCGTGCAGCGCCTGAAGCTCATGACGACGATCTCGGCCAGCATTCCCGCCCAGGCCGGCATTGCCGACTACCTGGAGCATGGCGGCTACGAGCGCCATGTGAAGAAGATCCGGCTGGCCATGCAGACGCAGCGCGATGCGATGATCGACGCGATCCGCCGCTGGCTGCCTGAAGGCACGCAATACACGCGGCCCGAGGGTGGCTATTTTCTGTGGCTCACGTTCCGCGAGCGCATCGACGCCATGGCGCTCCATCGTCTCGCGATCGAACGCGGTATCAGTGTCGCGCCCGGCCCAATCTTTTCCGCGTCACGCGCATTCGAAAACTGTATACGGCTCAATTACGGGCATCCATGGTCGGCGCGCATCGATGAAGCGATCCGCACGCTCGGTGAACTGCTCGTTCATCCCGATGTGTGCGCCCAATCGCCATCGACCGATGCGCGCGGCGCCAACCCATAGCAGCCCTTAACTACCAAAGAACAGGTTGCAGAAACTCGCCGGGCCCACACAGGTATTGGCGTCCCGTGCCGGCGTCGTAACCGGCCGCCGCGGCGCCTGATCTGTATTCGCCCGCGACGTATTCGCCTGGGCCGTTTGTTGAGCATCCGTATGCGCGGGAGCGAGGGACTCGGCGTGGACAGCGAAGCTGGCCGACAGCGAACAGGCAAAAAGGACAGCAGTAAGCAATTTCATTTCAATCTCTCTAGCAAGGTGATGGAGGCGACGCCTCCGGGGAGACAGCGTGGCCAGATTAACCACTTTCACCAACCAAGAGAATCCCGTAACCGCGGGAATGATCCTTCCATTCCATGGGAGTATCGAGAAGCCTGGTTGCGCAGTCCGCGCGGACGCTCACAGCAGACAAACACGGCCAAAATCCACCGTGCGGCGATAGATGTTTCTGTTGAGCCAGGGAACGAAGGTATATTCGTCATAAGCAGTACTGCCAACGAATATCCAGTTGTGCAATACGTAAGACATCGCTACCTCTTCGGCATTGAACGAATTCGCTCGCCTCTCGCGGCAAGCCGTCACGACATCATCGCGAGAGCTTCGCTCCGCTTCATCCGTTGCGGTATCCGTATCACGTTATCGGCACCCGCCTTCGCCGGCGCCCGAAAGAACTCGGTGCAGAAGTCGACGAACATCCTGAGCCGTGCCGGAATCAGTTCCCGATGAGCATAGAAAAGGCATAGCTCGACGCCGCTATCCGATGCCGTGCATTCCGGCAGGACGTGCACGAGATGTCCCATATCGATATCTTCGCGAACCAGGGTTTCAGGCAGTGTGGCAATGCCGGTGCCGTCGAGAGCTGCCGCGCGCAACAGCACTTCGTTGCCTTCCATCGACGACATGGGCGAAATGCTCACTTTCCGGCCGCCATCATGCAGTTCGATGAAGTCCGCACTCTTCTTTCTCGTTTCCGGATCGATCAGCAGAAAATGATTGGCGAGTTTCGCAGTGGACTCCGGTACACCGTATTGCTCGAGATACGCGGGAGAGGCCACGAGAATGCGAGGCGAGCGCAATAGCGTCCGGCGAATCACGGTGGACTGCTCGACGAACTGAGGCGGAAGAATGGCGATATCGAAACGGCCGTCGAACAGGTTCGTGGCGTGATCCTGAACGGAAACCACCAGACTCACATGTGGCGCGATGGCGCGATAGCGTCGCACCAACCGCGAAAACGCGCCGTTTACCAGCATGGGGTGCACGACGAGCCGCAACTTTCCGCCATTGGCCTCATGCTCCATCGCAATGCGCCGGTTCGCCTCGTCCAGCTCTTCGAGCAAACGGCAGCAAATCAGGTAGTACGATTGCGCGGCGTCCGTCAAGGAAACGGACCGCGTGGTCCTGAGCAAGACGCGCGTCTGGACGCATTCTTCGAGTCTCGCGATCGCTTTCGACACGGACCCCGTCGTCACATTCAACGATTCGGCGGCCTTGCTGAAACTCTGATACCGCGCAGCGGCGACGAATGCACGCAACATGTAAAGCTGATCCATCTCGCACCTCACAAGTGTTTGCCCTGTCCGACGATTCAAATCGTAGGCGCGCTGGCCGCGCGACGGTATCGTCCGATATGGTGTGATGCCCTATGCAGCGGCGTGCGCGTCTCATACATCCGGATGGCCTGCACGGGCGGCCGGCATACCCGCAATTTCGCGCGGCCTGGCAGCGCCCGGATTTCAAACGTTCGGCCGCGTCACTGTTTCAGCAATTCACTAACCAGTGCGAGAAGTCCTGCGTCATCCACGGGCTTCGAAAAGAAACCGGCGGCGCCGCTATTTTTTGCCCGCTCGCGCACGTCCTCGGTCACATACGCCGTCACGAAAATGACGGGAATCGGACGCTTCCATCGCTTGATCGACTCGAGCAGCGCAAAGCCGTCCATGCCCTGCATCTGGATATCGGCGACGACGAGTTTCAGTTTCGGGCGGCGCGTATCGCCCAGAAGCTCGCCGGCGGACGCATAGTCGATGACGTTCCAGCTTGCCGAACGCAGCGAACTGGACAGCGCCATCCGGACGGATTCATCGTCGTCCACCATGGCAATCGTCGCAGACGGGCGCGCTGGTTTAATCTGGGGTCCGGTGGCCATCGAAATGATGCAGAGAGGTTGAATCTTTCTGCAAAATACAAGCCCGCCGAGGGGCCAGCAATCACACCTTCGGATGATTCTTGTGGCAGTGCGTATTAGCGGGGCGAGATCCGCGCGCTGATGCAGGCAGCCTAGGTGTAGCGAATGGACAAATGCCTATCTGGCGCTCTGAGGAGCCGGTTGCACCTGCTGCAACTTCTTGATGAGCTCGGCCACGGAGCGTGCATTGAGTTTGTGCATGGCCTGCGCCCGATGGATTTTGACCGTGACTTCGCTCAGGCACAGGAGGTCGGCAATCTGCTTGTTCAACAGACCTTCCGACACCAGACCGATCACTTCGCGCTCGCGTGCCGTGAGCGAGTCGTATGCTTGACGAATGCTCGCGACGAGCCGCGCCTGGCGCCGCAATTCGCCATCGCGTTTGAGCGCCGCGGCGATCGTGTCGAGCAGATCCTGATCCTTGAACGGCTTCGTCATGAAATCGAAAGCGCCTGCTTTCATCGCCTTGACGGTCATGCCGATATCGCCATGTCCCGTCAGGAAGACGATGGGAAATCGAATGCTCTCTTTAAAGGCTTCCTGTTGAAGCGTGAGTCCGCTCTCGCCGCGTAATCGAATGTCGAGAATGAGACAGCTCGGCACGTCCGGCATTTTCACGGCGAGAAATTCGTCAGCCGATTCGAACGCCCGCACCTCGATGCCTACTGACATGAGCAGACTGGTCAGCGCACCACGAATGGACTCGTCGTCGTCGATCACGTACACGAGCGAGTCCGGTAGCTGTCCACTTCGCGTCCCAACGCTATCGTGTTTCATCGCTCGATCTTCGAAAAGTTCGTGATGGCGAAAAAGTGCCGATGCTCACCATATGGTAAGCAATAGCAAGACTTATCGCCACCGCTTGCACACCGTGAGCGCTGCCTTCCTTTGAAGCAGGCGCCCCCATAAATCATGCTTTTAGCCCCGCCCCTTTCGCGCACCACGCCAGGGAACTACGCAGGTCATCCCTGCGTATGAGGGACCACATGCCGGCAAGATGCAGCCTCAGCCATTCGGAGAATGGTCAGCCTCGCGCTGCGCGCCTAACCTTTTTCCAGTGGGTCATCGCGGTATCGGAATCACTGCTCAGGTTGGGTGTGCAAGATGAAAGTCGCTATCGTGGTGCTTGACGGTGTACAGGCCATGGATATCGCAGGCCTGCTCGACGTGTTCTCCGAAGCGAACTGTTTGCTCGGCGAGACGCGCCAGTATCAGGTGCCCCTCATTGGAGAGCACGCGGGTGTGGTCGCCTGCTCGAATGCGATGCAGCTTTGCGTGCCTTGGGTCTATGGGGACTTTCGCGCCAGCATCGATGTGCTGCTGGTGACAGGCGCTTCCCACGTAATGCACGTTCGGCCGAAACAGGATTTTCTGGACTGGCTGCGGCGACGCACACTCGAGTCGAAGCGATACGGCTGCGTTTGCGAGGGCGCATGGCTGCTCGGGCACGCCGGTCTGCTCGATGGCAAGGAGATTGCCGCGCGCTGGACCGACGCGAGCCGGATAGCCAGCGAATTTCCCCGTGCCCGCGTACGTCCCGACAAAAACCTGATCCGCGATGGACGCCTGATTTCCTCTGCCGGCGCGACTGCCGGGCTCGATATTGGCCTCTCTATCATCGCGCAAGACTGGGGCCAGAAGCTCGTCGAACAGGTGACAAGACGTCTCGGCGCCAATCTGCACTGCGAGCCCTGCCAACGTCATCCTTACATAACGACGTCAAGCGACGAAAGTTCGATTATCGGAAAAGTACAACGCCATATCGACGACCATCTTTCCGATGTGCTTTCGATAGAGCAGCTCGCCGAGGCGGTCTACGTCAGCCGGCGCACGCTATCGAGAGTCTTCGCGAAGTATCTCCACACGACGCCTTCCGCATTCGTGGACCAGGTTCGTGTCGGTGCTGCAAAGCGGCTATTGGAGGAGCGCAACGTTCCGATGAAAACCGTCGCGTTCGACTGTGGATTTCATAACGCCGCGCACATGCGCATGGTGTTTCAGCGGCGCCTCAAGCTCACTCCCCGGCAATACCGCCAACAGTCCCACACGACCGAGGCCGCTGCCTGAGTGATCGCCGCGGGCGCAGCCTCGCCATCCCGCCGCGATTTGTTCTCGCGACGCAAGACTCTTTGTCCATGGTGTGTGTTCGCACTCGCAACGGATGCGCCTAGAGTACTTCTCCATCGGATCCGTCGATTCGAACGGCCACCCGGCCGACCTACCCATACTATGAGACACACAATGAGCACTTCCAAGGTCGTCATCGTCACCGGAGCATCGCAAGGCATCGGCGCCGAAACCGTCAAGGCCTTCCGCGCACAGGGTCATCGCGTGGTCGCCACGGCCCGCTCCATCACGCCGGCCGCCGAGGCCGACTATGTCGCGGTGGCCGGAGACATCGGCGATGCCGCTACGGCTCGCCGCGTGGTGAACGCCGCCATCGAGCACTTCGGCCGTGTCGATACGCTCGTCAACAACGCGGGAATCTTCATTGCGAAGCCCTTCACGCAGTACACCGCCGACGACTATACGGCGATCCTGAACGTCAACCTGAACGGCTTCTTCCACATCACGCAGTATGCAATCGAAGCGATGCAGAAGCACGGCAGCGGCCACGTGGTGAACGTCACCACCACGCTTGCCGACAAGGCGAACAGCAAAGTTCCGTCCGTTCTTGCATCGCTCACCAAGGGCGGCCTGAACGCTGCGACACGCTCGCTCGCAATCGAGTATGCACGCGCGGGGATTCGCGCCAACGCGGTTTCGCCTGGGATCATCAAGTCGCCGATGCATGCTCCTGAAACGCACGCCGCGCTCGGCGCGATGCATCCGGTCGGTCACATGGGCGAAATGAGCGACATCGTCAATGCGATTCTCTATCTCGACTCGGCACCGTTCGTGACGGGCGAGATCCTGCACGTGGACGGCGGCCAGAGCGCCGGTCACTAAGCGCACGGGCAGCCCGCGCCCCCGGCCTCGATGGCTCGCCGGGGCGCGGGGTACCCGCTTATGACACGTTGGTCAGCGTCTTCGTGATAACTAGCCATGTGTCGCACTGGCGCACCATCGAGAAATAATTGTAGTAATTGAAACCCAGCATCCGCACGCGCAGTTTTACCGTCGCGACGTTTTCTTGAACATCGAGCATCAGCAGTTCCGTATCGACCGGCTCGCCCAGTTCGGCCGGCGATTTCCTGATTGCCACACCCGCAAGATACTCATCGATCGTCTTGTAGTAGGGCTCGCCATTCACCTCCCCCGCCACGATCGCGCGCGCATCGAACACCGTTCTCAACTGCTCCACATCGCCGCGCCAGGTGGCGTCGAAATAGCGCTGGACGAGTTCGACGATTTCGTTGCTATCGTTCATTGCATCACACTCCTTCTTGATTCAAGCCTCGGTGCAGGAAGTCGAAGCGGGCTGCGCAATCGCTCGCGCAGCCCGCTTCGAACAGCCCGGATCAAACACGATCAGGCAAGCGGCCCCTCGATCTCGTTGAGCCTTTCTTCGAGCGCGTTGACGCTCGCATAGCCCGAATGCACGGCGTACGTCCGGCCCTGTTCTTCAAGCAGCAAGGTCGGAAACGACGCAACGCCAAGCGCTCGAGCGCGGGCGAAATCGCGCTGCGTTTCTCCCTTCGTTTCCGCTGCTTCCCATGCCTGGTAGAACGCATCGGCGCTCACCTGAACGCCCACGGTATTCAGCGCCGTTGTGGCGATTTCGCTCAACACGCGACCGTCGGTCGTATCCAGCCCTTCCACATAGAAGCCGTTCTGCAGCGCACGGAACACCGAAAGCAAGGCGTCGCCACTGGCGAAGCGACGCGCCGCCACAACAGCACGGCAAATCGGTTCGGTATCGTAGACGAACCCCTCGCGCGCCATGAACGCTTCGCGGTTGAACGGCAAGCCGCTCAGCGCTTCGACGCGTTGCCAGTGCTGCAGCCGGAAGCGCTTGCCGGTTGCGTCGAGCACATCGGTCGCGCCCGCGCGAATCCCGCCGACCACGATTTCCAGCTTCAGGTCCGGCACGCGCGCGACGAGCGCCGAAAGCTCCTTGCCAAAGCCATAGCACCACGAACACATCGGGTCGCCAACATAGATCAGTTTCATTCCTGCTCGCTCACATGAAGAGACAACGCGGGGCCCGCAGGACCCCATGCCCCGCATCGCTCCCAGCCATCAGAGTGACTATAGGTTTCTGGCCTGACTCGATAAACGCCGTAGCCAGAACTTCTTTTGTTACACGGCGGAAAAACGCATGCTCTTCACAAGCAGAGCGGCGCTGCCATGCTGGCCTAGAACATGTCCGAAGCCGCTTGATGACCTGCACGCGTGTTCCCCGATTCCTCGCCGTCCCTCGATGGGATGAACGGGCCGGTGATCATCTCCGAATAGCTCATGCCGGGGCCGACCATCGGAAACACGTCGGCATCCTGATCGATCATGACTTCAAGGAAAGCCGGACCGTTGAACGCCACGAAAGCCCGTAGTGCTTCCTCGACTTCGCTCAGGACCTCGACGCGCTGCGCGAACTCGAACCCGTCGGCACGCGCAGCCATGACAAAGTCCTTTCGATGCAGCGACTTGTCGCTCACGCACAGGCGCCCGTCGTAGAAGAGACGCTGCCACTGCCGGATCATCCCGTCACCGACATTGTTGAACAGCAGCACTTTGACCGGCACGCCATACGTGGTCGCGGTCTCCAGATCGCCGATATTCATGCGCATGCTGCCGTCACCGTCGATGTCGATCACGAGGGCATCCGGGCGTCCCATCTGGGCGCCGATCGCAGCGGGCAGGCCAAAACCCATCGTCCCCATGCTGCCCGATGTGAGAAAGCTGCGCGGCTCCACGAAGTCGAAGAACTGCGCGGCCCACATCTGGTGCTGACCCACGCCCGTGGTGACAATGGCCCGGCCGCCGGTAATCTCGCTCAGCTTTTCCACCACGAACTGTGGCTGAATGAGCGGGCTGGCACGGTCATAATTCATGCCGTAGCGCTGCTTCAACTCCCTGATGTGGTCGAGCCACGCCAAGGGTGCCTGTATGTGCGCTTCGTGCTGCATCAGCGAGAGCAACGCGTCCTTCGCGTCGCCCACGTGAGTCCAGTGCGCGCGCTTCACCTTGTTGATCTCCGCTTCGTCGATATCGATATGCGCGACATGGCGCGCTCGCGGCGCGAATGCGTGGGGGCGGCCGCCGGCGACGCGATCGTCGAATCGCGCGCCCACGGCAATCAGAAAGTCGCAATCTTCCACCGCGTAGTTCGCGCAAGCCGCGCCGTGCATGCCCAGCATGCCGAGCCCCAGCTCGTGCTTCACGGATAGGGTGCCGAGCCCCATCAACGTGTTGACCACGGGAATCCGGTAGCGCTCGGCGAACTGACGTAATTCGGCCGTGGCGCCGGCTGTGATGACGCCCCCGCCCACATACAGCAGCGGGCGCTTGCTTTGCGCCAGCAGATCGAAGAATTCGTCGCGCTTGCCCGCTTCGAGACGTGCTCCCTTCGCCACCTTGCGAAGGCGGTCGGAGTAGCCGCGAAACGCCAGCGTGCCGTGCCCCTGCCAGGTGCCGGACCAGTTCTGGATGTCTTTGGGCACATCCACCACGACCGGTCCGGGACGGCCGGTGCGCGCGACTTCGAACGCCGTGCGCAGCGTCTGTTCGAGCTTGTCCGGGTCGGTAACGAGAAACACCTGCTTGGCGCACGCCGACATGATGTTGAACACCGGCGCTTCCTGGAAAGCGTCGCTGCCAATCGCGGCACGCGGCACCTGCCCGCAGATGAGCACCACCGGGACCGAATCGCCATTGCAGTCGGCAATCGGCGTCACCGCGTTGGTCGCGCCGGGACCCGACGTCACCATGAACACACCGACCTTTCCGCTCGCGCGTGCGTAACCAGCGGCCATGAAGCCGGCGGTCTGTTCGTTGGCGGGTACGACGAGGTTGATCTGACGCTCGGGCTCGTCGGCGTGCAGTTCGTTGAAACGAAACACCGCGTCGTAGGTCGGCAGGATCGCGCCGCCGCTATAGCCGAACACGGTATCGACACCCTGTTCGCTGAGTACGCGCAAGATGATGTCGGCACCCGACATCGGTTCGCCGGGAGGCGGCGCCTTCTGGGAGCTTTCTGGAGCAATTTTTGGGTTCTGGGTCATACCTGACTCGCACGGAAACGGGCGCTGATGCGATCAGCGGCCAACACAACAGTTCATTTCCCTTCCGACTCAAGAACAGCGTATGTCCCCTACCAGCTCGTGGACTGTGCTTCAGCGGGTTCTCCGCATGAAGCACAGTCCACCCGGCACTCTTTTGACGTGCGCCTGGAAAAACCGTGAGAAAGGGTTCCAAGGATTCTGACAACGATTGAACCGGCGCGCGTCAGCAATTTGGTTGTTTGTGGGCCAGGATGTGTCACATCCAGGACACCGCGGCTGACGGCTGACCGCTCCTACCATTCGGCAATGCCCACGTCCATGTCCTCGTCGTAGAACGCAACGAGAAACTCCTCGGGCATCAACCACGAATCGACGCTCACGGTTTGCGCGCCAACATCGACATCGACTTTCGCGTCGGCGTCCACGGACTTCATAGCATGCACGATCGTCGCGAGGTCCTCCGTGCGGATTTGAGTTTTCATGGCGAACTTCATTTTCCACCTCTCTGTCTGGATAACCAGTCTCGATAACTATAGGATCAACGTCCGATGCCACCAACCAGGTGCGCCTCAATTCACTCTTTACATCGCGTAACCCATACCTGCGGCGCGAGGCGGTCATTCAACCGGGTCGAGCAGGTCTACCGCTTCGGTAAACGCCAGGACCGATTCCCGGACACCAGCGACTCCCAGACCATTCAACCGGAGCAGTTCTTCACGGTCGCCGTGGGGGACGAATGAGTCGGGAAGTCCGAGCCGCAGCATGCGTACGGCCCACCCTTCCGCCGCGATCCGTTCGGCGCATGCGGCCCCCGCTCCGCCGAGCACGGTGCCTTCTTCGAGTGTCACGATCACCTCGTGCTCGTTGGCAACCGTCAGCAACAAGTCTTCATCGAGCGGCTTGACGAAGCGCATATCGACCACGGTTGCATCGATTTCCTTTGCGACTTCCATCGCTATCGAGAGCAAGGGCCCGAACGCCAGAAAAGCCACGCGCGCGCCATCCCGCTTGCCGGATACCCGGCAAATCACGCCTCTCCCGATCGGCAGCGTCTCTTTCGTCTGCTCAATGACTTCAGATTCGGTGGTTGCCCGCGGGTATCGCACGGCGCACGGTCCAGGCCACGCAAGGCCGGTGTTCAGCATGCGATAGCATTCCCTTTCGTCGGACGGGGTCATCACCACCATATTCGGCACGCAACGCAGGGCCGCGATGTCGAACGCACCGAGATGCGTGGCACCATCGCCCCCGGCAATTCCGGCGCGATCGAGCGCGAACAACACTGGCAGATTCTGCAGCGCGACGTCGTGAATCAGCTGGTCGTAGCCGCGCTGAAGAAACGTCGAGTAGATGGCGACGACGGGCCTCATTCCCTCGACGGCGAGGCCGGCCGCCAGCGTGACGGCGTGCTGTTCTGCAATGCCCACGTCGATGTAGCGATCGGGATAACGACGTTCGAATCCGGTCAAGCAGGACCCTTCGCTCATTGCGGGCGTGATGCCGAAGATGCGTTCATCGGACGCCGCCGCGTCGCACAGCCATTGACCGAATACCTGGCTATAGGTCAGCTTGCCGCCTTTCTTGCGCACCAACCCGGTATCGGGTTTGAACGGACTGGGCCCGTGGTAGGCAACGGGCTCCAGTTCCGCAGGTCGATAACCTTTTCCTTTCTTCGTCACCACGTGAATGACGTGAGGCCGGTTGCGTGTCTTCGCGTCCCGCAGCGCGGCAAGCAGCTTCGCCATATCGTGGCCATCAACAGGACCGACATACTCCAGACCCAGTGTTTCGAATAGCGTGGATAAAGGGACATTCGCTTCGTCGCGCCAACACGTCACCAGCGCCTCGAGGTGATCATTCAGTCCACCTACCGCGGGTGAGATCGACATGCGGTTGTCATTCAGAATGATCGTCAGCGGCAGCGCTTCGCAGGACCCCGCGTGATTCAGCGCTTCATACGCCATCCCCGCGGACAATGAGCCATCGCCGATCACCGCAACGACGCGGGCGTCCCGACCGCGCAGCCCCAACGCCATGCCGACTGCCGCTGAAATGGACGTGCCGGCGTGCCCGACGCCGAACGCGTCGTAAGGCGACTCTTCGCGAGTGGGAAAACCGGCCATACCGCCTACTTTCCGCACACTTGCCATGGCCGCCTTTCGGCCCGTCAGGATCTTGTGCGCATAGCATTGATGCCCCACGTCCCACACAAGTCGATCGTGCGGTGTGTCGAATACATAGTGCAGGGCAACCGACAACTCCACGACACCGAGGTTCGATGCCAGGTGGCCGCCGGTATTCGACACACTTTCAATCACGAACTCCCGCACCTCGTCCACGAGGCGCTGAAGCTCGCTCTCATCCAGATCGCGCAGATTGTTCGGGAAATCGATCATGTCAAGCAGGTTCATGACGTTGCTGTCCTTGATGTATTGGGTTCAACCGGCCTTCAGGTCATCCGTGGTCCAGCCGCCGCCGAGCGCGTGAATGAGATCGACATTCGCATCGAGTTGCCGCGTGCGCAGCGCGATGACGCTGCGTTGCGCTTCCAGCTCGGCCGATTGCGCCTCGACCACGTCCAGGTAGCTCACCGCGCCGCGCTGATAGCGCGCAAGCGCCAGATTGAGCGCGGTTTGGGCCGCGTTGGCGGCGTCCTGCTGCTGATTCGTCGCGGTGCCCAGATCGTCGAGCAACGTGAGGTTGTCTTCCACCTGCCGGAACGACGTCAGCACCACGCTGCGATAGCGCGCGCCTGCCTCCGCCGTGGCCTCTTTCGCCGAATCCAGCTGCGCGTGGCGCTTGCCGCCGTCCAGCAGATACACCGCCAGCGACGGACCGATCGCCCAGTACGAACTGGACAGACTGAGCAGATTGCCGAGCACCGAACTTTGCACGCCGCCTTGCGCGCTAAGCGTGAGCGTCGGGAAGTACGCCGCGCGCGCAACGCCAATTTTCGAATTGGCCGCCGCGATGCGCCGCTCGGCTGCAGCAACGTCAGGCCGCCTTTGCAGCAACGTCGAAGGCACCCCGACCGGAATGACGGGCAACGCGATGGAATCAGTGCTCGGCGCGAGTTGGAACTCCGAGGGCGAAGCGCCGACCAGCACCGCCACCACGTGCTCGAGCAATGCGCGCCTCGCCCTGATCTGGGTGAGTTCGGACTGAATCGATGACAGCTGGTTGCTGGCGCGCGCCACGTCGAGACCCGAGACGATGCCCGCGCCATGGCGGTTGCGGGTCAGGTCGAGCGCCTTCTGGTACGCCTCCTGGGTCCCCTCGATCAGCTGAATCTGCTGATCGAGACCGCGCAGGTCGATATAGCTTCGGGCCAGCTCGATTTCCAGGCTCAACTGCGTCGAGGCGAGATCCGCTTTCGACGCCTGCCCTTCGTCCTTGCTTGCGGCGACGGAATCGCGCACGCGTCCCCAAAGGTCCACTTCGTAGTCGACTTCGACACCCAGCGTGGCGGAGTTGTAATCGGTCGGCCCAGTCGGGCTGCGCAACGGCCTCGTGTCCGACTCGCGGTCACGCTGGACATTGCCCACAGCGGAAACCTGCGGGTACATCTGCGACTTGACCTGCCTGATGTACGCCTGTGACTGCTCATAGTGAAAGAGCGCCGCGCTCAGGTCGGGGTTATTCGCGATCAGCCGTTGCTCGAGGTCGTCGAGTTCCGGCTCCTTGTACAGCTTCCACCATCCCGCGCGGTCGAGCTGATCGGAGGGGCTCGCCACGGTCCATGGCCCCTGGGTCTGGTACTGCGCCGCAACCGGCGTTTCCGGGACCTCGTAGTGCGGCGCGAGCGAGCACGCAGCAAGCGCCACGGCACTCACCAGCGTAGCCAGTTTCAGATACTTAGTCATGCTTGCCACCTTTTGCCGTTGGCGCGATCACCTGAACATGGTCGCCTTCGACGAGACCATCGGGCGGGGCATCGATCACGCGGTCGCTTTGCGCCAGCCCCGAGCCGATATCCACTGCGTTACCGAGGTCCTGCACGATCGAAACGGGTTTGAAGTGAACTGTTTCGCTGCGATCGACGGTGGCGAGCCGCAACCCGCGGTTGTCGAATATCAGCGCACTGGCCGGCACCCGCAATGCATCGGCGCGTGCCGGCAGCGCAAAGTGCAGATTCACGAAGTCGCCCGGCAAGAGCAGATGACCGGGGTTATCGACCATCAGCTGGACGAGCGACGTGCCCGATGCGGCGTTCACCGAGTCGGCCAGACCTACCACCGTGGCGGTGAACGCCTTGCCGGGATACTCCGGCACGGTGAAGGTGCCCGTTCCCCCCGGCTTGACCGCCGGCACGTATTCCTGCGGCACGCGTACGTACACGCGCAGCTTGTCCACGCTCGATACGGAGAAGAGCTGCGACCCCGTACCGCCGCCCGCATTGATCAACGCTCCGACGTCCGTGTTGCGCGCGGTGATCACGCCGTCGAACGGCGCGACGATCCGTGCGAAGCTCTTGGTCGCAACCAGCCGGTCCAGGTTGGCCTGCGCCGCAGCGACGCGCGCCTGCTTCGCCACATAGTCCTGCGTGCGGTCATCGACCTCCTGGCGCGACACTGAATCGGAGTCCAGAAGACTTTGCCAGCGTGCGGCGGTCGTTTTCGCGAGCGCGGCATCGGCTTGCGCGCTCGTGAGGTCGGCCTTCGCCTGAATCAACTGTTGATCGAGTTCAGGCGTTTCGATCTCTGCCAGCGTCTGGCCGGCCTTCACCGGCGTACCGATGTCGACGCTCCACGATTTCAGGTATCCGCTCACACGCGCATAGATGGGCGCGCTTTCGAAAGCCTCCAGTCTGCCAGGCAGATCCAGCGCGCCACCCGGCGCCTCCGGCGCGGGCACGACGACATTCACGGACGGCACGGCTTGCGCCTCGGTCCAGTCTTTGACTTGATGCTCATGCTTCATGCGAAGCGAGACGCCACCCACCACGATGAGAACGGCGAGCGCACCGCCGACAATGCCTGTTAAAGAAAGCTGACGCTGCGCGAGCGCGGCGCGCGTTGTGGGTTCAGAGGACATGGATCGAATCTCCGGTAAGCTGCGCGGCCGTCGATGTGCGACCCCGACGCGAGTGGAACATGCAAAAAATAGCGGGCACGAGAAAAAGCGTTGCGGCAGTGGCGAACAGCAGCCCACCAATCACCGCTCGGCCCAACGGCGCGTTTTGCTCTCCACCCTCGCCAAGACTCAACGCCATCGGCGCCATGCCGATGATCATCGAGAGTGCCGTCATGAGGACTGGCCGGAACCGGGTCGTACCGGCTTCCAATGCCGCCTTGAACGCATCGCCGTGCTCGGCCAGACGTTCGCGGCTGAAACTCACCACCAGAATGGAATTGGCCGTGGCCACACCCATGCACATGATTGCGCCAGTCAGTGCGGGCACCGAGAGCGTGGTGTCCGTCGCGAACAGCATCCAGAGGATGCCGGCCAACGCGCCGGGCAAGGCCGCCACGATCACGAGCGGATCGGACCACGACTGGAAATTGACTACGATGAGCAGGTAAATCAGCACCACAGCGCCCAGAATCCCGAACGACAACCCGCCGAAGGCGTTGTTCATCGTCTGCGCCTGGCCCAGCAGCACGACCTTCGCCCCCTTGGGCGCTTCCTTGGCGTTGGCCGAGACGATGTGGCGAATGTCGGCGGCGACGGCGCCGAGATCGCGGCCCTGGGTCGTGGCGAACACCTCGACCATCGGCTGCACGTTGTAGTTGCTCACCACTTCGTTGCTGGCCGTACGGTGAATGCTCGCCACCCCGCCGAGAATTTGCCCATCGTTGGCCTCGGCCCCGCCGCTCACGGGCAGATTCACGAGCGACGAGAGCGAATCCACGCTGTATTGCGGCGTCTGAAGCACGATCGAATACTCCACGCCATTGGCCGCGTTGAGCCAGTAGGTCGGGTCGATCTGGCTCGACCCTGCCATGTGCACCACCAGGCTATTGGTCACATCGCGTTCGGTGAGGCCCTGAAGCGATGCGCGGTCGCGATCGACATCGATATTGAATTGCGGATTGGCTTGCGATTGCTCGATGCGCGCATCGACAACGCCGGGCACGTGGCGGATCTGACGCAGCAGCGAGTTCGCGTAGGCGAAGTCGGCCGGCAGATTGTTGCCGCGAATCTGCAGGTCAATTGGTGCGGGCGAACCGAAGTTCAGGATCTGGCTCACGATGTCCGCGGGCGGGAACGAGAACGTCACGCCGGGGAACGCGCGCGGCAGCGATTCACGCAACTTGCGCACGTAAGCAGCCGTCGGCCCGTGGCCTTCCTTCAGCGAGATCTGAATGTCACCGTCCTGCGGGCCGATCGTGCCCGTGTTGTTGTAGGCCGTATTGATGGAGCTGGTGGAAAGACCAATGTTGTCCACCACGGTGCCGAGTTCGGACGGCGGAATCGTCGCGCGAACCTGGGCTTCCACTTCGGCGAAAATCTCCGCGGTTCGCTCCACACGCGTGCCCACGGGCGCACGCACGTGCAGCAGGATCTGGCCTGCATCGACGTCCGGGAAGAAGTTGCGCCCAAGCAGCGGCATCAACGCAAACGACACCACGACGAATGCAAAGAAGCCGATCACGAACGTGCGGCGACGCTCCAGCACCCGTTCGAGCATCGCGGCGTAGTTCCCGCGCACACGCTCGAAGCGCTGCTCGAACCCGCGGTGAAAGCGCGCCCACACGCCGGCAGACCCGTGATGTCCCTGCTCCTGCGCATGGGACTTCAGCAGGTACTTTGCCATCGTCGGCACAAGGGTGCGCGACAGAATGAACGAGGAAACCATCGCGAAGATCACCGACTCGGCCATCGGCACGAACAGGAACCTCGCCACGCCATTCAGGAAGAACATCGGCACGAACACGATGCAGATGCACAACAGCGAGACGAACGCGGGCGTCACGATTTGCGCCGCGCCATCGAGAATCGCGCTTTCGACGTCCTTGCCTTGCTCCAGGTGCCAGTTGATGTTCTCGATGGTCACGGTGGCGTCGTCCACGAGAATGCCCACCGCTAATGCGAGCCCGCCGAGCGTCATGATATTGAGCGTTTCGCCGAGCACCGAGAGCACGAAAATCGAGCCGAGAATCGCGAGCGGAATGGAAGTCGCAATGATGATCGTCGAGCGCCAGCTGCCCAGAAACAGCAGGATCATCACGCTCGTGAGCAAGGCGGCAATCAAGCCCTCGCGCGCCACGCCCTTGATCGCAGACCGCACGAAGATCGACTGGTCGCCGATCGCGTCGATCTGAAGCGCGTCAGGCAAGGAGGCCTTCGCATCGGCAACCTTCTGACGAATGCCACCGATAATCGACAAGGTGGATGCCGAACCGTTCTTGAACACGGTGAGCAGCACCGAACGCTTGCCTTCCACGTGCACGATGTTGGGCTGCGGCGGGCTGCCGTCGGTCACGTCGGCGACATCATGCATATGCACAACAGTGCCATTGGCGGACTTGATCGGCAGGTTCGCAATGGCTGCGATCGTCTCCGGCGCATCGTTCAGTTGCAGCGTGTACTCGTAGTTGCCGATCTTTTCAGTGCCGACCGGTGTCACGAGGTTCTGCGCCGTCAACGCATTAAGCACATCTTCGGCCGACAAGGAGCGCGCCTCGAGTTCGGACGGCTTGATGTTGATCTGAACCTGACGGTCCTTGCCGCCGAACGGAAACGGAATCGCGGCGCCATTCACCGTCGCGAGAATCGGCCGCAACTGGTTCTTGCCGAGGTCAGCCAGATTCTGTTCGGAAAGGCCCTTGCCCGAAAGCGCGAGCTGGATAATCGGAACGGTCGACGCGTTGTAATTGATGATGAACGGCGGCGTCGCCGAGGGCGGCAGCTGCTTCAAAATCTCCTGCGAAATGGCGGTCACCTGCGCATTCGCGGTACCAATGTTGGTGCCAGGCTGAAAGAAGATCTTGACGATGCCGTAGCCGGTCAGCGACGTGCCTTCGATGTGTTGAACGCCGTTCACGGTGGTCGTCAACACCCGCTCGTACGGAGCCATCACGCGACCTTCCATCTGGTCGGGCGAAAGCCCCGTGTACTGCCATACCACGCTAATCACAGGGATATTGATCGGAGGAAAAATATCCGTAGGGGTACGAAACGCCGACAAAACGCCGACGATCAGGATAAACACGGCCAGAACGACAAATGTATAAGGCCGCTTCAGCGCAACGCGCACGATGCCAATCATGATAATTCCAGTATTGAAGCTGGCATCACCCCTAACCGCGGCGGACTCCAGCAAGCAGATGCTCGATGCCTTGAATTAATCTGCGTTTGATGGGACCCGGCCCGCGGACTCGCGAGGCGCACCGATCCAGTGGATGGCGGAAGCCACGATGCCGAGGGCGACACCGAAGGCGACGATGCCCGACCAGCCGAAGCGGCTCATGAGCCAGCCGCTGACCGTCGCGCCAACCGCGCCGCCGAAAAAGGTGGCCGTCATATAAAGGCTGTTGATTCGGCCTTGCGCTTTCGGATCGACCGAGAAAGCGCGGGTCTGGTTGGACACGAGACCCGACTGCACGCCTATATCGAGCACGATCACGCCCACGATCAGCAGCGTGAGCGACGTGGCCGCGCCGGAGAGAAGCACGTAGGCAAGCGTCGCGATGCCGATGCTCGCGCCGATGACCTTGCGAAAGCCCACGCGGTCGGTGGCATTGCCGCCCAGCGAGGCGGCAAACGCGCCGGCTGCGCCGATGATGCCGAAGCCGCCTGCCCACGCGCTGCCGAGGTGCCACGGCCCGCTCTTGAGCAGCGCCGCGAGATTGACCCAGAAGGCGTTGAAACAGGCCCACAGCAACGCCTGGATGATCATCGATTCGCGAATCGGACGATTGTCGCGAACGAGCGGCCACAGCGAAGCAAGCAGACGCCCATACGAAAGATTCGTCGACGGCACGCCCTTCGGCAGCAGCGCAGCGGCGGCGATGAAGACCGGCACCATGAACGCGGCTTCCGCGCCGTACACCGCGCGCCACCCCCACGCCGCGCCGATCACACCAGCGATCGTGCGGCCGACCAGGATGCCGACCATGATGCCGCTCACGACGGTGCCGACGTTACGCCCGCGCTCGCTCGGCAGCGACATGACGGCGGCAAACGGAACGAGCTGCTGTGGCACGCAACTCACAATGCCAAGCGCAAACGAGGCCGCGATCAGCGCCCAGATGCCGGGCGCGACCGCCGAGGTCGCAGCAAAAACGAGCGCGAGCGCGATTTGCGTGAGCACGAGCTTGCGCCGGTCGAAGCGGTCGCCAAGCGGCAGCAGCAGCGCGAGACCGGTCGAGAAGCCGAGCAACGCGGCGCCGGCGACGAAATCGACGGCCGTGATATTGACCCGCAGGCCCGCTGCGATCAGCGGCAGAATCGGCTGCGTGCAATAGATGTTTGTGATCACTGCTCCTGCGATGATCGCCATCATGACGATCTTGCCGCGCGATGCGACGGCGGGCGTAGCTGCACTTTCTCGGGTGCTGGGTAAGCCGCTCACGACAACCTCCTTGTTCGTTGAATTTCTCCGGTCGTTGCAGCGATTTGCCGCGATCCAGATTGAGGTCGAACGTTACGCGCTTGCATTTACGAAGAGAATCCCTCACGATCAAGATTCATCCTTCCACTATTTGATAGGGTCCATGAATCGCCTCGAAGCCATGGCCATCCTCGTTTCGGTCGCCGATGCGGGCAGTCTCTCGGCTGCCGCGAGACATCTCGACATGCCGCTCGCCACGGTCAGCCGCAAGGTTGGGGAACTGGAAGCGCACCTGAAGACGCGCCTCTTCCACCGCACGACGCGAAAGCTTTCATTGACGGAAGCCGGCGCCGCATACGTGGCCGCCTGCCGGCGCATTCTCGAAGACATCGGTGAAGCCGAGCGCGCCGCAACGGGGGAATACGCCGCGCCCAAAGGCGAACTCGTGGTCACCGCGCCGGTTGCGTTTGGCCGCTTGCACGTGGTGCCGGTGGTGGCGGAATTCCTCGCGCACTATCCGGAAATCGACATCAATCTCCTGCTGACCGATCGCGTCGTTCATCTGATGGATGAACACGCGGACGTCGCGGTCCGCATTGGCGAGCTGCCCGACAGCACGTTGATCGCGACGCGAGTGGGCACGGTGCGCCGGGTCATTTGCGCCAGCCCCGCCTATCTCGCGAAGCACGGCGTGCCAGCGGAACCCGCGGACCTGGCCGGCCATCAATGCATTACCTTCGAGGCGCTCGCGTCGCTGCGCGCGTGGGCTTTCGGCTCCGGCAAGTCGGAGCAGTCCGTGCCCGTTCATTCGCGGCTTGCCGTGAATACGGCGGACGCCGCTATCGAAGCCGCGATCCTCGGCGTGGGGCTGATCCGCGTGCTGTCCTACCAGGTTGCACGCGCCGTTCGCGCCAACGAGCTGCGCGTCGTGCTCGACGCGTTTGAAGCGGCGCCGCTGCCCGTCAATCTCGTCCATGCGGGGCAAGCACCCCTGCCGCTGAAGCTGCGCGCGTTCCTCGACTTCGCATCGCCGCGCCTGCGCGAGCGCACCGCGGGCGAACTCGTCAACGCCGTCACCACGTGAGCGCCTGAGCCGCCCGCACGAAGGCGCTGCGCGCTCGCGCCGGAAGAGAATCCATTAACATCGGGAATCTCCCTTCCAGTAATCGAGAAGACCATGGACCGTCTCGAAGGGATGTCCATCCTGGTCGCAGTCGTCGATGCAGGCAGTTTGTCAGCTGCGGCCCGGCAACTCGGCCAGCCGCTGGCGACAGTCAGCCGCAAGGTCGGCGATCTCGAAGCGCACCTGAAGACCCGCCTGCTCCATCGCACCACACGGCACCTCTCGCTCACCGAGGCCGGCGAGGCTTACGTCGCATCGTGCCGGCGCATTCTCGAGGACATCGGCGAAATCGAACGCGCCGTGACCGGCGAATACGCGGCGCCGAAAGGCTCGCTCGTGGCCACGGCGCCTGTGGTCTTCGGGCGGCTGCATGTGGTCCCTGTGATGGCGGCCTTTCTCGCGCACTATCCGGAGATCGACGCCCGCCTCGTGCTGACCGATCGCAACGTCAATTTTCTCGAAGACCACGTGGACGTTGCGGTGCGCATCGGCCAGTTGCCGGACAGCAGCTTCGTGGCGATACGCCTTGGCGAAACGCGCCCCGTGGTGTGCGCAAGCCCCGCGTATCTCGCAGAGCGCGGCACGCCGCGTGACCCGGCCGATCTCGCGAATCATGCGTGCATCGGTTTCGAGGGAATCAATTCGTCGCGCACATGGGCGTTTGCCGGCGGAAAGTCGGAGCAGAACGTGCCGATCCGCGCGCGGCTCGTGACGAACACGGCGGAATCGGCCATCGACGCCGCGGCGCTCGGGACCGGTTTGACGCGGGTTTTGTCTTATCAGGTCGCGAACGCCGTGCAGGAAGGCCGCTTGCAGCTCGTTCTGGAAACCTTCGGGCTGGCGCCCATGCCGATCCATCTCGTCCATGCCGGCCAAACGCCGCTGCCGCTCAAGCTGCGCGCGTTTCTCGACTTCATGTCGCCGCGCCTCAAGGCGCGCCTGTCCGCCGTTTGAATTCCCCGCGTTATTGAGCGCGAGTATCAACTGTTGTTCATCGCAGGTGGTTTTTGTCAGCGTCGTTCGTGCGTAACCTTGGCTGGCAAGTGGGAATACGCAAGGCAAAACGCCATGGATATGTCAGCAATCACCGCAATGAAGGCTTCCGCGCCCATCGAACATACGCTTTCGCAGCAGCCCGCGTGGCGCCGCGTGTTTCGCGAGGACGCGCTCACGGTCGGACTGATCCTGCCGCTCGAAACGCATCCGGACTCGCCCGTCCCAACCATGCGCGATCACATCGCCATGGCGCAGCGCGCCGAGTCGATGGGCGTGGCCGCGCTGTGGATGCGCGACATCCCGTTCTACGATCCTGCGTATGGCGACGCCGGCCAGATCTTCGAACCGCTGGTGTATATCGCCAGCCTCGCGGCAGTGACGAAGGAAATCGCGCTCGGCACGACAGGCATCGTCTTGCCGATGCGCGAACCGCTTTTGCTGGCCAAGCAGGTGAATTCACTCGACCAGTTGACAAATGGAAGGCTCCTGTTAGGGATGTCTTCCGGCGATAGACCTTCCGAGTATCCCGTCTTCGGCATCGACTTCGATACGCGTGGCGAGCGGTTTCGCGACGCGTTCGAGACCTATCGAACAGTGAGTGAGCAGCCCTTTCCGGTGTTTTCCTCGCGCCGATTCGGCAAATCGGGCGGCACGCTCGACATGCTGCCCAAGCCGCCTTACGGACGCACCCCGGCAATTGCCGTCGGCCGGGCACAGCAGAGCCTCGAATGGATCGCGGCACATATGGACGGCTACCTCGGCTTTGTGCCCGGCCCCGCCGCGCTCGACGCATTCGTGCGCAGCTGGAAGGATCAGGTCGCCCAGTCGATGGGCCGCGATGCCTTCAAGCCGGTTGCCTTTGGCGGGTACCTCTATCTGCATCCGCGGCCCGACTACCCGTATCGCGCCATCAAGGGCGGCTTCGCTATCGGCAGCCGTTCGCTCAGACATTTTCTCGAAGCAGCACGCGAAGCGGGCGTGAGCCACGTCGCGCTGAATCCGAAAGTTACGCCGCGCCCGTACGCCGACGTACTCGACGAGTTGCACAGCGAAGTGCTGCCGTACTTTATCCCGGAGGTGTTTCATGCAACACGCGAATCTACGTGAAGCGCTCAATGCGCACTGGCAGGCGTCGGCGGGCGGCGACCTCGAAGCCGAACACGACATCTACGCCGACGACGCCATCTGCGACTACCCTCAATCCGGCGAACGCATTCTCGGGCGCAGGAATCTGCAAGCCCTGCGCGGACATCATCCCGGCAAGCCGTCCGGTTTCGAAGTCAGACGCCTGCAGGGCGAAGGCAATCTGTGGGTGACCGAATACATCATCGCTTACGAGGGGCGATCCGCTTTCACCGTGAGCATCATGGAATTCCGTGACGGCAAGGTCGTTCACGAAACCCAATATTTTTCGGATCCCTTTGAAGCACCCGCCTGGCGCAGCCAATGGGTTCAGAAGATCACGACCAGTTAGCCAATGGCTAACATGGCGTTAGCCCCTGGACACCTTCCCATGGTCCTGGGGCGCACGCATACTCGCGACGACCGGAAGGCCACGTGCGCCGACCCCACTCATCGGACACTGTGCCATGACCGCGTTGCCGTCATTGAATTCCATCTCATCTTTCGCCGTCACGTCGCTCGCGGAGACGGCGGCCACCGGCGCTTCGACTGGCAGCGTGGCGTCAGAAGAAGCCGCCGCTGAATCCGCTTCGGCAATTGTCACGATTCCCTCGGCTGGCGTCGAATCGCTCGTCGTCTACACGCCTGATGGGGCGATGGCAGGTGCGCCGCCGATCACCATCTGGGCGAGCGACAACAGCGACGCCATCTCTCAGGTGATGGCGTCCGATTACCTGGCCGACTCCGTGTCCGGTCAGTTCCACAACCTGGGAAGCTCCCTGCTCGATCGCTTCACGACCACCGGTAGCGATTACTCGCAATCGGTTTCGGTCGGCGCAGTCGGGCAATCGACCGCGTCGTCAACGCAGAGCCTTGAAAGCGATATCAAGCTGACGGTGCAGACCGCGAGCGGCGTGCAAGTCGACATTGAGATCCAGAGCGGCGACGGCACGCTCGGCGTCACCATTCACAGCAGCGGAACGCTCACGGGCGCAGAACGCAATGCGCTTGCCGGTCTCGCGGACGGCTTTCAGAAGGCGATCGATGGTCTGAGCGTTCAGCCGCCCACGCTCGATCTGAACGGCTTGACGCAATACGATCCTTCGGTGTTGTCGTCGGTGAATATGCAATTCAAGCTGGCCGGCAACACGTTGTTCGGCGTTTCAGGCAATTTTTTCGAGAACAATTCGACGAGGAGCTTGAGCCTGTCGGATTGGGCAGGCTCGATGAACCTCAAGGTCGATACGAGTCAGTCCGCACTCTGGGGATCGGGCGCGCAGCGCAGTGCAGCTATTGCCAGCTATCTGGAACAGTTCGATAACGCCAACACGCAAGGTCACGGAAACGCCGCGTTCATGGCGCTTTTCAAGGACGCATTCACGCAGTTGAACAGCAACGTTGGGATCGCCCCGCAGGGCGCAACGCCGTGGCTCGCGCAGCCCGAGCAGGCCATGCTGACCGGACTCGGTGATTTCACTGCTTCGATTTCCGATACCGGCGATACGGTCGGCACTCAAGCGAACACCTTCTCTTATCAGGTTTCCCAGGGCACCAGCACCGATGGCGACGCAGTCTCGCAGGTACAGCAGTCGCATCTGAAGGCGAGTTATCGCGAGGTGCTTTCGTCGTCGGCGTATGACGACGTCGTCGTCGACGACGACGCAAGCAGTACGGTCAAACTCGCGATGGAAAAGGGCGTGCTCATACACGCATCGCTCACGCAGTCATCCACCCAATCCACGCGCAATTCGGAATATGTCGATGGCAAGCTCGTGTCCGATGTCACGACGCCATCGACTACGTCCGCTTCGACAGATCTGCTACGCAAACTGCAAAGCGAGAAATAGCCGCCCATACCCGCGCCGGCTATCTCCGAGCGCGCGGCGCTTTCACGCCACGCTTGACTCACTTCGACGCGGGCATCGCGAATTCCGCACCCTTGTCAATGCTGTCGGGCCAGCGCTGCGTCACGCTCTTGTAGCGCGTGTAGAAGCGGACGGCTTCCTCGCCGTAGGCGTGATGATCGCCGAACAGCGAGCGCTTCCAGCCCCCGAACGAATGCCACGCCGACGGCACCGGACTCGGCACGTTGATGCCCACCATGCCGATCTGGATCTGCCGCGTGAACGTGCGTGCCGCGGCACCATCGGCCGTGAACAGGGTGACGCAATTGCCGAGTTCATGCGCGTTGACAAGCTCAATAGCACTGGCGAGATCCGGCACACGAACCACCGAAAGCACCGGCCCGAAAATCTCTTCGCGATAGATCTTCATATCCGGCTTCACGTCGTCGAAGAGCGAGCCGCCGAGGAAGAAGCCCTCCTCGTGCCCCGCGACGGTATGGCCACGCCCGTCCACCACGAGCTTTGCGCCAGCCTCGACGCCCGCGTCGATATAACCCAGCACCTTGGTGCGATGCACGGCGCTGATGAGCGGCCCCATGTCCAGATCGGGCTCCATGCCCGCACCGATGCGCAGTGCGCGCACGCGCGGCGCGAGACGCTCGATCAGTTCGTCGCCAATGCTGCCTACCGCCACCGCGACCGACGTCGCCATGCAGCGTTCGCCCGCCGAGCCGTACGCGGAATTGATCAGCGCATCGACGGCCTGATCGAGATTCGCGTCGGGCATGACAACGAGATGATTCTTCGCACTGCCCAGCGCCTGCACGCGCTTGCCGCGTTTGGCGCCCTCTGCGTAAATATATTCGGCCACCGGCGTGGAGGCGACGACGGACATCGCGGCCACATCGGGATGCTGAATCAGCGCGTCGACGGTGCCCTTGTCGCCGTTCACCACGTTGAAGACGCCCTTGGGAAAGCCCGCTTCGATGAAGAGTTCCGCCAGCCGGATCGACGAAGACGGCGTGCGCTCCGAGGGCTTGAGGATGAACGTGTTGCCGGTCGCGGCGGCCATGACGAACATCCAGCACGGCACCACCACCGGGAAATTGAACGGTGTGACGCCCGCAATCACGCCCACGGGCTGACGCAAATTCCAGCTGTCGACGCCGCTGCTGCTTTGATCGGTGAAACCGGTCTTGAGCAGGTTCGGAATGCCGCACGCAAATTCGACGATTTCGATGCCGCGCATGACCTCGCCCTTGGCGTCCGAAAAAAGCTTGCCGTGGTCGCGGGTAATGAGTTCGGCGATTTCGTCCAGGTGCGCCTCGAGCAGTTCCTTGAACTTGAACATCAGGCGCGCGCGCTTGAGCGGCGGAGTTTCGCTCCAGGCCGCAAACGCGGTTTTCGCGGCCGCGACGGCAGCGGCTACTTCGGTGGTATTCGCAACCGGAACGCGCGCCGTAATGCGGCCCTGCGCGGGATCGTAAACGTCGTTGAATCGGCCGCTCGCGCCTGCCGTATATTGACCATCGATGAAATGTTTCAGTTGGCGCACCGCGCCCTGGTTTGCTTCGCTCATACGTCCTTCCTTTAGGGGATGTGCGCACTTCGCGCGGATCGAAGAGAGTCCGCATCGCAGCGCGCGTCAAGTCGAGTGGCCGGGCATCTCCATGACTCCCCGCCAGGACCGGCAGTCATTGACCGCCGACGAGAACAGTCTACGTTTTGCGGCTCCCGGCCGAGGGACTAGCTGCGACGGTTTGGGGACATTCCCGGCTCGTTTCCGGCCATCGCGACAAGACGGAAATCGCGGCGATCGGAAGGGTCGAATGGTTTCGCGGCGGCGCTAAATACGCGCTGGCAGCGAGGCGTTACCTTGTGCAGGAAGCGCGAAGTGAAAGCTGGCGCCAACCGGAGCGTTCGGCGTCACCCATAACCGCCCACCGTGACCTTGCACGATTGAGCGACAGATTGCCAGCCCCATCCCCAGGCCATCAGGTTTGGTCGTGAAAAATGCGTCGAATACGCCCTCGAGGTTGCCGGCGGCGAGTCCCGGCCCGGAATCCTGCACGGTAATGCAAAGTTCGTTCTCGTCGGTCCTGCCAGTTCGGAACAGAAGCGTCCGCTCGCCGCCTTTCATTTCGCTCATCGCTTCGAGAGCGTTCATCGTCAGATTGAGCATGACCTGCTGCAATTGCACCCGGTCGCCCTGGACGCGCGGCAAGCCCTCGGCGAGTTGCACCGTGAGTTCGACGCCGAACTTGCTGGCTTCGCCGCGCACGAGCGCGATCAGTTCCCGAATCATGTCGTTGACGTCGAGACCATCAGTGCGCAGCGGCTCTTTCTTGAAGTAGGCACGGGTCCTGTCGACAATGCCGTTGGCGCGCTCGCTGTCCGCGACGATGCGGGTGAGCGCGAGACGGGCCTCGTCGAAATTCGGCGGCCGCGCCGCGAGCCAGCGCAGGGCCGCACTCGCGTACGCCGCGATGGCGGTGATCGGCTGCTTCACTTCATGCGCGATCGATGCCGACAGCTGCCCCATCGTCGCCACGCGGTTCGAATGCGCCAGCACCGTCTGGAGTTCGCGGTAGCGTCGTTCGCTGTCTTGCACATCCTGTTGCGCGCGCTTCTGGTCGGTCAGGTCGAGTATGAACGCGACGCCCTGCCCCTCGCGGTCGCCAAACGCCGCGGCGCCGACCATGACGGACACGCGGCTGCCGTCCTTGCGAACATATTCCTTCTCGAACGGTTTGGCGCTACCCGTGGCGTGCAATTCGGCCTTCACCTGTTCGTCGCGCTCATGCCATTCCGGCGGAGTCAGATCGGCCCAGCGAATCTGCCCCGATCGGAGATCAGCGGCGGTGTAGCCCACAATGCGCAGAAACGCATCGTTGGCCTCGACGACATTGCCTTCGAAGTCCCAGATGTGGATGCCGATGATATTGGAGTCCACGAGGCGTCGCACCTTTGCTTCGCGTTCCTGAAGATCGGCGTAAAGGCGGGTATTCTCCAGAGAAATGGCTGCCTGCGACGCGAGCAGATCGAGCAGCGCGGAGCGGCGTGCGGTGAACACATGCGAAGTCTCGGTGTTCTCCAGATACAGCAGCCCACTGAGTTTTCCCTGCCTGACGAGCGGCAGGCAGAACACGGACCGCGTGGCGCCGCTCGCCAGATACCCGTCTTCGGGAAAGAGACTCGATGTCACGGCATCGTCGATGATGACGCGCTTGCCCGTATGCATGACGTAACGCAGCAGCGCGGCGGGCGTGGCCGCGCCGGTATCCGGCAAGCGCCTCACCTCGATCCCGTTGCCGTTGATACGCGCCTCCGCCTCGATGCGGTAGCCGTCCGGCTGCTCGGGTACGATCAGCAGACCACGGTCGGCGCCTGCGGTTTCCAGCGCGATCGTCATCAGGCGCTCGACCAGGCGCTTCAGTTCGATCTCGCTGGAGAGCGCGTGAGAGGCCTTGAGCAGCGTTGCCGCGTCGAATTCGCGCCAGTCGAAGCTGTGCGTCGACGTCAGCGCGCCCCCTTCCAGATCGGCCAGGCGCGGAAATTCGCTGTCGAGCTGCATGACCTTGCTTTGCGCGCCCCAGGCGTCGAAGCACCGGCGCGCATTGCGCAAATGGCCTTCGGCGCTCGTCGCGAGGCCGATGCGCAAATAGAAACGGCCAGCCAGTTCGCTTGCCATGCCTTCGTGATGCGCAAAGCCATTCTCGCGGGCGGAGCGAATGGCCTCCTCGTACAGACGCATGGCGTCGAGTTCGCGCCCCTCCAGACGCGCGAATTCCGCGCTGAGCAATGCGTGGCGGTTCTGATAGTTCTCGGGACACTGTCCAGCCCACATGTCAAACTTCTCGAGTGTCTCTGCGAGCATGCGTTTGTTCATTTCCTGCTGCTCGGGAGAGGACTCGGGATAAAGCGCCGTCAAGGTGAGCATATGAAAAAAGTGAAAGGTCGGTTCGATCGCCAGCGCCATCACCGAACTCAGCACAGCCTGCGCCTGCTGCACTGCCGCCAGCGCGTCGACGTAGCGGCCATCGAGAAACGCGAGCATGACCTTGATGATTCGATAGACCCCAATGGCGCAACCAAAATTCGACCTGACGATCGCCTCGAAACAGGCGGCTTCGTCGAACGTCTCGTCATTCAGATCGAACGGTTTGGTGGTCCTGCCCCGCAGACTGATGACGCATTGCCGTTCGACCCGAATCAGCTCGTAGACCGCGTCGTTGTGGCTTTGGCGCATGAGCCCCGCGTACTTTTCGGCGATCGCCTGCACGTCTTCGAGCGCGGCCCCGCTCTCGAGCGACTGCCAGACGGCATTGAACGCCACGTTGCCCGCAAAAACAAAATCGCCCACCTCCATGCACTCGGCTGTCGCCCGCTCCAGCACCGGGAGGTTTGCGGCGATATGGCGTCGCCAAAAGTTGACGTGGGCGCCATACAGATGAAGCAGCTTGCCATTCAGGTGCCGATTACCGAATTTCTCGTTGAGCTTCAGTGACATCTCCGACACTTCAACCGCCGTGGGAATATCGCCGATCAGCGAAACCAGCATGAGCGCGTAATTGCCGAACGCAAAACTCGAGTTTTCGGTCATGCCGTGCTGCAAGGAGAGATTGACCGCCTCGAGCGTGATGAGCGGATAAAACGCGGGCCGCGCGGCAAACGCGCAGTTCATCGCCTGAAGGAGCAGATTGACGATCGCGTGGATCGCGGGGTCCGTCGCCACCGGCGCCTCGACAAGTTCGCCGATGGGGCGGCCCGCTTGATTGACGTGGACGTCGCGCAGGGCGGCATCGAACGCCGCGCGGATGTCCTCATCGGTCGAGGGAAAACGGATATCGAAGCCGCGCAGGGCAACGAGCGCGACCGCGAAGCTTTCGTCATATCTTCCGGCAAGCTGATACAACTCGATGCGCAAGCTGTAGACCGTGGCGCGATCGAGACTGGAGCGGGCTCGCGCGAGCATCATGTCCGCCAGGGCATCCGCTTTTGCAAAATCGCCCACCAGATATTCGCACTCCGAAAGCGCGAGATAGAGTTCGAACGTGCTCTCGTAGCGCAGCGTCCACGCATCGGGCGACAGCAACGCCACGCCTTGCGCCAGATAGCCGCGCGCGGCCACGTAGGCCGTCGAACGCATGGCCCGCCTTCCCGCGACGAGGTTCAGGGCAACGGCCTGCTCACGCTCCGTTGCGTCCGCGATCAGCGCCGCGCCGCGATTGAGATGGTTCACGATGTCGAAAATCGCAGCTTCGAGCGCATCTGGCGGCGTGCGCGACACCAGTGCCCGCCCGATGCGCAGGTGCGCGGCAGCTCGCTCGTCAGCGGGAATCAGCGCGTACGCTGCCTCCTGCACGCGATCGTGCGCGAATTCATAGACATTGGCCTCACGAAAGACCAGGCCCGTTCGCACGGCTTCCCACAGGTCCGCGTGCAGCTTCTCTTCGGAGCCGCCCTGGACCCAGGTCAGCGCGGCGACTTCGGCAACGTTGCCAAGGCACGCCAGTTGGCCCAATGCGTCGCGCACCGCGGGCGGCAACCGGCTCAACCTCGCCGCCATCAGATCGGCGACATTCTCGGTGTAGCCCTTCGCGCGAATGCGCGGCAGTTCCCAGCCCCATTTCGCGGCGCGCGGGTCGAATGCGAGCAGGTTTTCATCGGCGAGCGCGGTCAGAAACTGGATCGTGAAGAACGGATTGCCGCCGCTCTTTTCATGTGCCAGTTCCGCCAGCGGGGCGGCGCTCGCGCGGTCACAGTGCAGCGCATCCGCCACGAGTTGCGTCACGCTGTCCCTCGTGAGTGGCGCAAGCTCGATTTGCTGCACTTTGCCTTCGGCGCGGGCAATTGACTCCAGCGTGCGCGCGAACGGATGGGTAGCGTCGACCTCGTTGTCGCGATAGGCGCCCACCAGCAGCACGTGCCGCACGTCAGGATGCGTGGCGAGATGCGCGAGCAGATCGAGCGTCGCCGTATCCACCCATTGCAGATCGTCGATAAACAAGGCGAGCGGATGCTCCGGCCGCGCAAATACACCGAGAAAGCGTCGAAATACGATCTGGAAGCGGTTTTGCGCGTCTTGCGGCGGCAGCGTCGGCGCAGCCGGCTGCTCGCCGATGATGAGCGCAAGCTCGGGAATCAGATTCACGATCAGCTGGCCGTTGGGCCCGAGTGCTTCCATCAGTACGCGACGCCACGGCTCGACCTCGGCTTCCCGCTTGCTCAGCAGATTGCGCACGAGGGTCTGGAAGGCTTGCGCGAACGGCACGTAAGGAATGCCGCGGCGGTACTGGTCGAACTTGCCGGATGCGAAGAGACCGCGCGGCGGAACCAGCACCCTGTGCAACTCGTTCACGACCGACGACTTGCCGATGCCCGGATAGCCCGAGATCAGTACCAGTTCGACCGAGCCGCTACCCACCACGCGGTCGAACGCGCTCGTCAGTGCGTCGATTTGCGCCTCGCGCCCGTACAGCTTTTCGGGAATCAGCAACTGGTCGGACGCGTCGTGCTCCCCCAGCGGGAATGGATCGATGCGATGCTGCGCTTCCCACGCCGCGAGACATGAGCGCAGATCGGCCTCGAGTCCCGCCGCGGTCTGATAGCGGTCCTCGGCGGCCTTCGCGAGCAGCTTCAGCACGATGCCCTCGAGCGCCGGCGGAATCGCTTCGCGGCGCGCCCGGGGCGGCGTGGGCTTGCGCGCGATATGGCAATGAATCCACTCCATCGCGTCCGAGGCATGGAACGGCAGCGCCCCTGTGAGCATCTCGTACAGCGTCACACCGAACGAATAGAGATCGCTGCGCGTATCAATCGAACGGTTCATGCGGCCGGTCTGCTCGGGCGCCATGTACGCAAAGCTGCCCGCAACGATCTCGGGCGGCGCGGGCGGCTGATGTTCGTGTGGCAGTTGCGAAGCGATGCCGAAGCCCGTAAGCCGCACGTTGCCGCTGCTGTCGACGAGCACGTTCGCTGGCTTGATGTCCTTGTGAACGAGACCGCATCGATGCACGTGACCGATCACCTTCGCCAGATTGACGGCAATGCGCAACAGGCGCGTGAGTTCGAACGGGACGGCAAGCGTTCGATCGAGGGGTTCGCCGCCGTCGTCGTCGAGCACGAGCATGGGCGGCTCTCTGTGCCGGTAGAGCGCAAGCGGCCGCGCCGCCCAGCTGGATTCGAGCAGCGCGGCGAGCCCGTATTCGCGCTCGAGCCGCTTCACGCCCACCGGGTCCGCCCGCGTGGCGACCAGCGCGAGCACCGAGACGGGATGGCTGCGTTTGCGGGCGCGATACAGTGAAAAATCGCCGTCGTCGCGCAGCGGCTCCAGCTCATATCCAGCGAGATCCACGACGGACGCTCCTGTCATGATGCTATCTTCATCCGGTTATGATTTTGCACGCGCGCCTGTCTTTACGCCATGCGAGCGCCGCAGCATCACCGATTGTCCTGAACAATGATGAGCGGATACAAGGAGCCTGCGAAGCCTCGACGCAAGGCAACCTGGGCGTCACTGCGTCTCTCTGCAGGATCAGCCTGTGCGGCAGCAGATCGTCGATGGCAAGCGGCGCGCCGTGTTGTGCGAGACAGGCCGGCGAGGCGCAGAACAAGAGCGCCGACTAGTTGGAAACGGCGCGCTTTCAGAATGACAAGCGCGCATTCCGGCTATGGATTACCCCCCATACGTCGACTCCCATCCCCCGCCCAGCGCTTTACAAAGCGTAATGAGATTCGTGGCCGCCGTGGCTCTGCTTTGCTCGAGATTGCTTTGCGCTTCCAGCAGCTGCTTCTGCACGTTCAATACGTCGAGATAATCGAGCGCCCCGGCCTTGTACCGCTCCCGCGCGACCGAGAGCGCGCGCTGGTTCATGGTCACGGCCTGGGCCAGCCGGTCGCGGCGGCGCTGTTCGGCGTCGTAGGTCACCAGCGCGTCGTCCACCTCCTGCCATGCGCGCAGCACCGTCTCCTTGTACGCAATCGCGGCTTCCTGCTGTTGCGCCTCGCGCAGCTGGAGCGTGCCTTTCAGCCGACCGCCTTCGAAGATAGGAAACGTAATGGAAGGGCCGACGACGAACTGCCCGGACGCCCAACTGGCCAGACTCGAGAGCTGAAGACTCTGAAAGCCTGCACTGCCATTGAGCATGATGCGCGGATAAAAATCGGCCTTCGCCACGCCAATCGACGCCGTCGCCGCGTGCAGTTCGGCTTCCGCCTTGCGGATATCCGGCCGGCGCTGCACGAGTTCGGAAGGAAAGCCGATCGGCACCTGCGCCGGCAGGACGGGCACCTCCTGCGTTGCAGCGAGCGTCTGGCGCAGTGCGCCCGGTTCCTCGCCGAGCAGCAGGCCGATTGCATTGATCGTCGTTTCGGAGTGCGATTCGAGGGTGGGAATCAGACTTTCGATGTTCTCCACCTGCGCCGAAGCGTTCGAAACATCGAGATCCGTCGTAACGCCTTCATGCGCACGCACCTGGGTAAGCTTCAGCGCGTCGTTGGCGATGTCCAGGTTTTGATGCGCGATCTGCAGCAGTTCCTGTGTGTCGCGCAGCTCGATATAGTCTCGCGCAAGCTCCGCTCGCGCGCTGAGCAAGACTGCGTTCCGGTCCTCATACGAAGCTTCCGAAAGCGCCGTCGCCGCTTCCACACTGCGCCGCACGCGGCCCCAGATATCGATCTCCCATGAGGCGTCGAAACCAACCTGATACAGGTTATAGGCGGGCGAACCCTTCGAGCCCGGCATGGCCGCCACGCCGAGCGGCGCGCTGCCGGAGGCCGACTGCGGCTGACTTTGCGTCGGCGTCACGCCAAGCAGCGAGAGAATGCCGTTTTCACTGCCGCGTTCGCGGTTATACGATGCTGCGCCATCCAGCGTCGGATATTCGGCTGCGCCGGCCACGCGGCGCTCGGCCCGGCTTTGCAGCAGCCGCGCAGAAGCGGCTGCAACGTCCAGGTTCGCGTCGGCGAGTTGCTTCTCCAGGCCGTTCAATACCGGGTCGTTGAACAGCGTCCACCATTCCGGACCGAACTGGCCTTCGACGGCTTTACTCGGCGCCTGTGCCGTTTGCGTGCGGTTGAAGACCTCAGGCGTCGGCGACTTTGGCGGTTCGAAGTTCGGACCGACCGTGCAGGCAGCCATTGCGAGACATGCGAGAACCGTGAGGAGGATCGCGCGGATAGAAGATTGGCTCGTGTTCATTTCCTTTCCGCTCCTTCAGCCATCGCTTCAGCGCCCCGGCCAACGGCCACTTCGGCTTCCACCGAGAGCCCGACGCTCAATTCCGCCGCAGCAGGCTGCCCGCGATCGATCGTGATCTTGACGGGCACGCGCTGCACCACCTTCGTGAAATTGCCCGTTGCGTTGTCGGGTGCGATCGGCGCGAAGCTCACGCCGGTCGCCGGCGCAAGGCTGTCGATGCGGCCATGGATCACGACGCCGGGAAGGCTGTCGACGGTCACGCGCACGCTTTCGCCGGGCCGCATGTTGGTGATCTGGCTCTCCTGGAAGTTGGCGACGATATATGCATCCGAAAGCGGGACGATTGCCAGCACAGGGGCGCCGGGCGTCACGAAGGCGCCGACCCGCGCCGAGCGGCGACCCACCTTGCCGTCGACGGGCGCCCGGATTTCCGTATAGGAGAGGTTGAGCTTCGCCTGTTCGAGCACCGCTTGCGCGTGTTGAAGCGCGCCAGCGGCCTTGTCGCGCTCCGTGCGCAGGACTTCCAGGTTCTGCTGGGTGGCCGACAGCACCGCCTGATCGTGTGACTGCTGCGCAAGCTGCTCGGCGAGCGTGCTCGAAGCCTGTTGCTGCTCCTGCGCGGTCCCCGCACCAGCCGTCGAAAGATTCTGGTAGCGCGCCGCGTTGGCCCGCGCGAAGCCAATCGATGCATCGTCGGAGCGCAGCGTAGCGCGCGCCTGATCGACGAGCGAGGGCTGGCGCGCGATCTGCGCGTCAAAGTTCGCCACCGACGCCTTTGCGGCCACCACCTCCGCCTCGGCGCTCATCAACGCGGCGCGATAGTCGCGGTCGTCGATGCGCACCAGCAGCTGACCCGCCTTCACGTCCTCGTTGTCGTTCACCAGTACGTCCGTGATCTGCCCCGGGACTCGCGGCGCGACGAGCGTGAAGTCTGCGGTGACGTAGGCGTCGTTCGTAGATTCCGAACTCGAGTGAGACAGGAGCTTCGTGCCGGCCCATGCAGCGACGCCGACAACGGCGACGACTGCCGCGACAGGAAGCCATTTCAACCTGGACGGTGCGGGGGTGGGTTTAGTCGATGACATGGAAAATGGACCTCATTTCGAAGCGGGCGGCGTAGTGCTCCACGGCGGATAAATACGCACTGGCAGCACGGGAACAAGAAGAAGCAGCGCGAGCGCAACGCACGCCATCACTCGATAGAGATCGGCGGAAGTCAGCACGACGGCCTGCTCGTGAATACGGTGCGCGAGTTGCCCCAGCGCGTAGGGGGTGTCGAGACCGGGGCCTGCCACCAGCGCGCGGTTGCCCAGCTGGTCGACGAGCATGCTCGAATGGAAATGTTCGCGCGCGGTGCCTACCCCCTCGATCAGACCCGTCGCGATGGCGGCGGAGAACGTCTTGACCGTATTAAACATCGCTGAAGCGAACGGGCCTTCCGTTGGCGGCAGCCCCGTCGTGACGCCCATGAGGATCGACATGATCACCAGGGGCTGCGCGATGATCTGCAGCGCCTGGAGCACATAGAAGTTGTCGCGAATCCACTCGGACGTCATGAAGCTGCCGAGTGCGCATGTCGTGAACATGAGCGACAGACCGGTTGCGATCACCCACCGATGATCGGCGCGCCGCGTATTCAACAAAGCCGCCGTCAAAGGGAGCGTAATCAGCAGCGGAATGGCAAGCAGCAGCGAAAGCGGCGCCGTCTGCAGCGGCCGGTACGCGTGAACTTTGGCGAGAAACTGCCCGGGTATTGCGGCGACGCCCACCAGCAGAATCACGGTGCCGACCAAGGTCGAGAGTCCATGCGTAAAATTTCTGCGCTCGAGTAACTGGAGCTTGAAAAATGGCACGGGCTGAAACCACTCGTTGACGAGGAAGACCACGAGCAGCAGAGCGCCGCCGCCAAACATCACACAGATGAAGTCCGATTCGAACCAGTCGAGCCGGTCGCCTTGCAAAAGCCCGGTCACGAGCATGGCAAACGCAGGGAAGCCCGTAATCAGCCCGATCCAGTTGAATGAACGAAAACGTTCGAGCTTGACCGGATCGGCGGGTAGCCCCTGTTGAATCGCGATACAGCACAGCACGCCGAGCGGAATGATTTGCCAGAACGCCATGCGCCAGCTCACGAACTCCGTCCACAACGCGGCGAGCGGTGTGCCGAGCGCCGGCCCGAAGGTCGCCGTGAGCGCATAGCCGGCGAGCCCGTACAGCTTGAATTTGGGCGGCAGATAACGCAGCGCCACGATGATCAGCATGGGGGGCAGACATCCGCCCGCGATTCCCTGGAAGATACGCAAGACGTAAAGCGTCGCCAGATTCGGTGCAAATGGACACAATAATCCGAAGAACATCGTGGCGAGCACGGCGCCGATCGTGAAGCGTTTGAGCGTAAAAGTGATGCCGAACCAGGGGGCGAAGACCATCGTCGCGACGTTGGTGGCTTCGAAGAGCGAGGTGAGCCACGTTCCGTCGTCATGCCCGATCAGGAAAGCGCCCTGGATATCGGCCATCGCCGCCGCAGTCACCTGTTCGTTGAGGATGGCCAGCAACGAAGCGAACAACATGCCGAGCAGGCCCACCACAATGCGTCCCGTGAACGCCACTTGCGCGGGGGCAGGCTGCGCCGGCGCCGCGGCTTCGCGCACGGAGCGTGGCTCCAGCGCCTGTGGGGCCGTTGCCGCTTCCGTTCCAGTCGTCAAAGGGTTCGCAGTTGTCATGGCGATCAGAAACTTCCCGGGTTTCGTTAGCTGTACTGTTTGATGTGGCTATTGCACTGTGAGGCAATTCAGCGCCCTGCATCCTCACGCGATACGATGACCACACCATCGGTTTCGCCGCGCATTGTTGCTATTCACTGACGGCTTTATTGTCAGAGATGAACCCAATTTCTTAAAGTCTCGCCTGGTCTGATTTTGGGCCATCTAGTACGAGAATTTTGCCAGGGCGGCCGGTCACGATCCGCGGGGCTCGTGCGCGCTCTTTCAACGCGAACGTCACTGATTGCGCAGGGGTCATTTCTGCACGCTTTTGGGCCAATCCAGCTTGCGTGGCGATACCAGACGGCACACGATGCCTAGAATCGCGGCATAGGCATTCAGGCCGCAGATTCGTCGCGGTAGATACGATTAATGAAGGTTTGAAAACGAACCGGCAGCGGTAAACCCCCAAACGGCTTTTACTTTTGTCATCCGTTTGCAAGAGATTCAGATTGGGAAGTCAAGATGGACAGATTACGCGAGATGGAGGTTTTTGTAGCCATCGTCGAACGCGGCAGCTTTAGCGCCGCATCCGAAAAATTCGGCTTGTCGCGAGCGGCAGTTTCGCGGGCGGTCAACTCACTCGAAGCGCGCCTGGGCACCCAACTGCTTGCGCGCACGACCCGCTCGGTCCGGCCCACGGACGCAGGCGTCGCTTACGTCGAAGCCTGCCGCAAGTTGCTGGATGGCATCACCGACGCGGAGTCGCATATCGCTACGGATCTCGCGAACCCTGTGGGCACGCTCACGATTACGGCACCGGTTCAACTCGGCCAGCGCGTCATCGCTCCGCTCATCAACGCGTACACGCTGCGCTATCCCGACGTCAGCGTGAACGCTGTTTATCTCGATCGGCCCACGCGCCTGCTCGAGGAAGGCGTGGATATCGCCATACGCATTGGTCATCTCGAAGATTCGTCGACATACGCGGTGCGCCTGGGATCGGTACGCCGTCAAACCTTTGCGTCGCCAGCGTATCTCGCCGAGCACGGAGAACCCAAGCATCCGCGCGACCTGGCCGGCCACAATTGCGTTTCCTTTACCGGCGTTTCCCAACCGCTCGAGTGGATGTTTTACGAAAATAATTCAAAAATTCCTGTGCGGCTGCAGCCGCGCTTGATCGTCAATCTGGCGCCCGCCGCCATTTCGGCGGCGGAAGACGGCGTGGGTATCACGCAGTTGCTGTCCTATCAGGCCGCAACTGAAGTCTCTTCCGGAAACCTCGTGCCCATTTTGCGGGCTTACGAACCCGAATCAACGCCAGTCAACCTGCTTCATGTCGAACGGCGCGGAACGAGCGGAAAAATTCGGTCCTTCGTGGAGTTCGTTACCGAAACGCTGCGAAACAACCCGCACCTTCAATGTGAGAGCGGCGTAACAACCGAAGGCGAATGTACGCGGCGTCAAGGCAGTCACGAACTCGCAAGTCACTCCGAAGCGCATATGCAGTATCTGCAACCACTGATTCATTCACTCGATAACTCAGCCGCAATGCGCAGTTCGCGGTAGGCACTCACGAGTGCGTCGAGGCTGAATGCGCGATTCAAGCCGCTTGGGTTCGGCAGAACCCATGCGCGCGCGCCGCCGAACCTGCCGGATTGCGACCCCCACTCGATATCTCGCTTGCCCGACATTTCGGCAAGCGCCATCTTGCCAAGAAAGGCGATAAACCGCGGCGCGTAGTGCTGCACCTTGAGCTCGAATTGCGCCGCAGCGTCCTGAATCTCCGCTCCCGACAGCTCGTCCGCGCGTGTCGTCGCGCGCGAGACCGCCGTAGTCAGACCAAAGCCATGCTGCAGCAGCTCACGGTCGTTTTCGGGGCGAAATTCCTCGGGCGTAAAGCCGGCGCGATGGAGCACTCGCCAGAAGCGATTCCCTCTGCCATCGAAGTGGCGCCCACTAGCCACCGCACGCATGCCCGGATTGATCCCGCAGAACAATACCGACAAACCGGGCTCGATGATATCGGGAAGGAATGGCGCGGAATCGGCGTTCGCCAACTCTGCCAGAGAATTGCCGCTATGCACTCGCCTCCCCGCGGAATCGCAGGCGATATTGTTTTGGCGTGACGTTCAGGCGCCGTGAGAACGTCGTGCGCATATGCGTGGCGCTATGAAAGCCGCACTTGAATGCGACCGTCTTGAGCGGCGCATCCGTGTCCTCCAGCAGTTTCCTCGCCGTGTCGACGCGAACCTGCTCGACGAATACGGAGGGCGTGACCTTGGCGTTTTTGGCGAAGATGCGCGACAAGGTGCGCCGGCTCACGGCAGCCGCGCTCGCCAGCGCCTCGATAGAAAGCGTATCGGTGATATGTTCGCTCACGTAGCGATACACCTTGCTGAGTATGGGATCCTCGTCCTTGCCGGCACCGATATACGGACTGTACTGAGACTGCCCGCCTTCGCGCTGGATATACACCACCAGCCGCTTCGCCACTCGCACCGCCAGTTCATGTCCCCAGTCTTCCGCCACGAGCGCGAGGCACAGATCGATCCCCGCGGTCACGCCCGCCGAGGTGAAGAGCCGCCCGTCACGAACGAAAATCCGGTCCGGCTGCACATTGGCGTGCGGGAATTCATTGGACAGGCGCCCGGCATCCGACCAGTGCGTCGTCACCTCCTTGCCGTCGAGCAACCCCGCATGTGCGAGCACGAATGCGCCGTTGCACACCGAACCAAAGCGGCTTGCACTGCGCGCCTGATTCTGCAGCCAGGCCAGAAACTCATTCGACGGATGCACGTCGGGCAACTGCGGCCCGCCGGCCACGAGGAGCAGGTCCCATTGCACATCGCTGTCGGCATAGCCGCGCGAGACCGCCAGTTGCATGCCGTTCGAGCAGGTCACGGCGCCCGCCTCACGCCCGACGAGCGTCACTTCGTAGCGCTGATGCTCGGAGAGGAACGTGTTCGCCTCGGCGAACACATCGAGGGGGCCTGCAACATCTAGCGCCTGCACACCATCGAATACAACAATGGCGACTTTCATACCGTGACCTTCAGAGGTGGTGTCCCAACCAGGACCGTGGCGCAGCTTAACGCATCGCCGTTAGCGGGTGCAGTCTGTCCCCGGAAAAAGTATTTTGCGTCGGTGTAACAAATCGGCAGCGTGGCCCAAAACGCCCACTACTTGGCATGCTGCGGCACCACGCGCGCATTTCGCCCGCTGCCCCGCATCACTAGACTGTGTTCACGACTGCGGCTGGGTAACAACCCGGGCGGACCGGAAGGCGCCATCGCCGTCACTCCACGTGTTGCCCCCGACATCGGACCGCACACCGACCAAAGGCAGATTCATCATGTTGAAAGAACGTCAGAGCTCTTTCCTCTTCGGGGGCAACGCCCCTTACGTCGAAGAGCAATATGAAACTTACCTGGCTGACCCGGATGCGGTCACCAGTGAATGGCGGGCGTGGTTCGATGCACTGCGCGAAACGCCCGCTATCGACGGCAGTGATCGCGACGACGAGCCGCACGCCCCCGTCATTTCCAGCTTTGTCGAGCTTGCGAAGCGGCCGCCGCGCGCGATCGTTCATGCCGACACTGCCCTCGCGAATGATGCCGGTCTCGGCCTTGCGCGCAAGCAGGTCGCGGTGCAGTCGCTGATCGCCGCGTTCCGCATGATCGGCACGCGCGCGGCCAATCTCGATCCGCTGTCGTGGACGCCGCCACGCGCCTACGCCGAGTTGACCCCGGCTTACTACGGGCTGACGGCCGCAGACATGGCGACGACATTCAGCACCGCCGACACTTTCCTGTTCGACGACGACGCCACGTTGGAGGAACTCGTCGCGGCGCTGAAGCAAACCTACACGGGCACGCTCGGCGCCGAGTTCATGCATCTGACCGACGCGGAGCAGCGGCGCTGGTGGCAGATGCAGCTCGAATCCACCCGGGCGAGGCCGTCGCTGCAGGCAACGGAAAAGCGTCGACTGCTGGAACGACTGAGCGCAGCGGAAGGCCTCGAGAAGTACCTTCACGCGCGCTATGTCGGGCAAAAGCGCTTCTCGCTCGAGGGCGCGGAATCGCTGATTCCGATGCTCGACGAAGTCGTGCGCTACGGGGCTTCGAAAAGGCTGCGCGCAGTGGTGATGGGCATGGCGCACCGTGGACGCCTGAATGTTCTGGTGAATATCGTCGGCAAGCCGTTGCGTGCGCTGTTCGACGAGTTCGATGGCAAGGATCCCGAACGACTTACCGCAGGCGACGTGAAGTACCACAAGGGCTTTGCGAGTTCGGTCGATACCCCAGATGGGCCGGTCGAAGTGATGCTCGCGTTCAACCCGTCACATCTGGAAATCGTCAACCCGGTCGTGCAAGGCATGGCGCGCGCCAAGGGCGAGCTCCTCGGCAGCGCGGACGGCGTCGAGGTTCTGCCTGTCGAGATTCACGGCGACGCGGCGATGTCCGGCCAGGGTGTCGTGATGGAAACCTTGAGCCTCTCTTATACGCGCGGCCACGGCACGGGCGGCACGGTTCATATCGTCGTCAACAATCAGATCGGCTTTACGACCTCCGATCCGCGCGACACACGTTCGTCGTTCTACACCACGGACGTCGCGAAGATGATCGAGGCGCCCATTCTGCACGTGAATGGCGACGACCCCGAAGCCGTCGCTATGGCGGTACGCCTTGCCCTCGACTATCGCACCGCGTTCAAGCGGAGCGTGGTCATCGATCTCGTGTGCTTCCGCAAACACGGGCACCAGGAACAGGACACGCCGGGCATCACGCAGCCGCTGATGTATCGCGCGATTGCCAGTCATCCCGGCGTAAGAACGCGCTATGCGCAGAAGCTGATTCAACAAGGCGTGTTGACAGCCGAAGAAGCAGAGGGCTATGTCAGCGAACGGCGTGAACTGCTCAAGCGGGCGAACGAATCCGACAGCTCAGAGGCCGCCTCTTCACGGGAAGAAGCACCCAGCCCGGTCCCGTGGTCCGCCCCGTCGACGGAAACGCTGCGCAGTCTCGCGCAGCAGATTTCGACCGTTCCCGAAGGCTTGGCGCTTCATCCGCTCGTCAAGAAGATGATCACCGGGCGCCAGGAAATGGCCTCGGGAAAACGGCCGCTCGACTGGGGCATGGGCGAGCATCTGGCATTTGCTTCGCTGCTTGGCGATGGGGTCAGCGTTCGACTGAGCGGGCAGGATAGCGCGCGCGGGACGTTCAATCATCGGCACGCCGTGTTGCACGATCAAACGCGCATGAACCGGCCGGATGGTGTTTATATTCCACTCGATCATCTCGGTGATGCGAGTGGCAATGCGCCGGGCCGCTTCAGCGTGACGAACTCCATCCTCTCCGAAGCGGCGGTCCTCGCGTTCGAGTACGGCTATACGACGGTGAACCGCGATGCGCTGGTCATCTGGGAAGCGCAATTCGGGGACTTCGCAAACGGCGCGCAGGTGGTGATCGATCAGTTCATCGCGGCGGCCGCCGTCAAGTGGGGGCAACGCAGCGGCCTGACGCTTTTCCTGCCTCACGGGCAGGAAGGCGCGGGACCCGAGCATGCATCGGCGAGGCTCGAACGCTATCTGCAGCTGAGCGCACAGGACAATATGCGCGTCGTCCAGCCGACTACGCCTGCGCAGCTGTTCCATTTGCTGCGCAGGCAGGCACTCGCCTCCGATCGCCGCCCGCTTGTCGTCTTGACGCCCAAGTCGCTGTTGCGGCACCCGGAAGCCGTCAGCACGTTCGAGGAGTTGAGCGCGGGCCGGTTCCACGAAGTTCTGCCGGACAACCAGATCGAGACCTGGCAGACCTCCAGCGTCGAGCGCGTCATCGTGGCGACGGGCAAGGTGTACTTCGAGTTGCTCGAGCGTCGCCGCGCGGATGCGAGCGACACGCCGATCATCCGCGTCGAACAGCTGTATCCTTTTCCCGCGCAACAGTTGGCCGCTGAACTCGCGCGCTATCCCAACCTGAAGAAGGTCGTCTGGTGTCAGGAGGAGTCGCGTAACCAGGGCGCATGGAGTTTCGTCGAGCCACAGTTGCGCGAGCTCCTGTCAACGGGTGCGAAACTCGTCTACGCCGGTCCTGATGCCGGTGCATCGACTGCGCCGGGCTACCATTCGGCGCACGTCGCGCGGCAATCCGCGCTGGTCGAGCAGGCGTTCACGGGGTAACGGCGCATGCGTGTCGCGATGATGCTCTATGCGGGGTTTCAAATGCTCGAGGTAAGCGGCCCGATGGATGTGTTTCATGCAGCGAATCGCCTGTATGGCAGCGCGTTTTATGAACCACACCTCGTCGGGACCTCGCGTGGGCCCGTGCCGTCTTCCAACGGCACGGCGGTGGGCACCACAGAATGCCTGCTCGAAACGCGCACGCCATTCGACGTCGTCGTGGTGCCCGGGTCTCCCGTGGTGAGTTCGTCGAGTGAGCATCGCGAACTCGTGACGTGGCTCGGCGACGCCGGGCCTGCCACGCGCAGGCTGGCCTGCATTTCCAATGGCGCGTTCCTGCTGGCGCGCGCCGGCGTTGCCGACCGTCGCTGGCTGACCACGCATTGGCGCGACGCTCGCCGCCTCGCGGCCGAACATCCACGCGTGCACGTCATGTCCAATCCCGGCTGCCTGAAGGACGGCAACCTCTATTCATCGGGCGGCGCAAGCGCCGGCATTCATCTGGCGCTCTCGATCGTGCGGGAAGACCTTGGGGAAAGCGTGGCGGGAACCATCGCCGGAACGTTGTTGACGCAGCCGCGTTGAAGCACGGCGAGCGAGCGCAAGGAACACCATGATAGACGCGAATCTGATTCACAAGGCACTCGCCAATCCACACCGGCGCGAGATCCTCGCGTGGCTGAAGGTCCCCACCGACGCCTTTCCAGAGGGCCACGTCGATCTGGGCCACGGCGTGCCCGCACACGCCATCCAGGCGCGCAGCGGGCTCTCGCAGTCGACCGTATCCGCGCATCTTGCCGTACTGGTCGAAGCAGGACTGCTCGTTTCGACGCGAATCGGACAATGGATGTTTCTTTCACGTAACGAAGAAGTGATACGGACCTTTGCCGAACAGATTCGCCTGCATTTATAGGAGAATCTGACATGGCGCGAGTTTGCGTCGTAGTAGCGTGCGAGGCAGATCTATCCGTGGAAAACGCGTAATGGACAAGCTGGACATGATGCGGATTTTCGTCCGCATAGCGGAAGAAGGAAGCTTTACGGGCGCGGCCTCGCGCCTGGACATTCAAACCGCCAATGCATCGCGGGCGGTCTCGCAACTCGAGTCGCAATTGCGTACGCGCCTGCTGCATCGGAGTACACGGCGGCTCTCGCTAACCGAGGCGGGCCAACGCTATCTGGAGCGCTGCGAGCGGATCCTCGCGTATGTCGACGAGGCAGAGGCAGAGGCTGCCAACGCACAGGTGGACCCTTCGGGGCGGCTGCGCATTCATGCGTCGCCGAGCTTCGGGCAAGCCTATGTGGTGCCGGCGCTCGTGCGCTATCGCGAACGGTATCCCGCGGTGTCGATCGAATTGACGTTGTCGCAGCACGCGCCCGATATCATCGAGGCCGGCTACGACGTGATGCTCCAGCTGAGTACGACGGAGCTGCCGGACTCGCGGCTCGTGTCGCACCGGCTAGGCGATGTCCACAACGTGCTGTGTGCGGCACCCGCTTATCTGAATACGCACGGCGTGCCGCGTACGGTACAGGACCTCGAAGCTCACACATGCCTGCAGTTCGTCACGTCGTTTTTTCCACGCGATCGCTGGCATCTGCATGGGCCCAACGGCCGGGAAGCCGTGGCGTTCCCGAATGCGCCCGTCGAAATCAATCTTCCCGATGCGCTCAGTGTCGCCCTGCGCGAAGGCGTAGGCATCGGGGCGCTGCCGATGTCGACGGCACTCGCCATGCTCGATAGCGGCGCGCTGGTGCGGGTATTGCCGGAATATCGTCTGCAGAGGCTGACCGCCTATGCGGTGCACGCCTCGCGAAAGTACCTCGACGCCAAGATCAGGACGTTCATGGATTACCTGCGCGAGGCGGTGCCCAAAGCGCTTGCCGCCGATGCGCAAGCGTTGAGTCGGGCTGCCAAACAACCTTAGCCCGCGATTGCCTTGTGGTCGCGCGCCGCCACGCGTTGCGGCGACGGTTGTGATGCAGTTGCAGCCGCAGTCATTTCGTTTTGCTTGATGATCTTTTCGATCTCGCCGTCGCCTTGCGCGTCGTACTGTGCGAAGACGTCGGTGCGATAGCGCGTGTTTTGCGCCGCACCGAGCTGCGAGCCCGACTCGTCGCGCGTATCGGCATCCACCGTCATCGAAAGGCCGATGCGCAACGGACGCGCCGCGAGTTCGCGTGGATCGAGCGCGATACGCACCGGCAGGCGCTGCACGATCTTGATCCAGTTGCCCGTGGCGTTCTGCGCCGGCAGCGTCGCGAAGGCGCTGCCCGTACCCGCCGAAAAGCCTTCGATACGACCGTGATACTTCACGCTCGAGCCGTACACATCGGCAGTGAGCGTGACCGGCTGACCAATGCGCATGTGCTTGAGCTGCACTTCCTTGAAGTTCGCGTCGACCCACACCCCGTTGAGCGGCACGATCGCCAGGAGCGGCGTGCCGGGCGACACGCGCTCGCCCACCTGCACCTGGCGCTGCGCCACATAACCCGTCACGGGCGCGGGCAAGGTATCGCGTGCATACGCAAGCCACGCTGCACGCACTTTCGAGGCGGCCGCCTGCACATCCGGATGCTGTTCGACCGACGTGCGATCGGTCAGCGCGTGATTCGCCGCCCCTTGCTGGCGTGCGGCGTCGAGCGCGGCCTGGGCGGCCTGTACGGCGTCGCGCGCGTGGGCGATGTCTTCGGCGGAAACGGCGCCCGAGTCCGCGACGGCCGTGCGACGGCGCAGATCGTCGTTGGCGCGGGCCAGGTCCGATTCGCGTTGCGCCACGTTCGCCGCATAGAAGTCGTTGTTGACATAGAGACCGCTCACGCGGCGCACGGTCTGGCCGAGCGACGCTTCGGCATCGGCCAGCGCGATTCTTGCGTCGGCCGGATCGAGCGTCACGACCGGGTCGCCCTGCTTCACGATCTGCGTGTCGTCGGTGTTGACGGCCACCACCGTGCCCGTGACCTGCGGCGTGAGCTGTACGAGATTGCCGCTCACATAGGCGTCGTCGGTCGATTCGTGAAAACGGCCTTCCGTGAAGTAGTACGCGCCATACGCCGCGCCCGCAATCAACGTCACGGCGCCGAGCAGCGCGATCAGGCGTTTGCGGCGGCCCGGGGGCGTGCCCTGCTGGTCGTTGTTGGCCGGGGCCGCTTGCGCGCCGCCTTTCTTCTCGCCGGGTTGATCTACCTGCTCGCGGTCGGTCGTGATCGTTTCGCTCATTTCAGTTCTCCTGACGGGTTTGCAAACGTGCCGTTCAACGCGCGGCAGCAATAACGGAATGGGTTTGAGGGTTGGATTGCGCGGCAACGTCGGCGTGGTGGCCGGTATCGGCTGAAGTATCGACATAGCCGCCACCGAGATCCGAAGCCAGCGCGATCTGCTCGTCGCGGCGATCCATCTTCAGGTTGGCGATGGCTTCGTCGGCGTTCAGTGCCGTGACGTCGGCGTTGAGCACCGTGAGCTGATTGGTCAAGCCACCCTTGTATTGCGTGATCGCGAGCTGGTCGGCGTCGCGCGCTGCCTGCTGCGCGGTTTCGGCATCGACGAGCTGCGCATCGCTCGAATGGATCTGCGCGAGCTGCGTGGCCACGCCGCTGAGCGCACCAATGAGCGTCTGGTCGTAGGCGGCCACGGCGTAGTCGAACTCTGCGTAGCGGCCCTTCAACTGCGCACGCAGTTCGCCGCCGTCGAAGATCGGCAGGTGAACCGCGGGGCCCACCGACGCCGTGCGGCTCGCGGCGGTCAGGAAGCGGCCGAAGCCGAACGCGTCGAGACCGAGCGCGGCGCTCAGGTTGATGTCCGGATAGAACTCGGCCTTGGCTTCCTTGACCTCGTGCGTGATCGCGTCCACGCGCCAGCGCGCCGCGACGATGTCCGGGCGCCGGCTCACGAGGTCGGCGGGCAAGTTGTCCGGCAAACGCACCTCGTCGCCCACGCCGAGCGTCGGCCGCGTGATCGCGAGTCCGCGGTCGGGGCCCTTGCCCATCAGCGCGGCCAACTGGTAGCGCGTCGTGAGAATGCTGCCGTCGAGCGCGCTCACCCGCGAGCGGCTCGTCGCCAGGTTCGCCTGCGCGGTCTTGCGTTCCACCTGCGTGTCGAGGCCCGTGGCAATGCGGCCGGCTGTGATGCGGTCGATCTGCTCGCGACGCGTGACTTCTTCCTGCGCGATGTCGCGCAGCGCATAGAGCCGTGCCAGCTGGTTGTAGGTGCGTGCGATCGAAGTATCCAGTGTGAGCTTGACCACTTCCTCGTCTGCCTCGCTCGCGGCCGTCTCCGAAACGGCTGCCCGCAGCGCCTCGCGATTCTTGCCCCAGAGGTCGAGATCGTAGGAAGCGGTGAGCAGCCCCTTGTTCTCGGTCTGCCACGAGCCGGCATACGGCGGCGGAATCAGCGCCGTGCTGCTGAACTGCTGGCGTGTCAGCGTGTAGCTGGCGTCCACGCGCGGCAGCGTGCCCGCCTTCGCGGTTTCGCTATAGGCCTGCGCCTGGGCCACCCGCGCCTTGGCCTGCTCGACGCTCGGGCTGCCCTGCAGCGCTTCGGCAATCAGTGCCTTCAGCTGCGCGTCGCCGAACTGGTCGACCCAATCGGCGGACGGCCAGTGCCCCTGTTCCTGCGGCAGGCTCTGCGCCGTCTCGAACTGTTGCGGCTGGGCCATCTGCTTGTCGCTGTGGATGCCCGCGTAGTTGGCGCAAGCCGCCAGCGTGGCCATTGCGATCGCCGATACACCCAGCTTCAGCGTACGGGCACCGATACTTGCCTTAGAAGTCTGCGATTTCATTTTCTGACAGATCAGATTAATGGTCGAAAAAAAGCGCGGCACCACGGCCGCACCGTTCAGTCGTCTGTGAACTTGCGAAGCAGGCGGTTCAATTCGGCAAACTCCGCCTTGGTGAATTTGCGCAGGCGTGCATTCAACACGTGCGGCGCAACTTCCGGAATCTGGGCCGCCGTTTCCAGCCCCTTTGCGGTGAGGTTCAGATTGACCACACGACGGTCGTCTGCGTCGCGCGAACGCTCCAGCAGACCCTTGGTTTCCAGCTTGTCCAGCATTCGCGTCATGAGACCCGTATCGATGCCGAGCAGCTTCGACAGTTCGAACGGCGTGGTCGCCACTCCCTGCTTCAGCGAAAGCAGAATGCCCATTTGCTGACCCGTGATATCGAGGTCCTTGAGCGCTGCGTCCATCTCCGCAACGACCAGATTGCGCGCCTTGACGATCCTGAAACCGACACTTTCCGTAAGCATGAAATTTCTCGTCGTGTAGTGGTCCATCGCGACATCCTCCGTGTTAAACAACACAATATCTGCATTATCAGATACTGTCAAGAAAAAACACGTGAGACTTTTTTGCGCTCTGAACCGGGTTCAACTGCAGAATTCAGTGACCGCCAGCGGCTGCCGCGCCCGCGCCACCACCCTTGACCGGCCTCGTCACCCAGATCAGCGGGATGATGACGATGAAGATCACCGCCGAAATCCAGAAGATGTCGTTCAACCCCAGCATGGTGGCCTGCGCGTTGAGCGAGGCCTCGTAAAAGGCCGTGGCCTTTGGAATGCCGCCACCCAGCGCCGCCTGCAGGTGCGCAATGGCGCCGGTGAAAGCTGGATTCTCCACGCTCGTCTGCTCGGCGAGCCGGGCGTGATGGAGGATCGTGCGGTCGTTCCATGCGTTGCTCATGAGCGACGTGCCTACGGCGCCGGCAAAAATGCGCGCGAAGTTGGACAGACCCGCAGCCGCCGGAATCTCGTCGGGCCGCAGACCCGAGAGGATGATGCCGGTGAGCGGCGTGAAGAACAGCGCCGTGGGAATGCCTTGCAGCAGCGTCGGCAGAATCAGCGTCCAGGCATCCACGCCAGTCGTGTAGTTCGAGCGCATGAAGAACACGGCGGCGAAGCCAACGAACGCCAGGGTGGCGAGCACCCGCAGATCGGAGCGCGGCATGACCTTGCCCATCATGGGGGCCAGGATCACCGCGAAAATCCCCAGAGGCGCGGTAACGAGCCCCGCATCCACCGCGCGGTAGCCGAGAAAGCCCTGGATCCACTGCGGCAGGATCACGAGGTTTGCAAAGAAGATCGCATACGCGACGGAAATCGCAATCGTGCCGCCGAGGAAGTTACGCCTGGTGAACAGCCGCAAATTGACGATCGGTTTTTCCTCAGTCAATTCCCAGATCAGGAAAAACACGAAGCTGACCGCAGCGACGATGGTGAGCGCCCAGATGACGGGCGAGCTGAACCAGTCGAGATCCCTGCCCTTGTCGAGCATGATCTGCAGCGGCGCGACCCAGGCGATGAGCGAGATCAGCCCGACCTTGTCGATCGGCAGTTTGCGTGCCGGCGTCTCGCGGTCGCGGTAGATCGCCCATACCACGCCGGCTGCAAAGAGGCCGACCGGCACGTTGATATAGAAGATCCACGACCAGCTGTAGCTGTCGGTGATCCAGCCGCCGAGCGCCGGGCCCGCGATCGGTCCGACGGTTGCGGTCATCGCCCACAGCGCCAGCGCGTTCGAACTCTTTTCCTTGGGGAAGGAAGCGAGCAGCAAGGCTTGCGACAACGGCACCAGCGGCCCCGCCACGGCGCCCTGAATGACACGGGCGACCAGCAGTGTCAGCAGGTTCGGGGCCATGCCGCACGCTGCCGATGAAAGCACGAACAGCAGGATCGCCCAGACGAACAGCTTGACCTGGCCCACGCGCTGCGTAAGCCATCCGGTCAACGGAATCGACACCGCATTGGCCGCGGCGAAGAGCGTGATGACCCACGTGCCTTCGTCGATCGACACGCCGAGGTTGCCGGAGAGCGTGGGAATCGCAACGTTTGCGATCGACGAATCCAGCACGTTCATGAAGGTGGCGAGCGCCACGGCGAAGGTGCCAAGTGCGAATTTCGCGCCAGTCAACTGGGGCGGCCCGCCTGGGTTAGTCGATGAATTCATCTTAGGTTCTCTCGTCTGGATGCGAATGTCCCGTCAACCACGGGCAGTTATCTGACATGTCTGATAATTGGGCAAAAAAATGCCGTCCTAGCCATGAAGCAATCTGAACAGCAGCGTGCTCAAGGCGTCGAAGTCGGACTTCGAGAGGTGCGAGAGCCGCTCGCTCCAGGCGCCAGGCGCGACATCTGTATTTCGCGCCGCGACCAGGTGGCCCTCCCGCGTCAACGAAACGTCCACGAGCCGCCGGTCCGTGCCATTGCGAGCACGCTCCACGAGCCCGCTGGCTTCGAGCTTGTCCAGCACGCGGGTCATCCGGGCCGGGTGGACGCCAAGCAGCTTCGCCAGTGCTGCCGGCGTTTTCGCGCTACCGCTGGCCAGCGTCAGCACAATGCCGCGCTCCTGCAGGTTCAGCCCTGCGTCCTTGAGGCCTGCCCTGAGTTCGGTGGCCATCAGGTGATGCGCCTGACCCAGCGCGAACACTAGCTTCTGCGTGCGCTCGAAATCTTCATTCACGGGATCGTTCATCGATTTCCCTCCTCGATATCTGATGCGGAATATATCTGACATTGCAGATGTGTGCAAGCGAGTTTCCGAAGCCGCGAGAGACGCAGCAGCGCCCAGATACGCCGCCGAACCGCCGTCTGCGCCCAACGCGATACACCATGTAAAAAGTGATGTGAACGGCAAGCAATGATCGGCGTCGTTGCTGGCAGCTATATTGTTTCGGCGAAGGTTTGAGCCGTGAGGCGAGGAACTCCGGATCGACGCGCACTTTATTCAGGAGAATCGAAGCATGACTGACAAACCGCTTACGTTGGGCATTGATCACGTCGGACTCACCGTGCGCGATCTGAACCTCACCCGTGACTTCTTCGTGAACTGCCTCGGTTGGAAGCAGGTCGGAGAGAGACCCAGTTACCCTGCGGCGTTCGTTTCGGACGGGCACGTCATGTTGACCCTCTGGCAAGTGACCGATCCGGGCCGCCTCGTCGAGTTCGACCGCAAGACCCATGTGGGCCTGCACCATCTTGCCTTGCGCGTAGGCAGCGAAGAAGCGCTCAACGATATCTTCTCGCGCGTGTCCGCCTGGCCGGGCGTGCAAGTTGAATTTGCGCCCGAAAAACTCGGTCCGGGGCCGAAACGCCATACCATGGTGTACGAACCGGGCGGGATCAGGCTCGAATTCGACCACGATCCGCGCGCGCAGACCTCCTGAACCACGCAGCAAGCCGCGTGTGAGCAGCCACGCAACTGGGTCCGCCCTTTTTAGTCAGTTATCCAAAGTTAAATAGACGTCTTTCGCGTGTCATTTTCCGCCGCACGCCGTCGCGCCCAACCTGCTCTCATTTGTTCCTGCGACTCACAACTGTTTGTCCGCACCCTGTATTCAAACCGTGAGCGCAGATGCGTAAATTGATCGTCATCGGAGCAGCAAGCCCGATCAGAAAGAGAGTCCAACTTACTTCGAGGTTCATATGAGTCAATCCCCCAAAGTCATCGTGATCACTGGCGCATCGCAAGGCATCGGCGCCGAAGCGGCCAGGGCATTCCGCGCACTCGGCCACAAGGTGGTCGCGACCTCGCGCAACATCAAACAGACTGACGATAGCGATCTCGTCGCAGTGGCCGGCGATATCGCCGACCCCGCCACGGCGCGCCGTGTCATCGAAACCGCCGTCTCACGCTTTGGCCGCGTCGACACGCTCATCAACAACGCGGGCATTTTCATCGCGAAGCCGTTCACGCAATACACGGCGGAAGACTACGCGGCAATCAAGGGCACCAACCTCGACGGTTTCTTCCATATCACGCAACTCGCGATTGCCGAGATGGAAAAGCACGAGAGCGGCCACGTCCTCACCATCACGACGACGCTCGTCGATCACGCGATCGACGGCGTGCCGTCAGTGCTGGCCTCGCTGAGCAAGGGCGGTCTCGCCGCCGCCACGCGCTCGCTGGCGATCGAATATGCGAAGCGCGGCATTCGCGCCAACGCGGTATCGCCCGGCATCATCAAGTCGCCGATGCACGCGCCCGAAACCCACGCCGCACTCGGCGCGCTGCACCCGATGGGACATATGGGCGAGATGAGCGACATCGTCGACGCCATCCTCTATCTCGACTCGGCGCCCTTCGTGACGGGCGAAATCCTCCACGTCGACGGCGGCCAGGTCGCCGGCCACTAAAGGCGCACTGCGGGCGCACTGCGGGCGCACTGCGCTCCACGGGGCCCCACCGGGCCGACGAGGGAGCGCCGCTCGCCGGCGCTCCCTGCAACGATCACCATCGAGGAAAGCGAAATGCCGATCGTCACAATTCAGGTTACACGCGAGGGCACACGGCCCGGCACGGACTCCGTCACGGCGGAAGAAAAGGCCCAGCTCATCAAGGGCGTGAGTCAGCTCCTGCTCGACGTGCTGAACAAACCGCTGGAGGCGACCTTCGTCGTCATCGAGGAAGTGCCAACGGAAAACTGGGGATGGGGCGGCCTGCCTACCGACGTCTATCGACGACAGAAGGGACTCATCAAGTAAGCGCGCGCGGCCCGCTCGAGAGCGGGCCGCGCGCAATTCGTTGTGAAAACGTACGTATTCAAGGAGAGCGTCATGAAGCTTCTGATGGTTTTGACTTCGCACGACGAGCTGGGCAATACGGGACGCAAGACCGGGTTCTGGCTTGAGGAGCTCGCCGCGCCGTACTACGTGTTCAAGGACGCCGGCGTACAGATCGTGCTCGCGTCGCCCAAGGGCGGCAAACCTCCGCTGGACCCCAAGAGCAACGAGCCGGACTTTCAGACCGACCTGACGCGTCGCTTCGAAGCCGACCCGGCTGCGTTGGCGGATCTGGGCAACACCGCAAAGCTCAAGGACGTCGCCCACGACGCATTCGACGCCGTCTTCTACCCCGGTGGCCACGGTCCGATGTGGGATCTCGCAGAAGACCCTGACTCTATCAGCCTGATCGAGCGCACGATCGCAGCCGGCAAGCCCGTCGATCTCGTCTGCCACGCGCCCGGCGTGCTGCGCCACGTGAAGGGTCCCGATGGCAAGCCGCTCGTCAACGGCAAGTCGGTCACGGGCTTTACGAACAGCGAAGAAGAAGCGGTTGGCCTGACCAAGGTGGTGCCGTTCCTCGTCGAAGACGAACTCAAGGCGAAGGGTGGCAACTATTCGAAGGGCCCCGACTGGCAGCCGTATGTGCTCGAAGACGGGCTACTGCTCACCGGGCAGAATCCCGCGTCGTCCGGGCCGGCCGCCAAGGCATTGCTGGAGATGCTGGGCAAGCGTCACTGAGTCTCGGCCCTCGAGAGCAGGATAATGGCGGCTGCCCGGCTCGGGGGCCGCCCCACCCCCCACAACAACCGCCAAAATCCAGGTAACAGGCCTCTTATATTTTCATTGCCACTCGCGCAGCTAATCGCGCTGCTCAGCGTTCGCACTCCGTAATCGCGCTGTAAACGAGCGTGCGCAACTGCCGGCGAATCGGGTACGCGGTCGAAGGCAGGAGCTGGGTGAGAAACAACACGATCATGTCCTCGCGAGGATCGGCCCAGAAGAAGGTACTGGCCGCGCCGCCCCAGAAGAAGTCGCCCGCGCTGCCCGGAATCAGCGTGGATGCGGGCGCAATCGTCGTGGCGAAGCCGAGCCCGAAGCCCACGCCTTCGTAAGCCGCTTCGGTGAACATCGAGCGCGAGAGGCGCGGCAGGTCGACGCCGCCCGGCAGATGGTTGGCGGTCATCAGCGCGATGGTCTTCGGCCCGAGCAGCCGCACGCCGTCCAGCTCGCCGCCCCGCAGCAGCATGCGCGCAAAGCGCATGTAGTCGGCCGCCGTGGAAACGAGGCCGCCGCCGCCCGAAACGAACGAGGGCGGCTCGCGATACGGGCTCGTGTGAGGATCGTCCTGCAGCTCTGGACCATTTTCGGAAACGACCTTCGAACCGAGCGCGCCGATGGCATAGCAGGCGCAAAAACGCGACACCTTCTCCGGTGGCACGTAAAAGGCCGTGTCGACCATGCCGAGCGGGTCGAAGATCCGCGTTTTCAGAAAGTCCTCGAAGGCCATGCCGCTGACCTTGCCGACGAGATAGCCGAGCACGTCCGTGGAAACCGAATAGTTCCAGGCGTCGCCCGGCGAAAATTCCAGCGGCAGCGTGGCCAGCTTCTCGATCATTTCATCGAGCGTGCCCGCGGTCGCAAGCTCGCCCACCTTCAGCTTGCGATAGGCCGCATCGACATTGGTGTTCTGCTGAAAGCCGTAGGTCAGCCCCGAGGTATGCCGCAACAGGTCGACCACGCGCATCGGGCGCGCGCTCGCGCGCGTCTGGAAGCTCTCCATGAAGCCGCCCGCGTACACGGCAAGTTTTTCCCACGACGGGATGTACTTGCTGACGGGGTCGTCGAGCGCGATCCTGCACTCCTCGACCAGCATCATGATCGCCACCGACGTAATGGGTTTGGTCATCGAATAGATGCGGAAGATCGAGTCCTCGGCCATCGGCGTGCGCCGTTCGCGGTCCGCGAGACCCAGCACCGAGTTCAGCGCGAGTTCGCCGCGCCGCCACACCTGCGTGACGGTGCCCGCGAGCGTGCCGGTCGCAACGTAGTTCTCGTCGAGAAAACGTTCGATCCGCGCGAGCCGCTCACACGACATACCCTGCTTTTCCAGACCTTCCCTACTCATGACGCCTCCTTGAATGCATTGACCGAGCGTATTCGGAACCGATGGATTGCACGCGATGCGCGTCACAGTATCGGTCATTCGGCGCGAAGTCGCATTGCCACACGCGCCGCCATCCTGCGAGCTGAAATTTCGTTTTTTTAGCGCCTCGACTCGCAGTATGTGTGGGGTACACTACCGGGCGACAAAATACAGAATTACAGCGGGGGGCTGCGATGGGCGAGACGGAAACATATTCCTGGCCCGGGAAAGCGTTGTTTCGTGCATTTCCGAAGGACCCAGAGAAGGAGCAGGCCGTACTGCGCATCACGCTCGGTTCCGTCGTCCTTCTCGCCTACCTCGTTGCCTGCTCGATCTATCGCTCGACCCACGTCTACGCAACGCTTCTGGCGGTCACCGCTTATGTGGCGTTCGGCGTCATATCGTATGTGGCAGTCACCGTCGCGCCAACGCGCTCGCCCGTGCGCCTCGCGCTCTTCACGTTCGCCGATCAGGCCATCGTCGCCGGCGCGCTGGCCGTGGGCGGAACGGCCGCACTGCCGCTCCTGTGGGTGGCCTTCTGGTTTCTGGTCGGCGCGGGCTGCCGCTATGGCCAGCGCATGCTGGGCCTTTCCTGTGTCGTGGCGCTCGGCGGCATCATGGGACTGATGCATTGGCAACCGTGGTGGCGCGACAACATCACGGCCGCACTCGGCATTGCGCTGAGCATCGTGGCGACGTCCGTCTATCTGGCTGTGCTCGTCTACCGGCTGGAACGCCAGGCGTCGACCGATCCGCTCACCGGGCTCTACAACCGCGTGCGGCTCGAACGGGCAATTAGGCGCACGCTCTTTACGCGTGCCGGCGAAGTCGATCGCACCGCCATGCTGCTCGTCGATCTCGACGGCTTCAAGGAAGTGAACGACTCCTTCGGGCACGCGGTGGGCGACGAACTGCTGCGCGGTTTCGCCGCGGCCCTGGTGCGCCGCATGCGGCGCGGCGATACGCTCGCGAGGCTGGGCGGCGACGAGTTCGTGGTGCTGGCGCGCCACGTCTACGACAAGAACGACGCGCTCACCGTCGCCAACAGCATCCACGCCATTCTCGCCAACATGCGCACCGTGGCCGGCTATCCGGTGACTGTGTCGTGCAGTATCGGCGTGTGCCTGCTCACGCAAGGCAGCGGCAGCCGCTCGCTCGATGCGCGAACCTTGATGCGCGCCGTCGACAGCGCCATGTACCGGGCCAAGTCGCGCGGCATGGGCAAGACCGAGTTCGTCGATACGGTCGGCGTCGCACCCGGCATGATTTGACCCCACTGGATGCCTTCACGTTCGGGAAATCGCAGGCTGGCGCCACGGTCATGCCCGGATTGTTCTTCTGGCGGAAACAGTGAATTCGGCTATTAGGTATTTACCCTAGTGCCCGACCCTCCTACACTGACTTCACCGCTGCTTACAACCCTGTAGGCAGTTCAAGAAGAAAGTAAATCTGGAGGTTAGTCATGAAATCGCTCGTCCAAGCCGTCGTTATCGCTGCCGCCCTCGCCGCTCCCGTTGCCGTGTTCGCCCAGTCGAACCAGCCCGTGACCCGCGCGCAAGTCCGTGCAGACATGGTCCAGGTCGAAAAGGCCGGCTTCAATCCGGCACGTTCGAACCCCAATGAATATCCGGCGAACGTTCAGGCTGCCGAAGCTCGCGTCGCTGCGCAAAACAGCGCCGTGGGCGGCGTGAACAACGGTTCGTCGCAAGCTGGTCAGGCAGCGCAGTAAGCTGCCCCGCTGAAAAGCCGCGCTTTGTAGTCGTTGCCTTCTGGCCCGCCATCGCAGTGTGTTGCGATGGCGGGCCAGTTGTATTTCTGGCGTTCGCAATGCTTCGCGTCGCGCCTTGTTAAGCCTGGATGCGCAACACGACCTCTTCGTCGCCCGTCGGCAACTGCACTCGCACGCCCAGTTCTCCGGCTTGCGACTTCAACCCTCCGACATCGCGCAGTTCGGGCCATTGCCGCAGCGTCAGCGGTAGCGGTCCCTTCACGCCTTCGTAGCGCACGTTCAGCGTGTCGCCGCGCCGCGTCACACTCACGTGGGTCACGCGCGCGCCGCGCTCGTCGCGCAGCGTCGCGGCCGCACTCGCGCCATCGGCCAGTTCGAACAGGTGCAGTTCGCTGCGCGATGCGTAGTCGTAATCGGGCCGCTGGTCCTCGGTGCCGAACGCGAGCAGCGTATTCGGCCGCACGTAGACCGGCAGGCTCAGAAACCCGTGCCGCTCGCGCACCCACCTGCCGCCCTCGACCTGCCGGCCCGTGAGCAGATGCGTCCAGCGTCCTGCGGGCAGCCAGAAGTCCACGTCGCCCGCGGCATTGAACACCGGCGCCACCAGCAGCGATTCGCCGAGCAGATACTGGCGGTCCAGATGCTCGCAGGCCGGGTCGCCGGGAAACTCCAGCAGCATGGCGCGTAGCATCGGCGTACCGTGATCGACCGCCTGCTGCGCGGCGTCGAACAGGTACGGCATGAGGCGCGACTTCCATTCGGTGAAATGGCGCACCACGTCCACGGCTTCGTCGTCGAACAGCCATGGAACGCGATACGACTTGCTGCCGTGCAGGCGGCTGTGGCTCGACAGCAGCCCGAATGCGCACCAGCGCTTGTAGACGTCGGCGGGCGCGGTGTGCTCGAATCCGCCGATGTCGTGGCTCCAGAAACCGAAGCCGCTCAGGCCCAGCGAGAGGCCGCCACGCAACGTCTCGGCCATCGACTCGTAGGTCGCGCTGCAGTCGCCGCCCCAATGCACGGGCAACTGCTGGCTGCCCACGGTGCCGGAGCGCGCGAACACCACCGCTTCGCCCTCGCCGCGCACGTCGCGCAGCACGTCGAACACCACCTTGTTGTAGAGGTAGCTGTAGTAGTTGTGCATCTTCTGCGGATCGGAGCCGTCGTGGTAGACCACGTCGGTGGGAATGCGCTCGCCGAAATCCGTCTTGAAGCAGTCCACGCCCATTTCCAGCAAACGCCGCAAATGGCCCGCGTACCACTGTGCCGCAGCGGGATTCGTGAAGTCGACGATGCCCTGACCGGGCTGCCAGCGGTCCCACTGCCACACGTCGCCGTTGGGCTTGCGCAGGAGGTAGCCTTTCGCCATGCCTTCGGCAAAGAGTGGCGAAGGTTGCGCGATATACGGATTGATCCACACGCAGATCTTCAGCCCGCGCGCCTTGAGCCGCGCGAGCATGCCCTGCGGATCGGGAAAGGTCTCGCGGTTCCACTCGAAGTCGCACCAGTGGAAGGCCTTCATCCAGAAGCAGTCGAAGTGAAACACGTGCAGCGGGATGCCGCGCTGTGCCATGCCGTCGATGAAGTGATTCACCGTGGCTTCGTCGTAACTGGTGGTGAACGACGTGGTGAGCCACAGGCCGAACGACCACGCGGGCGGCAGCGCCGGGCGTCCGGTCAACTGCGTGAAGCGCTCCAGCACGGCTTTGGGCGTCGGGCCGTCGATCACGTAGTATTCGAGCCGCTCGCCCGCCACGCTGAACTGCACCTTCGCCACCTTCTCGCTGGCCACCTCGAACGACACGTTTTCCGGATGATTCACGAGCACGCCGTAGCCGCGGTTGGTCAGATAGAACGGCACGTTCTTGTACGCCTGCTCGGTGCCCGTGCCGCCGTCGCGGTTCCAGCTTTCGACCACCTGCCCGTTCTTCACGAACGCGGTAAAGCGCTCGCCGAGCCCATAGACGTTCTCGCCAACGCCCAGATCGAGCCGCTCGAACATGAACGCGGCGCCCTGCTGGTTGGCGTCGTGGACCTGGCCGCTCGCGCGAAAGCCGCTGCCCGTGATACGCTCGCCGTCGCGCAGGAAATCCACCGACCAGTCGCCCGACTTGACGACGCGCACGGTCAGCGAGCCGCTCGTGAGACTCGCCTCGGTCCCGGTGTTGTGCGTGACGACTTCCGTGTTCGTGCGCTGGAGCGTGAAATGCGGGCCGCGGTCGAGCGCGCCGGCAAAATGCTCGACGCGCACCCCGATCACGCCGCTTTGCGGCGAAAAGAAGCGCCACGTGAAGAGGCCCGTGTCGAGCTGCCGTTCGCGGTTCGACACGTCGCGGGGCGCCACATGCACGAGCAGTTCGTCGCCGACGATCTCCACGCTGTGCGGCGACGCCGAGTACGAGACGTTCAGGCCGTCCCGGATCAACCAGTTGCCATCGCTGATTTTCATTTAGATGTACTCATAGCTCATTGAACAGCCAATCCGTCTCCACCTGCGGTGCGTCTAGAGCGCCCGCTCGGTCTTCCTGTCGAACACGTGGATATGTTCGCCCGCCATGTCGAGTCCGATCGCCTCGCCGCTGCGCATGGCGCACGCGCCGGCTTGCGCGATCATCACGGGCGCCGCGACGCCGTCGAGCTTCACCGCGATGAAGTTCATGGAGCCCGTAGTCTCCACAGTGTCGATCACGCCGCGCAGACCATGCGCCTCGCGGTGCAACCGCAGATGCTCGGGACGCAGGCCGATCCAGACCTCGGCGCCCGCCGGCAGCGCGCGACCCAGGTCGAGCGTCTGCAGGCCTCCGCCTTGCGTGCCGCCGAACTGCACGCTGCGCCCGTCCGGCCCGATCACGGCTTCGATGAAGTTCATCGACGGCGAGCCGATGAAACCCGCGACAAAGCGGTTGGCCGGCCGGTGATAGAGCGTGAGCGGCGCGCCCTGCTGCTCGACTTCGCCTGCGCGCATCACGACCACGTGATCGGCCATCGTCATCGCCTCGATCTGGTCGTGCGTGACGTACACCGAAGTCGCCGAGAGTCGCTGATGCAGCTTGCGGATTTCCGTGCGCATATGCACGCGCAGGGCGGCGTCGAGATTCGAGAGCGGTTCGTCGAACAGGAAAACCTTCGGATTGCGTACGATGGCGCGGCCCATCGCCACGCGCTGACGCTGGCCGCCCGACAGCTGGCGCGGCATGCGCGCGAGCAGATGATCGAGACCCAGCGTACGCGCCACGCCGTCGACGCTTTCGCGAATGACCTTCGGCGCAGCGCGGCGCAGCCGCAGCGAGTACGACATGTTCTTTTCGATGTTCATGTGCGGATAGAGCGCGTAACTCTGAAACACCATCGCCACGTCGCGCTTGCGCGGCGGTACGTCGTTGACGACCTGGCCGTCGATGCGCAGCGTGCCGCCCGTGATCGGTTCGAGTCCGGCAATGGTGCGCAGCAAGGTGGACTTGCCGCATCCCGACGGGCCGACCAATGCAACGAAACACCCTTCGGGCACGCTGATATCGATGTCCTTCAATACCTGCACGGCTCCGTAGCTCTTGCTCAGGCGCTCGATCTGTATGCGATCCACAGCGATTCTCCGTATGCGTTACTTGAGCGCGCCGGCCGTCAGCCCGGCGACGATCTTGCGTTGCAGCAGCATGAACGCCACGAGGATGGGCGTAACGAAAATGGCCGAGTAGGTCATGATGCCAATCCAGTCGACCTTGGTCGCGCCGACGAATGCCGAGAGGCCCACCGTGGCGGTCTGATACTGGTCGTCGAGAATCAGCGAGCGGGCGTAGACGTACTCGCCGAACGATTGCAGGAACACGAGGATCGCCGAAACGAGAATACCGTTCACCGCGAGCGGCAGGATCACGCCGAAAAACGCGCGCGCCGGCGTTGCGCCATCCACGAGCGCCGCGTCGCGCAGTTCGCGCGGCACCTGCACGAAACTCGGGCGGCACAGCACGACATAGAACGGCAGCGTCTTGGTGATCTGCGCAAGCACCACGGCGAGGCGCGGCGTGTCGAGCAGCCCGAGCATCTTGAACGCCGTGAAGATCGGCGTGACCATGAGGCTCGACGGCAGCGCCTGCAGCACCAGCACCGCGAAGATCGCGAGACTGGTCCAGCGGTTCTGCACGAACGCGAGCGCGTAAGCCGCGCCGGTGCCGACGAACACGGTCACCGCCACCGTGCCGCATGCGGTCACGAACGAGTTCCACAGGAAGTTGCCCATGCCGCTGCTGCTGAACACCTGCCACAGGTGCGATTGCAGATGCTGCGGCCAGAACGTGGGCGGATACTGGAACATCTCGCTCGCGCTCTTGAATGCGGTGATGTACATCCAGTAGAGCGGGAACAGATAAACCGCCGTGACGCACAGCGCGATGACGAACAGTACGTAGCGCTTCGTCCCAGTTGAGCGCCTCATCTCAGACCATCCTTTCGTTGCGCGTGGAGCGCACGTAGATCACCGCGACGATCAGCACGAGCACCAGCATGACCGTGGCCACCGCCGAGCCCGCCGACACCTCGAAAGTCTGCAGGGAAAGCTGCCACGACCAGTACTGCGCGACCAGCGACGAATTGGCCGGGCCGCCTTGCGTGAGCGCCGCGATCAGGTCGAACTGCTGCATCGTGAGAATCGCGCCCAGCGCGATCACGGCGCCGAGCGTGGCCTTCATCATCGGCAGCGTGATGCCGATGAAACGCTGCAGCGCATTTGCGCCATCGAGTTCGGCCGCTTCGTAGAGGTCGGCCGGAATGGCCGCGAGCCCGACCGAAAGCAGCAGCATGTTGAACGGCACGCCAAGCCACACGTTCGCGGCGATCACTGCATAGAGCGACCAGTGCGGATCGGAGAGCCAGAAGATCTTCTCCTGCAGGATGTGCGTCTGCATCAGCACATGATTGAGCACGCCATAATCGCCTGCGAAAATCAGCTTCCAGATCACGCCGACCACGAGACCCGGCATGATCCAGCCCGCGAGAAACAGGCCGCGCATGAGGCTCGCGAACGGAAAGTCCTGCGCGAACAGCAGCGCCAGCAGAAAACCGATCACCACCTGGAAAACGAGCGAGAGCCCGACGAACAGCACCGTGTTCACGATCACCTGGCGCATCTCGGGGCGACTGAACACATCGCGATAGTTCGCGAGCCCGACGAACGGCCGCAACAGCGTGGCGGGCGCCATCAGATCGACCTGCTGAAACGACAGGACGATGTTGTAGATCAACGGCAGCCCCGCAAACACCAGCAGATACAGCAGTGCGAACACCGCCAGCGAGATCTCGAAGGCATGGGCGCGCGGCAAGCGGCGCAGGAATCCCGCGACCGGGTCGCGCGAAGCACGGCGCAAAAGTGTGTTCATGGCGTTCTTCGCTCAAAGGCGGGACGGCGCCCGACGAACCGGAGTTCCCCGGGCAACAACCTCGATGCCATACTTCGGTCTGCTTACCTGGCTGCGGCCTGGACAGTCTGCGCGTCGGCCGCCATGGCCTGTTGCGGCGTGGCCTGATGCGTCAGCACGGACTGGATCGCGTCGGAAATCGACTTCGAAATTTTCGGCCAGTTCGGGTTCGGACCGCGCGGACGCGCGTACTGCATCTGCTCGTTGAAGACCTTGTACGCCTGCGGCCACTTCGGGTCCGGCGTCACGGTGTCCTTCGACGGCGGCAGCATGCCGAATTCGTTCCAGTCGCGGCCGCGCTGCGCATACATGTACTCGAGGAACTGGAAGGCCACGTCCGGGTTCTTCGCGCCGCGCAGGATCGCGTGATTCTGCTCACCGAGCGCCGAGGCGCGCGGGCCGCCCGCCTTCTCGACCGGCAGGAGCGCCACGCCCCACTTGAACTTCGCGCCCTTTTCCACGGCGCCCAGCTCCCACGGCCCGTCGACGTCCATCGCGGCATTGCCGTTGATGAAGGTGGCCGCCGCCTCCGACTGGCTATGCGTGAGCGTGTCCGGCGACGCGACCTTGCTGTCGAGCAGCTTCTGCCAGAAGGCGGCCGCGCGCACGGCGCCCGGGTCGCTCATGCGGTCCCAGTCCGCGCCCGCAGCCTGCACGAACGGCAGGAACTGGAACACGCCCTCCTCCGTGTTGATGGCGGAAAACGCGAGGCCGTACACGCCCTTCTTTGCGTCCGTGAGCTTTTGTGCGTCCGTATAGAGTTCATCCCAGGTCTGCGGCGCGTGCTCGGGATCGAGCCCGGCCGCCTTGAACATGTCCTTGTTGTAGTACAGCGCGAGCGTGTTCGTGCCGCGCGGAATCGCATAGACCTTGCCGTTCCAGGTGGCGTTTTTGAGCGGTCCGGGGAAGATCTGCTTCGCGTCGATGACCTTCGACTTCGCGAGGTACGGGTCGAGATCGAGCAGCGCGTTCTTCGAAGCGAACATCGCCGTGTTCGGGTTGTCGATCGGCACGACGTCCGGCATGTTGCCGGACATCACGGCGCGCATGGTTTCGTCGTTGAGCGCCGCAAAGCCCACCTTGCGGATCTGCACATGGACATCGGGATGCAGCTTGCCGAATTCCTGCGCCATCTTCGCGGTGTAGTCGTCGGGCTCGTCCACGGCCCAGACCGAGAGCGTCGCGGCATGCAGCGACGCGCAGGAAAGCGAGAATGCCAAACCAATGGCCGCGGATGCGGCAAGTAGCTTCTTCATGCTGTCTCCGTTTTCGCGCGTTGGGAATCGCGCTTTCTTCCAGGCTCTTTTCTGGGGCCAGGCGGGGCCCGTGCCGCTGCAACCGCATTTTCCGGAAACGTTTCCGGAAACAGGCAAATAGTTGCTTCTGCAGATAGCGCTGTCAAGCTGCCTGCGAAAATCACAATGCCGATTCGCGGAAACCGCAATGCCGATGGCGGCGGGCGCGGACTAGCGTTGCGCGGCCTCGGACGTCACCGTGTCGTCGTCGCGCTCGCGCAGCGTCAGCGGCCACAGCAACGGCTCGCGCGCGGCGCGGTAGGTGTCGCCAAGGTCGGGGAACTGCGCGAGCAGCGCCTGCGCGAGGCGCTGTCCCAGCCCATAGGCGTCGAGCGTGAAACCGGAGAGGCGCGGCGCGAGGTACTCCGACACTTCGCCCGCCAGCACGCCGCCCGAAATCGCCAGATCGCGGCCCGGCGCCCGGCCCGTTTCGTGCAGCTTGCGATACGCGCCGATCGCCATGCAGTCGCTCTGGAACATGAGCGCATCGGGCGGCACGCCCAGCTTGAGCAGCGCCTCGGTCGCGAGATAGCCGCCGCGCTCGGAGAGTTCATTGCGCTGCACGAACCCTTCGGGCACCGGCAGCCCGTGCTTCTTCATCGCCTTCTTCCAGGCTTGCAGGTAGATATGCGCCTGCATCGCATCGCCACCGGGAATGGCGAGCGCAATACGGCGATGCCCTTGCGCGACGAGCCGCTCGACACCCTCCCTGGCGGCCGCCTCGAAGTCGAGATCGACCCATGCGTGCTTTCCGCCCGACTCGCTGCGGCCCAGCGCCACGAACGGGAAATGGCGGCTCGCGACGTAGTCGAGCCGTTCGTCGTGCCGCCGCGTGCCCGCGAGAATCACGCCGTCCACGTGACGGCGATCGACGATGCGCCGCAGCCGCGCGAACTCGTCGTCCCACGACTCGCTCGAGTACATGACGAGGTCCATGCCGTGGCGCGACAGGACCGACTGCAGGCCGTCCGCCAGCTTCATGAAAATGCCGAGCGTGTAGGTCTCTTCCTCGCGCCGCACCGGCAGCATCAGCCCGACGATGTCGAGCCTGCCCCGGCGCAGGCTCGCGGCCGACTTGCTTGGCGCGTAGCCATGCTCGAGCGCGGCGGCGCGCACACGTTCGCGCGTTTCGGCGCTCACCTCGTCGCTGTCGTTCAAGGCGCGCGACACGGTCGAAACAGACAGTTTCAGTACTTTGGCGAGTTCCCGAATACCCATGCGCTGGTTGAATGATGTTGGAATGTGTGCGGGCTCGCGGAGCCCGCACGGTGCGAAACATCATAACCGTAAGTTCGCGAAGGGCCGATGGAATCGGAAAAGCATAAAAAGCCAGCGGACGTTCCTCACGTCCGCTGGCTGAGCGCCAGGCAAGGCCTGAAACTTTGCCTCTACTGCGTCGAGAACACCGATATCCCGCCATTCGGGAATGCCGCCGACCCGGGTTGGTACGGCACGAACACCTCACCGAGGCCGCTGTCGATGCCTACCGAGTGCGCGCCTGTCCCCACCGCCACGGTGTAAATGAGCTTGCGCGTCGCACCGTCGATCACACCCATGGTCGGGGTAAAGCCCGAAGACGCCGCGGTGCCGCTCGTGACGTAGTGGCGCGCAGGCAGGAAGTAGCGATTCGACGCGGGATCATAAGCCACCTGGTCCACGCCGCCGAACGGCACCGACGCGAGCTGCGTACCCGTATTGCGATCGAGGATCAGCGTAATGAGCGGATCGCCCGCAGAAGGATCGCAACCAATCAGCACGTCGCTGTTGGGACCGAGCGCAATGCCAGAGGGGCCGCATTTGCCGAGCGCAAACGCCTTGCTCACCGCAGGCGCGCCCGACGTGACCGAACTCGCGGTGATCACGTCGAGTTCGCCGTCGGGGTTGGCGGTGGTGCCGTCGTTGTTGATGAGAAAGCTCTTCGAGGCCGGATCGTACACGCAGGCTTCCAGGCCTGAAGAGCCGTTGAATACCAGTTTGTTGACGACAGCTTGCGTCGTGGTCGAAATGAAGGTCACGTAGGGCGGCGTGTCGCCGGGGCTCGCAAACATGACGAGATGGTCATCGGGATCGTAGCAGCCTTCATCGACGCGCGAGCCCGACGTGCTGATGGGGATCGTCTTGACCGTTTGCATCGCGGACGTGTCGACGATCTTCACGCTATCGACGTCCCCTACGTACAGCGTATTCGTTCCCGTCACGCCCACGATGCCGTCAGGTCCGGACGCATCGGTGCTCGCGCCCGCACCGGTGAAGTTGCCCGGAATCTGCGCGAGCAGCGCCTTCGTTTTGCTATCGACGACATCGACGGACTTGTTGTTGCGATCGGCCAGATAGTACCGGCCCGCTTCGACATAGCCGATATCGAAACTGAACGCCGGGCTCGTCGTATTGGGCACGACAATGTTCGAGAGCAGTTTGGGCGCGGACGGCGTGGCCGCGGCCGACGCCGGGTTGGAACTCGAGGAGTCCGAGCCTCCGCAACCGGCAACGGCCACCGTCGCCGCGAGTAGAAAGGCCAATAAGGGTTTATTCATCAGTCGGCTCCTTTGAGCAGCAGAACAGTTGGATCAACACGCGAATGCTTCACGGAATCTGCGGGAGCGCCATGAATCGTCATCGCACCGCGGCTCACGTCATCCATTTTCTTGAAGCGGCCGAACTGCGGGCTTCGATATGGACGTAAGGATGCGCAAGGAGCGGTAATAATGCACAGCAAAGAAATTGATCGTTTCTATTTAAAAGCGGCTATGAATGTATGGCTAAAGAAACTTCTCGACGAATAGAATCAACGCGCACAGTAAGTTTCGATTCATTGCTTTACTTCTGGAATGAAACTCAGAATTGATCAGATCGAGGAAATCATTTCGGCGTGCTGCGCCGCGCCATTTCCTGCACCTGCAGTGCCACGATGGCCTTGAAGCGCGCAGTTCAGCTTGTCGTTGAGATTTTGATGCGAGGGCACATCGAAATACGGGGTTTGACGCAGGTGCGGGTTGAGCCGCGCGAACGGCGCGCGCATGTAAGATTCGGTTGTGAAGTCGAAAGCGACATTGGCGGTCGTTCGAATGTTGATCCGCCAGAAATGCAATAGAGGCCAGGGAAAAGCCTGACCTCCGTTTGATTCACCAGGAATATAAGCGCGCGGGAATCAGAAGTTCAAAGCGGCACATCCTCGATCAAACGCGCTTTCAACGCGCGGATGCGCTGATCGACGAAATAGCCGCCGCCTTCCGTATAACGAAGATAAAGGCGTCCGCACAGCGTGCATTTCCACACGCCGCAACGGTTATACGGAAAGTACCGGGGCGCGATCGGCGCATTCTCCGACCAGTAGCCCGTCTCTCCCGGCAGATGTTCGGCGAAGGTCGCTTCGGCTTCGTCCGCGCCAACGAGCGTGCCGATCTGATCCAGTTGCCGCTCGTCGAGCGAGAGCGGCTGCGATTGCCAGCCATCCAGCGGCGTTTTCGTGCAGGTGCAAGGCGGCGCGTCGGTTTGCTCCGCGTGTTCGGCGAGTTCGCGCAGCGCGGCAGCGTCAAGGTATCGGGTCATGGAACAAGAGTGGATCTGCGGTTGAGCGAGGGAGCACGGGCTCCAGCGCGCATCTTAACGCCTGATGCCGCCTGGGTTCATCAGGCGCCGCTTCTCATGCGCTCGATGTGCGGCATCACCCATGCGCGGTCGAAGCGCCCTTCGGCGATCGCCTGCAAGGCGGCGGCCTCCTTCTCGCCCTGCCGGCGCGCGCCCGCAATGACGGCCTCCACATCAGCGGGCGCGATGGCGAGCAAGCCGTCCTCGTCGCCCACGATGATGTCGCCGGGATTGACGACCATCCGGCCGATGGTCACCGGCACGTTGATTTCGCCCGGACCGTTCTTGTAGGGCCCGCGATGCGTCACGCCGCGCGCATACACCGGGAAGTCGCGCTGGCGAATGGCGCCGACGTCGCGGATCGCCCCGTCGATCACGAGCCCCTGCACGCCGAGACTTTCCGCGTAGCTCGACATGATGTCGCCCATCAGGGCCTGGGTCAGCTCGCCCGCGCCGTCGATCACAAGCACGTCGCCCGGCCTGCAGAAGTCGAAGGCGCGATGGATGGCGAGATTGTCGCCGGGACGCGTGCGCACCGTCACGGCCGTGCCCGCCATCGGCCTGGGCCTGTGGAACGGCTGCAAGCCGAGAATGCCGCTCGAGCGCGCCATGTTGTCGCTCAGGAGCGACACCTGCAGTTCGCGCAACGCGGCGAGCGTCGCTGCGCTGGCCTGCGGGGCAGACTCGTGTTCGCGCCAGCCAATCTGGTTCATTTCGTGATTCCTTCGAGTGCGGTTTGTTGTTCGATCTGCGCGGAAAGACGGCTGTACACCGCACGCGCGTTGCCTTCGTAAATGCGTTGCCGGTCGGCCTCGCTGAGCCATTCGATCGCGTCGATGTAGCGGCGCGTGTCGTCGTAGTAGTGGCCGGTTTCCGGGTCGATGCCCTGCACCGCGCCGATCGTCTCCGAGGCGAACAGGATGTTCTCCACCGGAATCACCTTGGCGAGCAGGTCGGAGCCCGGCTGGTGATAAACGCAGGTATCGAAGAACACGTTCTTGAGCAGGTAGTCCTTCAGGAGCGGCCGCTTCATGTCCTGCGCCAGGCCGCGATAGCGACCCCAGTGATACGGAACCGCGCCGCCGCCATGCGGGATGATGAAGCGCAAGGTCGGGAAGTCGGCGAACAGGTCGCCCTGCAGCAGCTGCATGAATACCGAGGTGTCGCCGTTGAGGTAATGTGCGCCCGTCGCATGAAAGTTAGGATTGCACGACGACGAAACGTGGATCATCGCCGGCACGTCGAGCTCCACCATGGCCTCGTAAAGCGGATACCACGAGCGGTCCGTGACGGGCGGCCCCGACCAGTGCCCGCCCGAGGGGTCCGGGTTGAGGTTGCAGCCGACGAACCCCAGTTCCTCCACGCACCGGCGCAGCTCGGGAATGCAGTTTTCCGGCGTCACGCCCGGCGCTTGAGGCAACTGGCAAACACCCACGAAATGCTGCGGGAACAGCGCGCACACGCGATGCACGAGATCGTTGCATTCGGCCGACCACAGCGCATTCGCCGCTGCGCCCGCCTGGTGGTGGCCCATGCCCGCGGCGCGCGGGGAGAATATCGTCAGGTCCGTGCCACGCTCGCGCTGAATGCGGCGCTGGCCGTTTTCGATGCTTTCGCGAATCTCGTCGTCGCTGATCGACGGGCGCGGCGGCACTGGCGTGCCGTCCTTGAGCGCGGCGATCTGCTTGGCGCGCCAGGCTTCGTGCTGCGGAGGCGAGGTCGTGTAGTGACCGTGGCAATCAATGATCATGTAGCAATTCCATCAGGTGGACGGACGATTGAGATCAGCTTTCCGTCGCTTCGTCGTGGCCAACGAGCGCCGGGTTCGAGGCGCCGCGCTCGGCGGGCTTCACGCGCATCACGATGGCGATGAGCGTGGCGACCACGAGGAAAGCGGCAATGGTGAGCAGCGCGAGCTTGAAGCTGCCGGTGGCGTGACGCACGAGACCGATGGTCCACGGCCCCACCACGCCGCCGAACTGGGCGATCGTGTTGATGAGCGCGATCGTCGCCGCGCCCGCCGCACCGGTTCTGAACGAAGCGGCAAGGCTCCAGAACAGCGGGTTGCCCGCATAGATGAAAAGGCCCGTCACGCAAAGCAGCGCATACGCCAGCAGCGGATTCGGCGCATACGCGCTGCCCGCAATCGCCAGTGCGCTCATGCCGTAGACGAATGCGAGGTGGTACTTGCGGTCGCCGGTGCGGTCCGAGCTGCGGCTCACGAGGTACGTGCCCAGCACGCCCAGCAGCGGCGGCGCCGCAGAGAGGAAGCCCACTTCGATATTGTTGAGGTGGCCAAGGCTTTTCACGATCTGCGGCAGCCACAGGAACAGCCCATAAATGCCGACCAGCGCGCAGCCGAACAGGCAGGCGAGGCTCCAGACGCGAATATCGCTCGCCACCTTCAGCAGCGGGAAATGCCGATGGCCGCCCAGCGCCTCGCGCTCCGTGGCGAGCGTGGCTTCGAGCCATCGCTTCTCTTGCGCCGAAAGCCAGTCGGCGTCCGCCGGGCGCTCAGTCATGATGCGCAGCGTGACGAGGCCGAGCAGCATGGCGGGCACGCCTTCGATAATGAACATCCACTGCCAGCCGTGCATGCCCAGCACGCCGTTCGCGCAAGTCATGACCGCGGTCGAAAGCGGGCCGCCCAGCACGGCCGAGAACGATCCCGCGATGATGTACCCGCCCACGGCGCGGGCGCGGTAGCGCTCCGGAAACCAGTAGGTCAGATACACGGCGATACCGGGCAGAAAGCCCGCTTCCATCACGCCAAGCAAAAAGCGCAGCACGTAGAAGCTCGACGCGTTGAACACGAAGGCCGTTGCGGCCGCAACGGCGCCCCACGTGAGCAGAATGCGCGCGATCCAGCGGCGCGCGCCCACGCGGTGCAACAACAGGTTGCTGGGCACTTCCAGCAGCATGTAGCCGACAAAGAAAATACTGCCCGCAAAGCCGAACACGGCCGGGTCGAAGCCCATGTCCGAGTTCATGTCGAGTGCGGCGAAACCGATATTGATACGGTCCAGATAATTGAAAAACATCATGCAGAAAAGGAGCGGCACGAGCCGCTTGTAAACCTTTCGCATGGTTGCTGCTTCATCGAAGTGACTCATGCTGTCTCCGCTTCATGGCGACGGACAGTGCCGTCGCTGCATAGTTATCGGCCGGCAGCGGTGAGCGCTGCCGGCGGCACCCCGCGAGACAGGGCGCCTGAGTTTCGATAATAAGAAGCGGGGGGCGTCGAGTCCAAGACGCGATGCTTATGCTTCTATAAGCGTGCGCTTATAGTGTGCCGGCGAGCGGCGGCGGCAGGCATTCGAGAAACGCGCGCAGATGCGGCGAGGCGTCGTCGCTGCGGAACGTCGCGGCCAGCACGGTGCGCTGTGAAGCGCCGGGGCCATCGAGGTGGCGCGCCACGACGTCGGCGCGGCCATGCCGCGCCACTGACTCGCCCACCACGGTCACGCCGAGCCCCGCCGCCACGAGCGCGATGGCGGTCTGGATCTCATAGGCCTGGTGCGCGACGAGGGGCGTCACGCCCGCATCGCGGTAGAGCGCCTGAACCGTGCGCTTGAACTGCGCGTTCTGATGCTTCGGGTAGAGGATCAACGGCGTATCGGCGAGTTCGTCGATGCGCACCATCTTTCGTTTGGCGAGCGGGTGATCCGACGCCATCAACACCACGAGCCGCTCGCGCAGCAGCGGCAAGGTCGTGTAACCGGGCACGGCGAGCGGCTGGCGCCCGATGCCGACATGGATGCGCATGTCGCGCAGCGCGTCGGTCTGCTCGTCGGTCAGCATTTCGAACAGCTTGAGCTCGACCTGCGGATACGCCTGATGAAACGCCTTGAGCGCGGGCGGCAGCACGCTGTACATCGACGAGCGCGTGAAGCCGACACTGAGCCAGCCGCGCCGGCCCACGCCGATCTCCAGCGCGCCGTGCGTCACCTCGGCGAGCGAACCGAGAATCTGCCGCGCCTCGGTGGCGAGGTACTGGCCCGCTTCCGTCAGGCGCAGCGGGCGGCGCGTGCGATCGATCAGTTGCGTGCCCACCCGGTCCTCGAGGGCGCGGATCTGCTGGCTCAAGGCCGGCTGCGCAATGTGCAGACGCTCCGCGGCGCGGCTGAAGTTCAGTTCCTCGGCGAGTGTCACGAAACACTGCAGGCCCCGAAGCTCGTTCATCTCGTCCTCTCCGTATCGATTTGCCCAGCATCGTAATACAGCGAACAAGCAGCAGACCAGGCACGTCATTTGCTCGCGATCGAACGGCGCATGCCGATCGCCATGCGCAGCGATGGCCCTCTCGGCTCTGGAGGCTCGATGAAAGGCAGGCGGGTACGGATCGCGGTCGTGGCCGTCGTTCTTGTTGCGCTCGCTGCCGCCTATGGCGGCCACGTTGCGCGCGCCTGGGAACGCGAGCTCGCACCGGTGGCCGCGCCCTCGCCGCCGGCGGGCAACGCCGAAGCCGTCGCGCGCGGCGCGAAGCTCGCGGCCATCGGCAACTGCATGACGTGCCATACCGCGACGGGCGGTCAGCCGCTCGCGGGCGGCCTGCCGCTGCGAACGCCCTTCGGCGTGATCTACTCGACCAACATCACCCCGGACAAGGACACCGGCATCGGCGACTGGTCGCTCGACGCGTTCACGCGTGCGATGCGGCGCGGCGTGTCGCGCGACGGGCATCTGCTCTATCCCGCGTTTCCGTATCCGCACTTCGCGCAGATGAGCGACGCCGATATCGCCGCGCTCTATGCGTGGCTGATGAACCGCGCGAGCGTCAATGCGCCAGCGCCGCACAATGCGCTGAGGTTTCCGCTGGGGTTGCGGCCGCTCATGGCCGTGTGGAATCAGCTCTATCTGCCTCCTGCGTCTGCGGCTTCTGCCACGTCGACGGACGCACAAGCGCCGGAAGTCGCGCGCGGCCGCTATCTCGTCGAAAGCCTCGGTCATTGCGGCGCGTGCCACACGCCGCTCAACCATCTCGGCGCCGAGCGCCGCGACCATGCGTTGCAAGGCGGCACCCTCGAGGGTTGGGACGCACCCGCGCTGACCGAGCTCACGGCACGCCCAAGACCCTGGACGCAAGCACAACTGACGAACTATCTGCGTACGGGCTACGCCAGCGAGCACGGTGCGGCGGCCGGCCCGATGCGTACGGTGACGCGCTCGCTCGCCGATGCCGCTCCCGAAGACATCGACGCCATCGCCGCCTATCTGCTGACACTGCCGTCCAACCCGCATGCCGCCGCGCCGCCTGCCGCCGCCAGCGTCCATGTCTCGACCGCGCCCGCCAGCGGCGCTACCCTGTTCGCCGCGGCCTGCGCGTCGTGCCACGCTGAAGGCGCGGCGATGTCGACCGACGGCCATCGTCCGTCGCTGTCACGCTCCACCGCCGTCAACGCCGACAGCCCGCGCAACATGGTGCGCATCCTGCTCGACGGCATCGCCTGGCACGAGAGCGAGGCGGGATCTTTCATGCCGCCATTCGCCGGCACGTTCACGGACGCGCAGATCGCGGAGCTTGCCAACTACACGCGCGCGCGCTTCAGCGCGCTTGGTCCCTGGTCCGCGCTCGATGCCCAGGCCGTGGCGCGTCTACGCAAGGAAAGCCCATCACGATGATTACGCTCAACGTCAACGGCGTCAGCCATACCGTCGATGCCGATCCGTCCACGCCGCTGCTCTATGTGCTGCGCAACCAGTTGCGGCTCAATGGCGCGAAGTTCGGCTGCGGACTCGGCCAATGCGGCGCGTGCACGGTGAGCGTGGGCGGCGAGCCGGTGTTCTCGTGCCTGCTGCCGGTCGTGGCCGTGGGCGAGCGGCCCGTGCGCACCGTCGAAGGACTCGGCAGCGCGGATCATCCGGGGCCGCTGCAACAGGCCTTTATCGACCAGCAGGCCGCGCAATGCGGCTATTGCATCGCGGGCATGATCATGCGTGCGCAAACCCTCCTGGAACGCACGCCGCACGCCACCGACGACGAGATTCGCCGCTATATGCAGCCGAATCTGTGCCGCTGCGGCACGCATATGCGCATCCTCGCGGCGATCCGGCAAGTGACGGCAGGCACGCAGTCATGAGCCGCACACGCCCATCGTCTTCGCTCGACCCTGGCGGTCCCGACGACGCCGCGCGCCGCCGTTTCCTCTTGGGCGGCTCGCTGATGGTGAGCTTCGCCATCGTGCCCGGCATGGCCGCGCTCGCCCAAACCACCACCGAAGCGGGCACCTTCCATGCGGGCGCACCGAAGCTGCCCGGCAGCCTCAAGACCACGCCATCGCTCGACGCGTGGATCAAGGTCGACCCCGACGGCCACGTGAGCGTGTTCACGGGCAAGGTGGAACTGGGCACCGGCGTTCGCACGGCACTCCTGCAACTCGCCGCCGAAGAACTCGACCTCGGGCCTCATGCGATCGAACTGGTCACGGCCGATACGGCTGCCACGCCAAACGAGGGCTACACGGCGGGCAGTCACACGATGGCGGACAGCGGCACGGCCATCCTCAACGCAGCGGCCCAGGTGCGCACGCTGCTCGTCGAAAGCGCAGCGGCGCAGTTGGGCATCGACGCCGCCGAACTCAGCACGCGCGACGGCGCGATCGTCGCCGCCGACGGAAGGCGCGTGAGCTATGGCGAAGCGGTGCAGCACGCGAACCTGCATCAGGACGCGCAGCCCAACGCCGCGACAAAGCCGCCCGCGCATTACGCCGTGATCGGGCAGACGCTGCCGCGCGTGGATATTCCGGGCAAGGTCACGGGCGGCGCGAGCTATGTTCAGGACCTGCGGCTCGCCGGCCTGCTGCATGCGCGTGTCGTGCGGCCGCCTTCCTATGGCGCGCGGCTCGTTGCCGTCGATAGCGCGCGCGTGGCCGCGCTGCCCGGCGTCGTCAAGGTCGTGCGCAACGGCGATTACCTCGCCGTGGTCGCCGACGACGAGTGGCGCGCCATCGTCGCCATGCGCGAACTCGCGCTTGCGGCGCAATGGCAGCCCGGCCCGCCACTGCCCGATCCGGCCACCATTCACGCGTTTCTCATGAATCTGCCGGCACAGGAAATCGTCGTGGCGGACCAGGGCACGCCCGCAAGCCAGCCGGCGGCGACACTGAAAGCCCGCTATTCGAAGCCCTATTTGACGCACGGATCGATTGGGCCGTCGTGCGCGCTCGCGCACCTCGACAACGGCGTCATGACGGTATGGACACACACGCAAGGCGTCTACCCGCTGCGCGCCGGCATTGCCGGGATGCTCGGCATGCCGCGCGAGAAGGTGCGCTGCGTGCACGTGGAGGGTTCGGGCTGCTACGGACACAACGGCGCGGACGACGCCGCCGGTGACGCCGCGCTCATCGCCCGCGAGCTGCCCGGCCGCCCGGTGCGCGTGCAGTTCATGCGCGAGCAGGAGCACCTGTGGGAGCCATTCGGTCCCGCGATGACGGTGGAGGCGAGCGCGTCGCTCGATGCCGGCGGTTCGATCGTCGCCTGGCAATACGAACTATGGAGCAATACCCATAACAACCGCATCGAGAACGCGGGCCGGCTGCTGCCTGCGCAGTTGCTCGCGCAACCGTTCACGCCCGCGCCGCCCAAGCCGATTCCCATGCCGGAAGGCGGCGGCGACCGCAACAGCATTCCGCTCTACCGCGTGCCGAGCCTGCACGTGCAGCATCATTTCCTGCCCGACATGCCGATACGCGTTTCGGCCATGCGCTCGCTCGGCGCGCATATGAACGTGTTCGCTATCGAGAGCTTTATCGACGAGCTTGCGGGCGCCGCGCACGCGGACCCTGTCGCGTTCCGTCTCAAGCATCTCGACGATCCGCGCGCGCAAGCGGTCATCCATGCCGTGGCCGATCGATCCGGCTGGCGAGCGCGTACCACACGCGGGACGCACCCGGATGTGCACGCGTCCGGCTCCGGCTTTGCATTCGCCCAATACAAGAACCTGATGGCCTACCTGGCCATTGCGATGGACGTGACCGTCGTGCGCGATACCGGCGAGGTGCATGTCGAGCGCGTGGTCGCGGCCATCGACTGCGGCCAGATCGTGAATCCGGACGGCGTGCGCAACCAGGTCGAAGGCGGCATCCTGCAGTCCACGAGTTGGACGCTCTTTGAGGAAACGCAGTTCGACCGTGAACGGATTACGAGCTTCGACTGGAGCACTTACCCGATCATGCGCTTCGCGTCGGTGCCCAGGCGCGTGGAGGTTGTGCTGATCGACCGCCCCGGCCTGCCGTTCCTCGGCGTGGGCGAAGCGGCGCAAGGACCGGCCGCGGCGGCGCTCGCCAACGCGATTGCCGACGCGACCGGTGTGAGAATCCGCGACTTGCCGCTGCTCGGGGCGAAGTCGCGCAATGCGCTCAAGGCGTAGCCAAACCGCCGCTTTTGTTTCGCTAGTGCTTTTTAGGCGGCAGAGGCTGGTCGAGGCCCGGCTCGACCGGTGTGGGCACCGCGTCGCCCAGCGGCCTGGAAATATCGTTGCGCGACGCTCGATCTTTCTCGCCCGGGTCCTCGCCCGCCTCCTCAGTTGGCAACGTCTTGGGCGGCAACGGCTGGTCGAGACCGGGCGAGGTCGGTGCGGGCACAGCGTCCCCAATAGGCCTGGGCAGATCCGTGCCGCGCGGTTCCGGCGCATCGTCGGGCTTTTCGGTATGTTCGGACTCGTCGGACTGGTTGCTCATCGTGTCGACCTCCCTTCGCGATGGATATCGCATGGTCCAGCCTGATCACGCAGGGACCGTGCCAGCGGAAGCGGGGCCAACTTCAGTAGAATGGGGGACACTCCGTGCCGAATCCGGCGGCCGACCACGAATCACGCCCGGAAAATCCTGGAACACGCCTGATGCCGCACGCCCTCGATCGCCGCACCGCCGTCGCATTCCTTGTGGCCGCAACGTTCTTCATGGAGAACCTCGACGCCACCGTCATCACCACCTCGCTGCCCATCATCGCGCGCGACTTTCACACGGCGCCCGCGTATCTCTCGATCGGCGTCTCCGCGTATCTCGTCGCGCTGACGATGTTCATCCCCGTGAGCGGCTGGTTCGCCGAGCGCTTCGGCGCGCGGCGCGTGTTCGCCACGGCCATCACGGTATTCAGCGTGGCCTCGCTGCTGTGCGCGCTGAGTTCGGGCCTGTTCGCCTTCACCGCCGCGCGCGTGCTGCAGGGACTGGGCGGCGCGATGATGGTGCCGGTGGGCCGGCTCGTCGTGCTGCGCGACACGCCGAAGCACGAGATCGTGCGCGCCATCGCGATCCTCACCTGGCCCGCGCTGGTCGCGCCGATTCTCGGGCCGCCGCTCGGCGGCTGGATCAGCACGCACTGGAGCTGGCACTGGATCTTCCTGCTCAACCTGCCGCTCGGCGTGGCCGCGCTCGTGGCCGCACTGCTGCTGCTGCGCGACGAGCACACGCAACCGCGCCGCTTCGATACCTTCGGCTTCGTGCTGAGCGGCCTCGGCTTCGCGTCCGTCATGAGCGGCATCGAGATGGCGAGCCGCTCCGACGTCGCCGCGCCCGTGTCGATCGGCACGTGCGTGGCGGGCATCGCGCTGTTGGCGGCGGCCGTCGTGCATTTGCGGCGCGTGCCGCATCCGCTGTTCGATCTCGCGCCCGTGAAGATCAACACGTTTCGCGTAACCGTGTTCGGCGGCTCGCTGTTTCGCACGGCCATCGGCACTGCGCCGTTTCTGCTGCCGCTCATGTTCCAGGTGGCGTTCGGATGGAGCGCCGTGGCATCGGGCGCGCTGCTGCTCTGGCTGTTCGCCGGCAATCTGTGCATGAAGCCGGGCACCACGTGGGTCATGAACCGCTTCGGCTTTCGCACCGTGCTGATCGGCAACGGCACGCTGGTCGCGCTCGGCTTCGCGGGCTTCACGCTGCTCGGCGCGGATACACCGCGCGTCGTCGTGGCCGCATTGCTGTTTTTCAGCGGCCTCGTGCGCTCGATGCAGTTCACCGCGCTGAACACCATCGGTTTCGCCGACGTGCCCCAGGCGCAGATGCGCGACGCGACGACGCTCTTCTCCGTACTGCAGCAGATGAACGCCGGCATGGGGATCGCCGTGGGCGCGCTGGCGCTTTCGGTTGCCGAGGCGCTGCGCGGCGCGCATGCAGGCACGGCGGGCGCCGCCGACTTCCATCTCGCGTTCTGGTTCATCACGGCGCTCGCGGCGCTGGGCGTGGTCGACAGCGTGCTGCTGCCGCGCAGCGCGGGCGCGCACATTCTCGCGCGACGCCCGCGCGCCTCCAACCCCTGACTCCGTTCTGCGTTCAACACGATGCTGACCGTTGCGCTTCTCGTCTTCCCAGGCGTCCAGGCCCTCGACGTGTTCGGGCCCACCGACGTCTTCTCGGAGGCCAATCGCCTGCTGCCGCCCGAGGCGCAATACGAGCTCGAGCTGATCGCAACGGAACGCGACACCGTGCGCTGTTCCAGCGGTGTACGCATCGGCGCGGACGGTTACTTCGACGAAGCACGCGGCCATTACGATTTGCTGCTCGTGGCGGGCGGACCCTCGCTCGTAGAGCAGCCGCTCGCCGATGCGGCGCACGCGTGGCTGCGCGAAGCCAGCGCACGCGCCCGGCGCTTCGGGTCCATCTGCAACGGCGCGCTGACGCTGGGACGCGCGGGCTTGCTCGACGGGCGCACGGTGACGACACACTGGAACGACGCGGCCGCGCTCGCCGCAATGTGTCCGACCGCGAACGTCGAATTCGACCGCATCTTCATTCAGGACGGCAATCTCTATACGTCGGCGGGCGTGACGGCGGGCATCGATCTCTCGCTGTACCTGCTCGCTCAGGATCACGGCCCCGAAATCGCGCTGAAGGTGGCGCGACGGCTCGTGGTGTTCGTGCAGCGCGCGGGCGGCCAGTCGCAGTTCAGCCCGTATCTCACGCCCTACGCGGAAGCGACGTCGCCCATCGCCCAGGTGCAGCAGTACGTGATCGGGCATCTGAATGAAGATCTTGGCGTTGAGGTGCTCGCCGGCGTCGCGCAGATGAGCAAGCGAAACTTCGCGAGAATTTTTGTGCGCGACACCAATGTGACGCCCGCCGAATTTGTCGAGAGCGCACGCATCGACGCCGCGCGCGTGATGCTGGAAAACAGCACGGCGCCGTTGAAGACGGTGGCCTTTCGATGCGGCATGCGCGACGCCGACCAATTGCGCGTGGCATTCAAGCGCAAGCTGGGCACCACGCCGCAGCAATATCGCGCGCACTTCGGCGCTGTCGCAGCAAAAGCCAAACGCACCGCAAAGGCCGATACCTAGCAGCCTCGTTGCGCCTACGCCCCCGCCCGCACCTCGCGCCGCACCGCCTGCGGCGGCACGCCGAACCCACGCACGAACGCTTCGCGCATGTGCCGCCGGTCGCGAAAGCCGGTCTCGCGTGCGATGACATCGAGCGGATGCGTGCTCTGTTCGATCATGAGGCGCGCCGCCTCGAGACGCAGGCCTTCCACGGCGCGCGCCGGCGACTGCCCCGTTTCTGCTGTGAACACGCGGCTGAACTGGCGCGGGCTCAGGTGCACGGCCTCCGCAAGCTGCTCCACCGTGAGCGCGCTGCTCAGGTTGCGGCGCGCGTAGTCGAGCGCGTTCTGAATGCGGTCCGATTTCGGCGCGAGCGCGAGCATTTCGGAATGCTGCGACTGGCCGCCCGAGCGCCGCTGGTGCATGACGAGCTTGTGCGCCACCGAGCGCGCCGTCTCAGCGCCGAGGTCGCGTTCGACCATGGCAAGCGCGAGATCGAGCCCCGCCGTCATGCCCGCCGAAGTCCAGACCGGCCCGTCGACGATATAGATGCGGTCGTCTTCCACGCGCACTTCGGGAAAGCGCTGCTGCAGATCGCGCGCGTAGTACCAGTGCGTGGTGGCGCGGCGACCGTCGAGCAGGCCCGCCTCGGCCAGCACGAAACCGCCCGTGCAGATACCCGCCACCCGCCGCGCGCGGCCGCTCGCGCGGCGCAGGAACGCCAGCACCGCGGGCTCCGCGTCCACGGTACGCGGGTCGTTCACGCCCGCCACGATCCAGGTGTCCACGCGGCTGCGCGCGGGCCCGGGCGTGCGCAGCGTCTCCACGCTCATGCCGAGCGACGAACGCACCGCGCCACCCTCCACCGAATAGTTCTCGATCGCGTAGAACGGCGCGTCGGCCATCATGTTCGCGTATTCGAAAACGCTTTGGGTCGCGAGCGCCATCACCTGAAATTCGTCGCTCAAAAGGTAGCCGATGCGGTGCATGTCCTGTTCCTGTCGCTGCGTGTCCTGAATCACGACCTTATACGTCATTTGCGCCACGGTCAATCGCGGCCAGAATGTATTCACAGCAGCGCCACTTGCACGTTACCTAACCACCCGCGCCGCTACGCCAAGGAGCTTGATCATGAACCAGCCAACCCATCGCGGCACCGCGCTCGTCACCGGCGCATCGTCCGGCATCGGCGCCGTGTATGCCGCCGAACTCGCGCGCCAGGGCTACGACCTCGTGCTCGTCGCGCGCAATCGCGACCGGCTCGCCGCGCTCGCGGAGCGCATCACGAGCGAAACCCGGCGCGACGTGGAAGTGCTCGCCGCCGATCTCAACGACCGTGACGATCTCGCCGCCGTGGAAGCGCGCCTGCGCGACGACGCCAGCCTCACGCTGCTCGTGAACAACGCGGGCATCGGCACGCACACGCCGCTCGTGGAGAGCGACGTCGATTACATGACGCGCATGATCGAGCTGAACGTCACCGCGCTCACGCGGCTCACGTATGCGGCCGTGCCGGGTTTCGTCGCGCGCGGCCAGGGGGCGATCATCAACATCGCTTCCATCGTGAGCATCGCGCCCGAGATCCTCAACGGCGTGTATGGCGGCACCAAGGCCTTCGTGCTCGCGTTCAGCCAGTCGCTGCATCACGAACTGGCGAGCAAGGGCATCCGCGTGCAGGCGGTGCTGCCCGGCGCCACGGCCACGGAGTTCTGGGAGACGGGCGGCCTGCCGCTCGAACATCTCGACAGCGCGATCGTCATGTCCGCCCAGGACATGGTGCGCGCCGCCCTCACCGGCTTCGAGCGCGGTGAAACCGTGACGATTCCGTCGCTGCACGACGTGGAGCAATGGAACGCGTTCGAGACGGCTCGCCGCGCGATGTCAACGCAGCTGTCCAGCAACACGCCCGCGCCGCGCTATCGCGTCGCGCAGTGACGTTCCGGTTCGTTCAGATGGATTGAGCATGTAGCGGGGGCTCGCCCCCGCGCCCTAGACTTCGCGCTTGCTGCGCCCGTACAGCAGCAGCATGGCTGCGATCACCACGCCGTAGATGATCTGCCGCCCCGCCTCAGGCATTTGCGCGACCGAGAGAATGGACTGCAGCAGCGTGATGAGGATCGCGCCGGCGACAGTGCCGAGGTACGACCCGCGGCCGCCCAGAATGGAGGTGCCCCCCAGCACCACCGCCGCGATCGCGGGCAGCAGGTAGGCGTCGCCCATCGACTGCGCGGCCTTCGACGCATAGCCCGCGAGCAGCACGCCGCCGAACGCGGCGAAGGCGCTGCACACGGCGAACGCGGCCACGGTCACGAGCCGGGTATCGATGCCGGAAAGATACGCCGCGCGCTCGGTGTTGCCGATCGCGTACAGCGTGCGGCCGAAGGTCGTGCGCGAGAGCAGGAACATCGTCGCGGCCCCGATCACCACCCACAGTGCCACGGCATTCGGCACGCCCGGCAAGAGCCAGCCCGCTGCGAGCCAGCGCATGACGAGCGGCGCGGAATCCTGCGGCGACGATCCGCCCGTATAGACGATCATGATGCCCTGCGCGACCGCGTTGGTCGCGAGCGTCGCGATCATCGAAGGAATACGCAGGAGTGCGACGAGAATGCCGTTGACGATGCCGATCAGCACGCCGCAGCCAATGCCGACCGGAATCGCGAGAATCTGCCCGAGTTCGCCATGTCCGGCGACGGCACAGGCCATCATTGCGCCCACCGTGATCGTCCACGGCAACGAGAGGTCGATGTGGCCGAGCAGAATCACCATCATCAAGCCGGTGGCGATGATGCCGAGAAACGCGCCGACCTTCAACTGCAGCAGGATGTATTCCGGCGACGTGAAGTTGCGCGAATACATTCCGCCGACGAGCAGCAACGCAACGATGCACCCGAACGAGATCAGGATCGGCTTGTCGATCCTGCGCGTGAGCCTCGACACGAAGGTGGTACGGGTGCTTGCAGAAACGCCGCTCATTGGAACCACTCCAGACGGTTGCGCACGCTGAACAACCCGCACGCGCCGATCGCGACGGCAAGCAGCAGAATCACGCCCTGGAATAGCGGCTGCCAGAGCGCATCGACGTTGAAGACGAACAGCAGGTCGCCGATGGAGCGGAACGCGAACGCGCCGAAGATCGCGCCGATCGCGCTGCCCTTGCCGCCGAGCAGCGACACGCCGCCGATCACCACGGCGGCAATCGAAAAGAGCGTGTACGAGTTCGCGCTGCCAAGGCTCGCTTCGCCGGTGTCGGTGAAGAAGGTCAGAAACAGGCCGCCGATTGCGGCGAGCAGGCCCGCCAGCGTATAGCTCGCGAACTTGGCGCGACGGATCGGCATGCCGGAGAGGAAGGCCGCGGGTTCGGAGGAACCCGTCGCATACGCCGCGCGGCCCACCGCCGAGCGTTTGAAAGGAATCCAGACGATCACCACGGTCGCGATCAGGATCAGCAGACTCGCCGGCACGGCGCCCGCGACCTTGCCTGTCAGGGCGTCGGCGAGATCTTCGTTGATCGTGCCGCCGGGCACGGGGCGCAGCAGCAGCGCCAGCCCGTAAAACACGGCGCCGGTCGCGATCGTCGTCACGATCGGCTGCAGGCGGCCGAAAATGATGATCACGCCGTTGAGCGCGCCGCACAGCGCGCCCGCCGCGAGCACGCCGACGATGCCGAGCGCGCTGTGCAGCGCGTCGCCCGTGACGATCCACGAGGCGATGCAATTCGTCAGCACGAGCATCATGCCGATCGAGAGGTCGATGCCTGCCGTGAGCACGACGAGCGCCTGCCCCATCGACACCAGCGCGAGCAGCACGGCCTTGTTCGCCGCGGTCTGAAACACGTTCGCCGATAAGCTCGACGGATAGTTGACGAGGTAAATCGCGAACATCAGCACGAACAGGCCGAACGCGAACACCGTTCCGCGATTTTCCGCATACCAGTAACGCAGCCCGCTCATGGCGCGACTCCCGTGGAAGGCGAATCCTGCACAACCTGTCCGACTTGTCCAACCGGCAGGTCCAGTGCGCTCGCGATCAGGTTCTGTTCGGTGATCGCCGGCCCGACGAGTTCCTTCTTGATCCTGCCTTCATACAGCACGAGCACGCGATCGCAGCAGCCGATCAGTTCGTCGTAGTCGGTCGAATAGAACAGGATCGCGGCGCCTTCGTCGGCGAGGCGCCTGAGCAGCTGATAAAGCTCCTGCTTGGTGCCCACGTCGATGCCGCGCGTCGGGTCGCTGAGGAGCAGGATTCTGGGCTTGCGCATCAGCCACTTCGCGATGACCACTTTCTGCTGATTGCCGCCCGATAAAGAGCCCACGGGCGCGTCGACGCCGTGCGATTTGATCGCGAGGAGTGCCATCATCCGGTCGACGAAGGACTGCTGGCGGGCGCGATCGATTACGCCTGCGGTCGACATGCGATCGAGCGCGGCAAACGAGAGGTTCTCGCGCACTGACATCGGCAGCATCAGGCCTTCGGTCTTGCGGTCCTCCGGTATCAGCGCCATGCCGATTCCCTTTGCGCGCGCGGCAACGGGGCTGCCGATCGACACGGCCTTGCCGTCGATCTCGATCTTGCCCGCGCAGCCGCGCAGCACGCCGAACAGCGCGAGCAACAGTTCGCGCTGCCCTTGCCCGTCGAGACCTCCCAGCCCGAGAATTTCACCGGGCTGCAGCGAAAAGCTGATGCCCTGCAGCGTGTCGCTCCACGCGAGATCGTGACAGGCGAGCACCGGCGGGCGCTCGGCCTTTTCCGCGGGTTTGTCGGGGAAGACATGCTGGTATTTCCGCCCGATCATCATTTCGATGACCTCATTATCCGAGCGCGTGCCCGCCTCGAAGCTCATCACGTGACGGCCATTGCGATACACCGTGCATTCGTCCGCGAGCGCCTTCACCTCGTGCATGCGGTGCGAAATGAAGAGCAGCGCGAGCCCCTCTTCGCGCAGCCGCTTGAGCACCTCGATCACGCGCGCCACGTCGGCGGCGGTCAGCGCCGAGGTGGCCTCGTCGAGAATCAGGATGCGCGGTTCGTGCGCGAGCCCCTTGGCCAGCTCGACCATCTGCTGGCGCGACAGCGGCAGGTCGCGCACTTTCGCGAGCGGGTTGATGTCGGCCGCGCCCGCGCGGGCCAGCGCTTCCTCGGCCTGGCGGCGCTGGGCCCGGCGGTCGATCATGCCGAAGCGGCGCGGCGGGTTCGACGCGAAGATGTTGTCGGCCACGCTCAGGTCGGGGATCAGCGACAGCTCCTGATACACGCAGACGATGCCCGCCGCGTTCGCCTCGGCGGGCGAGGCGAACGCGACTTCACGGCCTTCGAGGTGCATCACGCCCTCGTCCGGCTGCACCACGCCGGACATCACCTTCAGCAGCGTCGACTTGCCCGCGCCGTTCTCGCCGAGGATCGCGTGAATGCGGCCCCGGCGCACCGCGAGGTCCGCATGATCCAGCGCCACCGCGCCGCCATAGCTTTTCGATACGCCCGACATCTGAAAGAACGGCTGCCCTGCATCCTGCTGCATGCTTCGCCTCCCGTCACGTCACGTGGCAATCACGCGGTCACTGGTTGCCCTGGCTCTGCTTCATGATTGCCTGGGCGGAGAAGTTGATGCCGCAAGTGGGAAACGAGTTGCCCACGAAGAAGTTGTCCGACTCGTTCGGGAAATAGTTGGTGCCCGCCTTCAGCATCGAATCGTCGGTGACGTCCAGCGGCAGCTTGATCGCCACGGGAATGGTCTGTCCATCGAGCGCCGCGAGCGCCGTCTTGATCGCCACGGCCACCTGCGCGGGACCAGTGCCCGCCGACGTGCACTTCAGACCCTGGGCGCCGTACTGCGCGCAGAACTTGCGAAAGCCGTTCTCCGTCTCGCCGCCGAACGGCACGAACGGATGTTTCGCATCGATCATCGCGCGCACCACCCCCGTGTCGCCGCCCTGCGCCGAAATACCGTCGAAATGGCCCTGCACGGCGATGGCGTCGGCGGTGGCCTTCTGCGCGACCGCGTCGTCCCACTTGCCGTAGACCTGCACGACGTTCCACTTCTTGCCGGTCTCGTCGAGCGTCTTCGTGAAGCCGTTGTGCCGATCGGTGTCGACCGAGGTGCCAGCCACGCCGCGGACTTCCAGCACCTTGCCGCCGTTGGGCACATGAGTCGCGAGCCACTTGGCCCACAGCACGCCGAGCCCGTACTGGTCGACGTCCACGTTGATCGCGTCTTCGCTGTCGAGCGTATTGTCGAACGCGACCAGCACGACGCCGGCTTTCTTCGCGCGGCGGATCGCGGGTCCGAACGAGGCGGGATTCTGCGCGTCGACGATGATCGCGTCGTAGCCGGCGTCGATGAAGTTGTTGACGGCCGAGATCTGCGCGGGCACGTCCTCACCCGTCGAGACGACCTTGAACTCCTTGAGCTTGGCGGCGACGGCCGGTTCCGCCGTATAGGCCTTGGCCGTCTTGATCATCTGGATGCGCCAGGTGTTGGCGATGTAGCCGTTCACGAGCGCGACGCGATACGGCCCGCCCTTCTTCGGATACTTGATGAATTTGGTGTCGGTCTTCCAGGGGACCATGCACGTTGGGTCGCTGGACGGGCCGGAAACGATCGATGCCTGCGCGAAAGCCGCGCCTGCGCACAGCGCCATTGCCGCGGTCGCCGCCGCTCGAAGCACCTGGATTCCTGAAAGCATGTTGTCTCCTTTTTGTCGGATAGAACTTACTGATTGCCGGCACACCGGGTTCGTCGGGAATGGCCGACACCGTGTGCGTGACGCAGGGAATCTTGCTGGATGTGCTGCAGCGGGACTGGACCGGACGCGCCGGACCAGCGGAATGACCTCTTCAAAGGCGTCCCCTCGAAGCAAAACGACGGGCATGCGTGAACGCCTCCCCGTCTGACAGTACTGGCATACCAATCCGCGCGCGATAGTGGTTTACCACTGGACCCGGCGCAGGCCCGATTGGCCGGCAATCGGGCGGAAACCCGCGCCATCCGTAAGCTTGGCGGCGCGGCAACTGGTGTACCATTCTGCGAACTTCAACCGCCGCCCGGCGGCTTCGACGCTTTCGAGAATCCTGGATGGCCGATCTTTCGCACACGCCAACCGGTCGTGCCGCCGATGCGGACGCAACCGACCGCTCCTACGTCGGCCTCGCGAAACAGATCTACGACCTGATCGCGGCAGGCGACGTCGGGCGCGCGCCGGGCGCGCCTCGCGCCCGTCTGCCCTCGGAGCGCACGCTCGCCGAGCGTTTCGGCGTGAGCCGCACACAGGTGAGAGAGGCGATCATTGCGCTCGAAGTGCAGGGCGTGGTCGAGGTGCGCGTGGGGTCGGGCATCTATGTGGCCGACGCGCAGGAGGCGCGCGCCATCGCGTTCGAACTGCCGCGCGGGCCGGGCCCGATCGAGACGCTGCGCGCGCGCGAAGTGATCGAGAGCGGGGTCGCGGCGCTCGCCGCGACCGAACGCAAGGATTCGGACCTCGACCGCCTGTTCGCCGCGTTGCGCGCGATGCGCGAAACCATGGACGACAAGGCCGCGTACGAGGCCGCCGACCGCGAATTCCATCTGGCGATTGCGGGCGCGACCGGCAACGACATGCTGCGGCACGTGGTGAGCGCGATGTGGGACAACTCGCGCGCCGACCCGTTGTGGAAAAAGATCGAGGAGCACTTCCATACGCCCGCGTTACGCGCGGCGTCGCAGGAAGATCATCAGCGAATTTTTTCGGCCATCATGGCGCGCGACGCAGAGGCCGCGCGTGCGGCGATGCAGGCGCATCTCGCACGCGTGATCGGCGAGTTCACGCAGGCCTGGCGTTAGCCGCTTATGCCGCCGCAGGCAGCGCGCTTTCCTCGTGCGCAACCGCCAACGGTGTCACGGGCGGCGTCACGGGCAGCGTGTCCGCCGTCTCGCTCACGCGGAACGTCGCCACGGCCTCGGCCATCTGGCTCGCCTGCTGCTCGAGCGACTCGGCGGCCGCCGCCGCCTGTTCCACGAGCGCCGCGTTCTGCTGCGTGACCTGATCCATCTGGCTCACCGCGGTCTCGACCTGCTCGATGCCGGCGCTCTGCTCCACAGTAGCCGAGGCGATCTCCTTCATGAGGCCCGACACCTTGTCCACCGAAGCGACGATCTCCGCCATCGTCGCGCCCGCCTCGCCGACGAGCGAGCGGCCGTTGCGCACGTCGTGCACCGAGGCGTCGATCAGCGACTTGATCTCGCGCGCCGCGGAGGCACTGCGCTGCGCGAGCATGCGCACCTCGCCCGCGACGACGGCGAAGCCACGCCCCTGCTCGCCCGCGCGCGCGGCCTCGACCGAAGCGTTGAGCGCGAGAATATTGGTCTGAAACGCAATGCCGTCGATGATGCCCGTGATGTCCGCGATCTTGCCCGAGCTGCGGCTGATCTCCTCCATCGTGTCGATCACCTGCTCGACCACGCGTCCGCCGCGCTGCGCGACATCCGCGGCCCCCGTGGCGAGTGCGCTCGCGGCGTTCGCATGCTGCGCGTTCTGGCGCACGCTCGACGTGAGCTGCTCCATGCTCGACGCCGTCTGCTCGAGCGACGCAGACTGCTGTTCCGTGCGGCTCGACAGATCGAGATTGCCCGCGGCGATTTCGCGTGCGCCCGTGTTGATCGCATCGCAGCTCGATCGCACGCTGCGCACCGTGTGGCTCAGGCCTCCCTGCATGCGCCGCATCGCGCCGAGCAGCTGGCCGATTTCGTTGCGCCCGCCACCTTCGATGTGGACCGAGAGATCGTTCGCGGCGATCTGGTTCAGCACTTCCACCGCCTCTTTGAGCGGTGCCGTCACGAGGCGGCGCAGCGCCATGTGGGTCGCAACGACGAGCGCCAGCGCACCCAGCAGGCCCACCGCCACCATCGCCATCACCCAGTTGTGCTCGCGCACGGACTGGTCGAGCGTCGCGCGCGTGGCAGCATCGGCGTTCGCGCGCAATGCGGCCACGCTCGCCGAAAACTGCGTGTTCGCATTGGCGACATCCCCGGCGGCCAGCGTGGCATAGGTTGTCGTGTCGCCCGATTCGAGCGCCGTGGCCGCGCGCTGCAGCGACTGCGCGAGTGCGCTCCAAGCGCCGAGCAAGGTGTCGCGCTGCCGGGCCGCATGAGCGTCGAACGGTGCGCTCTCGCGCAGCGCATTGCTGCGCGTCGAGGCTTGATCGAGGAGATCGCGTGCTTCCTGCTGCGCGTGCTGTTGTGCTTCGGCGGCGCCTTTCTCCTTCTCGGCCTGATAAGCACGCGCCAGCGCCGTTTGCGCAAGCGCCGCGTCCTCGCGCAAGGCGAGCGCGAGCGCGTCCTGGCGCGCAACTTCGTGGATGAAGCGCGCCGAATCGTCGGCGCGGCCAATCATGAGGACACCTACCGCTGCACCCACCACAAGCATCGCCGCAAAGGTGCAGAGCACGAGCAGCAGCCCTTTTCGAATCGTCAGATTTCGCATTACCTTATTCCCGCGTCAGGGCCTCAACATGGTTGGCACTGCATCGCTACCCAGCCGGGCCAGCAGCATGTTCGCCTGTTCGATCAGCGTGGCGCGGTATTCGCCGGGCAACAGCACGTCGTCGGCCACGGCCATCGCTTCGGCAAGCTGCGCGCGAAACGCGAGGAGGGTGCGGTCGATCTGCGCCGTGGACAGTTGCGGCAGCACCGCTTCAACGAACTTTGTCATCACCACCACACTCGCGCCGAAGCGCGAGATGGCCTTGCCATGCGCGCTCACTAGCGCGGTCATCGAGTTCAACAACATCTCGTCACTGGTGCTCACGGAACTCTCCAGATACTTCGGCTAAAGGGAAAAGAAAAGCCGGCCTTCAGCCAGCCACGCACGCTTCGAGCGCGCGCGGCATCCATTCAGCCGGCGCGGGACGCGCAAGCAGGAAACCTTGTGCGCGGTCGCAGCCGATCTCGCGCAGGAACTCGAGTTGCCGTGGCGTCTCGACGCCCTCGGCTACCACCGTGACACCGAGCGTGCGCGCCATCGCGACGATCGCGCGCACGATCGAGCGGTCTCGCGCGGCGCTTTTCTTCACACGCGGCGACATCCCCGGCCCCGGTTCGGCCATGTCCGCGAGGAACGACCGGTCCACCTTGAGCGTGTCGACCGGCAAGGACTGCAGATACTTGAACGACGAATAGCCGGTGCCGAAGTCGTCGATCGCGAGGCTGATGCCGCGCGCCGCGAGTTCTTGCAGCAATGCTTCGATACCGCCGCGGCCCGACGTCATCGCCATGCTCTCCACGAGTTCGAGTTGCAGGCGCGTGGCTGGCAGGCCCGTTTCGCTGAGTAGGGTCGTGAGCTGATGCAGAAAGCCGTCGTGCAGGCATTGCCGCGCCGAAAGATTCACGCTGATACGGCCGAAGTCGAAGCCCTCGTCCAGCCAGTCGCGCGCCTGCCGGCAGGCCTCGCGCAGCACCCACGCGCCGAGCGGCACAATCAATGAGGATTCCTCGGCAATCGGTATGAACTGGTCGGGCGGCACGAGCCCGCGGCGCGGGTGCTGCCAGCGCACGAGCGCCTCGATGTTGACGAGCGCCCCGCTCGCCACATCGAATTCGGGCTGATAGTGGAGCACGAGTTCGCCAGCTTCCAGCGCGTGGTGCAGCTCGCTTTCGAGCACGATGCGCTCCATTGCCGACGACGTCATCGGCGCGGCGAAGAACCGGAAGTTGTTCTTGCCCGCGTCCTTGGCCTCGTACATCGCGCGGTCGGCCTGCATGAGCAGTTGCCGAGGATCGTGCGCGTCGTCCGGATACATGCTGATGCCGATGCTCGGCGTGACGAACAGCAGTTGCTCGCCGATGTGCATCGCGGCGCCCACGCGGGCGAGCAGCCCTTGGGCGATCTGCCCGACATGGCGAACGTCTTCGATATCCTCGATCAGCAGCGTGAACTCGTCGCCGCCGAGGCGCGCCACCGTATCGGTCTCGCGTACCGCTTCACGCAGGCGCGTGGCGATCACGGTGAGTGCCTCGTCGCCCACGCCGTGGCCCATCGTGTCGTTGATGAGCTTGAAGCGGTCGAGGTCGAGGAACATCACGGCGACGCGCTTGCCCGAGCGGCGTGCGCGAGCGAGCGAGAGCGTGAGGCGCTCCGTGAAGAGCGTGCGATTGGGCAGGCCCGTCAAGGCGTCGTGCGTCGCGAGGTAGCTCAGGCGCTCCTCGGTCTCGCGGCGCTGCGTGATGTCCGCGAAGATCGCGGCGTAATGTGTGCAGCGGCCGCTCGGGTCGCAGATGCTGGAAATCGTCAGGTATTCCAGGTAAAGCGCACCGTCCTTGCGCCGGTTCCAGATTTCGCCCTTCCAGTGGCCGTTCTGCTGCAGGCTGCGCCAGAGCGCGCTGTAGAACGCCGCGCCCTGGCGGCCCGAGTTGAGCAGGCTCGCGTTGCGCCCGAGCGCCTCGTGCTCCGTATAGCCCGTGAGCCGTGTAAAAGCGGGATTCACGCGCTCGATGGTGCCGTCGAGGTCGGTGATCATCACACCATCGAGCGTCGATTCCACCACCTGGTCGGCGAGGCGCAGGTTCGCGCGCGAGGCGAGCAGCGCGTCGTCGCGCTCGCGCAGCGCCAGCTGCAGCTCGCGCACGAAGCCGTCTTCGATGTCGTGCAGGATATGCGAGAGGTCGAGCAGGCCCGCGAGACGCCCGTCTTCACCGATCACGCCCACGTGGCGCATGCGGTGTTCGACGAGATACTGACGCGCCGCATAGAGGCTTTGCGAGTGCGCAAGCGAGCGCAGCGGCCGGCTCGCGCGCGCGCCGACCGTACCGTCGAGCGCGCCGGCGGCAGCGAGGCGCACCACGTCGCGCTCGGTCACGATGCCGAAGTCGCCTTCGGCATAGCTCACGACGAGCGCGCTCAGACGCCGCGCACGCATGCGCTGCATGGCCTCGTGCATGGACATGCGCGCGTCGACCACGAGCGGCATCGCCGCGTTGACCGAGCCGACCGTCTTCAGCCGCAGAAAGCACTCGAGCCCCTGGTTCATGACCAGGTCGGTTTGCGTGACGATGCCGAGCGAGCGGCCCGCCTGGTCCACGACGAGACAATGGCGGATGCCCTCGCGCTTGAAGCGCAAGGCGGCGTCGCGCAGGCGCGTGCTCGCAGGCAGCGCGCGCACTGGATGGCTCATGGCATGGCGGATGGGTAGCGCGAGCGCGGCGGCGTCTTCGCCCAACGCGAGCGCGTCGTGCTCGGTCCAGATGCCAACGGGCCGCCCCATTTCGGTAATCACGATGGCGCTATAGCGCCGCTCGCTCATCATCCGCGCCGCTTCGCGAATCGGCAGGTCTGGCCCGCAGGCAAGCGGCGGCCCTGAAAGTAGCTGCCCGATTTCCAGGTCCAGCGTGTGGTGTTGCATTTGCGCCCCGAACCGCACTGCGATGTCTTTTGAGATAGCGGGAAGCTAACAGCGGGCTGGAGGCCGTCAATTGACGCAAATCAAGGTTTTGGCCGCCGAGGATGACGCAAACGTTTGCGCATCGACTAACCGGAATATCAGGGCAGCATCATGTGTCGCACGCCTGCGACAAACTTGATGCGCATAAACTTTTCTATGTGCAATCGCATAATCTAGTTTACTGGACTAATTAATCCATTAAACTGGACAACATGGATATCCACACCAACATCGCCCGCCGTCTGCGCGAACTGCGCGACGCCAAAGGCTGGTCACTCGAAGCGCTGGCCGAACGCAGTTCGGTGAGCCGCTCGAACATCTCGCTCATCGAACGCGGCCAAAGCAGCCCCACGGCCGTCGTGCTCGACAAACTCGCTACGGCACTCGGCGTCTCGCTCGCGTCGCTCTTCGAGGCGCCGGGCGACGAAGTGCTGCAGGCCCCTTCCCCGCACGCCGCGGCCCGCGATCAAGCGTTCTGGACCGATCCCGAGTCGGGCTATGTGCGGCGCAATCTCTCGCCGCCCGCATGGTCGCCCATCCAGCTCGTGGAAGTGCACTTTCCGCCCGGCCAGCGCGTGGCCTACGACACGAGCCTGCGCGACGCGGAGATTCATCAACAGGTTTGGGTGATGGAAGGCGTGATGGAGATGACGGTGGGCGAGCGCCTGTGGCGGCTCGAAACCGGCGACTGCCTCGCGATGCGCCTGGATTGCCCTGTCGTTTATCGCAATCCCACGAGCGAGCCGGCGCGTTATGTCGTCGCGCTCTGCAGGATCACTAATTAACCGGGTTCACCTTCACATGAGCGAAGCCATCAAGGTACGCCGCCTCACCGCCGAACAGGCGCAAACCTGCGCGAGCGCGCTTGCAGACCTACTCATCGACTGCGTCGAAGGGGGCGCTTCGGTGAGCTTCATGCTGCCGATTGCGCGCGAGACGGCGCTCGCGTTCTGGCTCGGCGTGGCGCAAAACGTGGCGCGCGGCGAACGCATTCTGCTCGCGGCCGAAGACGCGCAGCAGCGCATCGTGGGCACGGCGCAGCTCGTGACGGCGCAGCCGGAAAACCAGCCGCATCGCGCCGATGTCGCCAAGGTGCTGGTGCACCGCATCGCGCGCGGACAAGGTGTGGGACTGCGCCTCATGCTCGCGATCGACGAGGCGGCAAGGCAGGCCGGAAAATCGGTGCTCGTGCTCGACACCGTGACGGGCGGCGTGGCCGAACGGCTCTATGTGCGTGCGGGGTGGGAGCGGGTGGGCGCCGTGCCGAATTACGCGCTAATGCCGGACGGCGCATTCTGCGGCACCACGTTCTATCACAAGCAACTGCTGAGTCGGTGAGACACCGCCGGTTCCTCACGCGCCTCGTTCGAGCCTATTGCTGATGGCGCGCGCGAGGCCATCCGGATTGTCGTATGCCATCATGTGCTCGGTATTGGCAACGAGTTCGACGGCGCAGCCGGCTTGCTCGAACTGGGCAATTTCCTCACTCGCAGCCGTATCCGGGAGAATCACCCCTTTATTCGAACTCAGCCTCGCGAAATCTTCGAGCCAGTTTTCCGCGTTATCGTCCAGCGCGGATTTTGCCCATTGGTAAATGGCATGAGGCGATGCGACGGCAAACGGCCCCAGCCAGGCGTCGTTGCCGCCCGCCGCTTTTAACTGCGCCAGAAGCTGCGAAAACCCTTCGGCGACGAATTGCGCTTCGGTCATCGACGTGATTTCCGACAACATCGCTTTGCCGTACTCGTTCAGACCGGGCGCACATAAAATCACGCTGCCCACGGGAATCGCCAGGCGCTTTGCGAGCTTCAGTGCGATGAACGCCCCAGCGCTATGACCGAAGATATTCGCCCGCGTGAAATGCTCGCTCGTGACGAGGTTTGAGATGACATTCGCCTGGGCATCCGAAGTATAGGTTCCGTCCTCTGGCTTGTCGCTGAACCCCGCTCCGATGAGATCGATGAGGAGCGATCGGCGTTTCGAGTACGAATGTGAACCCACTACCAGTGGGTAATCGCTGCTGGACGCACAACCCAAACCATGAACGAAGAGAAGCGGCTCGGACGAGTTCGTGGCGGAATATAAATCCACGTAGCGAAGGACGTTCTCCCTGTCATCGATGGTGAATGAATTCATAGTCTCGTCCAGGAAATTCAAGGCATTGCCACCGCGCGCAATGCCTCCGAAGGCCGCATGCCGAACATGCGCCGATAATCGGTGGCGAACTGGCTCAGATGCCAGAAGCCCCAGGCAGCCGCAACGTCCTGCACCGAACCGGCCGCGCGCCCGCACAGGTCGCGGCGAGCGCCGTTCAGACGCAGCGCGCGCAGGTAGGTTGCGGGCGCCATGCCAAGCACGTCCTGAAAGCAGTACTGGAGCGTGCGCCGGCTCACATGCAACTGCTCGCAAAGCTCCGGCACCCCGACTGGCCGTCCGCGATGCGCGAGCACATAGTCTCGCGCCTGCGCCACGATCCAGCGGCGTCGCGATGCGGGTTCGGCAACCGCATCCTCACTGCCCGCGCAGGCGTCGAATAGCGCGGCGAGCACTTCCGCCTGCAATGCATTGCGCTCGACGTTCGAAAGCGGTGAGACCGGCACGTTCTCATGCGCCTGGCCGCCATCGTCGAGACACCTCGCGAGCCGTGCACAAAGGCGCTCGATGCATGCAGCGGCCGCCTGCACGACAGGCGCACCCGTGAGACGTTCCTCGAGCGCCGTACGCTCGACCGTGGCCGCGTAGTGGCGCAGCACGTCGCCGCGCACGACCACGCCGTAGATCGAAAATTGCGCCGGTGTGAGAAGCTCGAACTCGACGTTGCCCGGGCGCAGCGCAAACGCCTGCGCGCCAAAGGCCTGCGCGTCGATACGCGCCGCGCCTTCGCGCGCAACCGGTATGCCGAACCACCAGGCGTCGCCGCGCACTTCGCACGCCTGGCGCAGCGTATGGCTCGTGGTCTCGCGAAACACCTTCATGGTGTCGAGCGGCAGCTCTGTGAGCGTGCCGACGAAGCGGCCCGCCGCGAGCTGGTCGTAGGTCTGCCGCCAGCCCACGAGGTTGCGCGCCTGCTCGTCGGCGTCGTGCGCCACGCTAACGACGGTGCGGGCGCCATGCGCGCTGCATTGTGCTTGGCCGGCCGTGGCTTCGGTTCGCTCTGCCGTTTCGTTCATGATTGCCTCCCAGCACGCACTTGCTTCGATCGATCGTCGAGTGACGCAAGAGTCGGGCCAGCGAAAACGGTATGCGCAATGGCCATGCCGGGCGCCGCGCTGCTCCACGGCGGCGCAATGGTGGTTAGCGAAGTGCTCAATCCCTGCACAGGCGGCAGCACCGCCGCGGTGCGTCGCCGGCTTCGATGGTTGCAGCCGATGCAGCCGCGTGTGGCCCGTCACGCAGACGTGATCTGCCCAGGCGCACCGATGCCCGGCAGCGTCGCGTCGCTATCGTCCTTCAGCCCGACGCCGGTCAGCCCGAGCCGCCGCGCGTGCGTGAGGAGGTAATGGAGCTTGTGCGCGGCCGCCTCATACGGCAGCCCCTCGGGACGCACGTTCGAGATGCAGTTGCGCTGCGCGTCATGACAGCCCACCTTCGGCGCGTAGGTGAGATAGACACCGAGGCTGTCTGGCGAACTCAGCCCAGGCCGCTCGCCGATCAGCATGGCCACGAGCTTCGCGCCCAGCAGCTCGCCGATCTCGTCGCCAAGCGCCACGCGTGCCTGGCGCGCGACCACCACCGGGCCGATGCGCCAGTCCGCAAGACGCGCGCGAACCGCGAGGAGCAGCGGCGCGGCCTGTTTCGCGGCAGCGATCGCCGAAAGGCCGTCGCCGATCACGAATACGACTTCAGGCGGCTCCTCATGCGCTGCGATGGCCGAACCCGCCGCTTCGACCAACGCTGCCCGGCTCGCCTCCGACAAGCGCCGCCCGAGGTCCGGCCTGCGCAAATAATGCTGCCGGTCCGGCGCCGCGCTTTCCACGCCGAGCGTGGCGAACCCTTCGGCTTCGAGGGTGCGCCGCAATGCTTCGGCGTCGAGCGGGTGATGCACGGCGTCGCGCGCCTGCGCGTGCGAGAGATTGAACGCGAGCAGCGGCGCCGTGGGCAAGCCGCTGCCCGCGCGCCCGAGCGCGATGCGCGCGTTCGTGAACGCCTTGAGCCCGCCCCATGGGTTCTTTTCGACGGCGTCGCTCATGCGTCGATCCCCATCCATTCGTGCGCGCCCGCGAGCAGCGGCACGCGCGCGGAGCCCGGCAGGAGCGCGCCTTTCGCGTCGACGATCTCCATGGTCTCCAGCCACTCCTCGAACTCCGGCGCGCGGCGCAGGCCGAGCAGATCGCGCACATAGAGCGCGTCGTGAAATGAGGTGCTCTGGTAGTTGAGCATCACGTCGTCAGCGCCCGGAATGCCCATGATGAAGTTGACGCCGGCCGCGCCCAGCAGCGTGAGCAGCGTGTCCATGTCGTCCTGGTCGGCTTCGGCGTGGTTCGTATAGCAAATGTCGCAACCCATCGGCACGCCTAGCAGCTTGCCGCAGAAGTGATCTTCGAGACCCGCGCGAATGATCTGCTTTCCATCGTACAAATATTCGGGGCCGATGAAACCGACCACCGTATTGACGAGAAACGGCTCGAACTTGCGCGCGGCCGCATAGGCACGCACCTCGCAGGTTTGCTGGTCCACGCCGTAGTGCGCATTTGCCGACAGCGCGCTGCCCTGCCCCGTCTCGAAGTACATGAGGTTGTTGCCGACCGTGCCGCGCTTGAGCGAGAGCGCCGCCTCGCGCGCCTCTTTTAAAAGCGCCAGCGAAATGCCGAAGCTCGCGTTCGCCTTTTCCGTGCCCGCGATCGACTGGAACACGAGATCGACAGGGGCGCCCTTTTCGATCGCCGCGATCGTGTTGGTCACGTGCGTAAGCACGCACGATTGCGTGGGCACGCGGTAGCGCTCGCGAAATCCGTCGATCATCGCGAGCAGCTTCACGATGGCCGCCAGGCTGTCCGTGGCGGGATTGATGCCGATCATCGCGTCGCCGCAGCCGTACATCAGGCCGTCGAGCATCGAGGCGGCGATGCCCTTCACGTCGTCGGTGGGGTGGTTCGGCTGCAGGCGCACCGACATGCGGCCCGCCAGCCCCACGGTGTTGCGAAAGCGCGTGACCACGGGGCGCTTTTTCGCCACGGCGATCAGGTCCTGATTGCGCATGAGCTTCGACACCGCGGCAACCATCTCGGGCGTGAGGCCCGGCGCCAGGCATTCAAGCGCCTCGGTCGTTGCCGCGCCGGAAAGCAACCAGTCGCGAAAGTCGCCCACGGTGAGGTGCGCGACGGCTGCGAACGCGGCTGCGTCGTGATCGTCGACGATCAGGCGCGTGACCTCGTCGTCTTCATACGGCACGAGCGCTTCGGAAAGAAACACCTTGAGCGGCACCGCGGCGAGCGCCATTTTCGCGGCCACGCGTTCCTCTTCGCTCGCCGCCGCCACGCCCGCGAGCTGGTCGCCGGAGCGCAGCGGGCTGGCTTTGGCGAGCAGCGTCTTGAGGTCCGCGAAGCGGTAGGTGCGCGCGCCGATCGACTCCGTATAGTTCATGTGCTGGACTCCTGCAAAGCTCACTCCTCGAGCAGCCCCTCGGCGGCTACCCCCCCTTCGCGCTGCGTGCGCGTGGCGAGGAAATACGCGTAGCCGAGCGCGAGAAACACTACGAACACCCCCGCAACCAGCGCGTTGAAATACACCATCGTGCCGAGGCAAACGAGCGCGGCGACGAGTGCGAACGCCGGGAAAAACGGGTACAGCGGTGCGCGAAACGGCCGGTCCATGGCCGGTTGCACGCGGCGCAGCCTGAAGAGCGCCGCCATGCTGACAATGTACATCACGATCGCGCCGAACACCGACATCGTGACGATGTTGGCCGTGAGCGTCTGCCCGCCGAACTGGATCAGCTCGTCGCTATAAATCGCGGCGATACCGACCACGCCACCCGCGAGAATCGCGCGATACGGCGTCTTGAAGCGCGGATGGATTTTCGCGAGCCACGCGGGCAGATAGCCTTCGCGGGCCAGCGCGAAGATCTGCCGCGAATAGCCGAGGATGATGCCGTGAAACGAGGCCACGAGACCGAACAACCCGAGCCAGACGAGCATGTGCATCCAGCCGCTGTGCTCGCCCACGATGAACTTCATGGCTTGCGGCAGCGGGTCGTTGATATTCGCGAGTTTGGTCCAGTCTCCCGCGCCGCCCGCGAACACCATCACGCCCACGGCGAGCGCGACGAGCGTGAGAATGCCGGCCACATAGGCGATGGGAATCGAGCGGCGCGGGTTCTTCGCTTCCTCGGCGGCCATGGCCACGCCTTCGATCGCGAGGAAAAACCAGATCGCGAACGGGATCGCGGCGAACATGCCATGAAACGAACCCAGCGAAAAGTGATCGTTGCCCGACCAGCCGCCCTTCATGAAGTGGGTCCATGCGAAGCCCGGCGACACCACGCCCATAAACACGAGCAGTTCGAAGATGGCGAGCAGCGTGACGATCAGCTCGAAGGTCGCGGCGATCTGCACGCCCACGATATTGAGCGCCATGAACACGAGATACGCGCCCATGGCCGCGTGTTTGGGCTCGAGCCCGGGGAACTGCACATGCAGGTACGCGCCGATGGCGAGCGCGATGGCGGGCGGCGCGAACACGAATTCCACGAGCGTGGCCGCACCCGCCAGATACCCGCCGGTCGGCCCGAACGCGCGTCGGGCGTAGGCGAAAGGACCGCCCGCATGCGGAATGGAGGTGGTGAGTTCGGTAAAGCTGAAGATGAACGTGGTGTACATCGCCGCGACGAACAGTGCCGTGACGACGAAGCCGAGCGTGCCGGCGCTGGCCCAGCCGTAGCTCCAGCCGAAGTACTCGCCCGATATCACGAGGCCGACTGCGATGCCCCACAACTGCCACGTGCCGAGCGTTTGATTGAGCGCCGGCGCACCTGGCTTGCCCGATGATGTACCGACTGTCGTGCCAATTGCAGCGGGGCGTGCGTTCGACTCGCCTTGCATGGTTGTCTCCCTCTGGGTGGCCCGGGCGGCCGGCCCTGGCCGCCACGGTTGAGTGGAACCATGCTATTGAGTCATTAATCGACGTGTTATCGAAAATCGGCAAATCGTGGCTGCGGCGCAGCACAGGCCGTTTTGCCCGCTTCCTTGCGGCAGCCTTTCGCGCGTTGCGCCTACAGCAGCGGGTCGATCAGCGCGACCTGCTGGGCGAAGCGTTGCTTGTCCTCGCCCAGCAAGGGATCGCGATGCGGAAGGTCGACGGTGAGCGGATCCTGCGCGACCTGATCCACGTGCACCTCATAGTGCAGATGCGGGCCCGTCGCCCAACCCGTCGCGCCCACGTATCCGATCACCTGTCCCTTGCTCACCGTCTGCCCGACCTTCAAATGCTTCGCAAAGCGCGAAAGGTGGGCGAAGGTCGTGGAGTACGGGCCGAAGTTCTCGAGCTTCACGACCTTGCCGTAGCCCGTCTGCCAGCCGGCGAACGTCACGGTGCCGCGCGCGGTCGCGTGAACGGGCGTGCCGACGGGCGCCGCGAGATCGACACCTTCGTGCGGCTGCACGCGATGCGTGACCGGATCGAGCCGTCGCAGCGAGAAATACGAAGACACGCGCGTAAACTTCACGGGATAGCGCAAGAACGACGGCGCGGCGGCGTGACCGTCTGCGCAATAGTAGAACGCCTTGCCCGCAAGGTTCCGGTAGAGAAAGAGATCGTGCGAGACGTTGCCGTTCGAAATGCGGATCGCGACAGGCGTGTCGTCCGAAGACGATGCGTTTTGTGACGCGCCGGCGTTCGCAGGGCTCACATCGTCTGGATCTCTTGCGTCGCTCGCGCCATTCGCGCCATCCGCGCCGTTCGTGTCCTTGCGAAACACGAAGCGGATCTCGCTGCCACGCTGCAGATCGCGCCGGAAATCGAGCCGGCCCGCGAATGCGCGCGCAAGCCTCGCCGTCGTCGCTGCATCCACGCCGAGACGCTGGGCGGCTTCGGAGAAGCTGTGTTCGACCACAGCGGTCTCCACGCGAAACGCGGGCTCGCTTTCGCTCGCAGGCGCCGCGCTGGCCGCCTGCGACGCCGCATCTTGCGCCGGCGCCGCGGACGTCGCAGTCGCCGCGTCGGCAAGCGGATCGTCGGTCGCAATGTTCGCGTGCCGATGGGCGAGCCACGCGGCGCTCGTCAAACCGATTGCGGACACAACGATGAGTTTTCCCGCGAGGCCGGGGGCGGCCGCTATTGCACGAAATGCCATGAATCGAATGACGGATTGCAGAGCAGAGAAATGCGAACGCGCGCCGCGCTTCTCGAGGTGAATTCGGAAGTGAGATCGATGGCCGCATCGCTGAATCGGCGAGCATCGATGATGCGAAGGGGTTCAAAATAAATGGCGTTTCTTAAACGAAACTTAAGAAAGCCAATGAGCGCCCAATGAGCGCAACATTCTGCCGCAGTGACTATTTCTGTCACTTTTTAAACGGGAAATACTACCGAAATATTTTAATCGGATACCTGATTAATTCCCGGAAATGACATACCGAATAAAGCAAGCGATTGCCCGTCAACTCGCGATCGTTCCCCACGGTAGACGCACCTAATCGAATGATCTATACTCATCTCGTTTCGATCACCACGAAGTCGTTCTCGTGCGCATTGAGATACAGGGTCCACGCTAAAGGTCCACTGCGTCGCAAGCGCCATTCAAGCGGGCCTCCGGCCCTCGCGTAGCGGCCCAAAACCGCCGCATCCAAGCCGCCAAAAGGTGGTTTCCTGCTCCAGCGCGCATCGATCTGCTCGGTGCCGTCGAGCTGAACATGACAACCAGAAGAACGCGAGAAGCGCGTTCATATCACTGCCGCCACGTAGCTAACGTGCGCGGGCGGACTGGTTTTCGTTCGTTTTCTGGTCCGTAGTTTTAGTCGGTTCCAATCGCGGCCATGCCGGGATCACGAACTTCCTTCGCGGCGCCTTGAGCATCCTCATCGGCGTCCCCGCTGCGCAGCGTTGCGCCGCGCGGCACAAAAACAAGGAGGCGTACCTTCATGACTCGACGCTCTGCCCTGCTCGCGGGCAGCCTGATCGCCCTTGCCGTCATCGCGTGGGCACTCTCACGCGCCATCGGCGCCGATACGTGGCACAGCCACGCAGGCGACCTCGCCTACTACACTGGGCGGCACCTGCTGCTCGTCGGCTATTCGATGGCGCTCGCCATCGTGGTCGGCGTACCCGCCGGTGTGCTGCTGAGCCGGCCGCGCTTCGTGCGACAGGCCGAACGCTTCATGCAGATCTTCAACGTGGGCAACACGATCCCCTCGCTCGCGGTGCTCGCCATTGCACTCGGCGTGTTCGGCATCGGCGACGTTCCCGCGATCGTCGCGCTCTTTCTCGCGTCGCTGCTGCCCATCACGCGCAATACGTATGAAGGCGTGAAGAACGTGCCGGCCGCGCTGCGCGAAGCCGCGCGCGGCATCGGCATGACGGGCTGGCAGTCGCTCACGCGCGTGGAATTGCCGGGCGCGCTGCCCATCATCGTGGGCGGTGTGCGCACCGCGCTCGCCATCAACGTGGGCACGGCGCCGCTCGCCTATCTGATCGGCGCCGACAGCCTCGGCTCGCTCATTTTCCCCGGCATCTATCTGAACGATCAGCCCTTGCTGCTGCTCGGCGCCGCGTTCACGGCCGCGCTCGCGCTCGTGCTCGACGGCGTGGTTGCCGCCGGCAGCCATCAGTGGCTCGCGCGTCACGGAGGGCTCGCATGATGCTCGCGTCACCGTTCAAGTCTCTGCGCCGCTTCGTTCAGGCCTGCCTGATCGGCACGGCGCTCGTCGCCGCCGCCACACCCGCATTCGCACAGCCCAAGCTCGTACTGGGCGCGAAGAACTTCACCGAGCAATACGTGCTAGCCAAGTCACAGCGCAATACCTGCGCTCGCGCGGCTATTCCGTGGAGGTGCGCTCCGGCCTTGGCAGTACCCTCATGCGCAGTGCGCTGGAGAACGGCCAGTTCGACCTCGTTTGGGACTACACGGGCACGGCGGCACTCGTCTACGACAAGCTGACGGAGAAGCTTTCGCCCGAAGCGATGTACGAGCGCGTGAAGGCGCTCGATGCGCCGCGCGGTCTCGTCTGGCTCAATGCCTCGCCGCTCAACGACACGTATGCATTAGGCCTGCCAAGCAAATTCGCCGAGGAAACCGGCATCACCACGGTCTCGCAGCTTGCGCAAAAGCTGAAGACGGACCCCGATGCGAAGCGCTACGTGTTCGGCATGGACGCCGAGTTCGCGAATCGTCCGGATGGTCTTAAGCCCCTGCTCGCCACCTACGACATGAGCTTTGACCGCTCGCAGATGAAGCAGATGGACCCCGGCCTCGTCTACACGGCGCTGCATAACAACCAGTTGAAGATCGGCCTCGTCTACACGACCGATGGCCGCGTGAAGGGCTTCGGCATCGTGCCGCTCGAAGACGACAAGCACTTCTTCCCGCCGTACAACGCCACGCCCGTGGTACGCAAGGAAGTGCTGGAGCGCAATCCCAAACTGGCTGCGCAGCTCAACGCGCTGTCCGCCGCCCTCAACAACGACGCGATGCAAGACATGAACAAGGCCGTCGATCTCGACGGCAAGTCCGCCCAGCAAGTCGCGGCGGAGTTCCTGCGCACGCATACGCTCCCCTGAAGGAGGCCAGGCCCTATGAACGTATTCGACTATCTCGCTTCGAGCTGGCCCGAGCTGCTGCAACTCACGCTCCAGCACCTCTACCTCGTGGGCATCGCCGTGGGCTGCGCGATCATCGCGGGCGTGCCGCTCGGCGTGCTCATCAGCCGCCATGACTGGCTCGCCGCACCGCTGCTGGGACTGGCGACCATCATCCTCACGCTGCCCTCCATCGCGCTGTTCGGCCTGATGATCCCGGTGTTCTCGCGCTTCGGTCAGGGCATTGGCGCGGTGCCCGCCATTACGGCTGTGTTTCTCTACTCGCTGCTGCCGATCATGCGCAACACCTACCTCGCGCTACGCAACGTGGAGGCGGGCATCAAGGAAGCCGGCACCGGCATCGGCATGACGTCGTGGCAGCGGCTGCGTCTCGTCGATCTGCCGCTGGCCGTGCCCGTGATTCTTGCGGGCGTGCGCACGGCGGTCGTGATGAACATCGGCGTGATGACCATTGCCGCCGTGATCGGCGCGGGCGGCCTCGGCACGTTGATCATTCGCGCCATTGGCCAGAGCAGCATGATGAAGCTACTCGTGGGCGCCGTGCTCGTGAGCGTGCTCGCGATCGTCGCCGACCTGTTGTTGCAGATGCTGCAGCGCGCTTTGACACCGAAAGGAGTACAGAAGACATGATCGAACTCGACCAACTGACGAAGACCTTCACGCAGAAAGACGGCCAGGCCGTGCGCGCCGTCGATTCGGTGAGCCTTTCGGTGGCCGAAGGCGAGATCTGCGTGTTCCTCGGCCCCTCGGGCTGCGGCAAGACCACCACGCTCAAGATGATCAACCGGCTGATCGAGCCGACCTCGGGCCGCGTGCTCATCAACGGCGAAGACACGACGGGCCTGAACGAAGTGGATCTGCGCCGCCGCATCGGCTATGTGATCCAGCAGATCGGCCTCTTCCCGAACATGACGATCGCGGAGAACATCACAGTCGTGCCGCGGCTGCTCGGCTGGGACAAGAAGCGCTGCGCCGAACGCGCGGCAGAGCTGATGTCGATGGTCGCGCTCGACCCGAAGCTGTATTTGAAGCGTTATCCGCGCGAGCTTTCGGGCGGGCAGCAGCAGCGTATCGGCGTGATTCGCGCGCTTGCTGCCGATCCGCCCGTGCTGCTCATGGACGAGCCGTTCGGCGCGGTCGATCCGATCAATCGCGAGGCCATCCAGAACGAGTTCTTCCAGATGCAGCGGCAACTGAAGAAGACCGTCATCATGGTGAGCCACGATATCGACGAGGCGATCAAGCTGGGCGACCGCATCGCGGTCTTCCGGCGCGGCAGGCTCGTGCAATACGACCACCCCGATACGCTGCTCGCGCGCCCGCATGACGACTTCGTCGCGCAGTTCGTGGGTCAGGACAGCACACTCAAGCGCCTGTTGCTCGTGAAGGCCGGCGACGCCGCCACGCAACCCGAAACGGCGCGCGCCGAAACGCCGCTCTCCCACGCGTTCGCCGCGATGGACGAAAGCGATTCTCGCTATCTCACCGTGCTCGACGACGCGCAGCACGCGCTCGGCTTCGTGGCGCGCCGCGCCGCGCGCGGGGTCGAAGGCGTCTGCGGCGATCGCATCACGCCCTTCCCGGCTACGGTTTCTGTCGACGACAACCTGCGCATCGTGCTCTCCAAGATGTACCAGTTCCGCGCCTCGTGGATGCCGGTGCTCGACGCCGACGGCGCCTACGTGGGCGAGATCACACAGGATTCGATCGCCGACTATCTCAGCTCGGGCCGCTCGCGGCAGCAGACCGGACAGCCGCCGAGCGCGGCGGTGCGTCCGGCGGCCGCGATCGCGTGAGCGGCGGGTCAGGCTCAGCCCTAAATCCCGGCGGCTAGTCAAGAAGCACCTCTACGACAACGCGAAGATACGTTATGGGGAAGCCGAAGCGCCATCATCGAAGGCATCGCGTTGCAAACCAATATCCTCGCGCTCAACGCGGCGGCGCTGGCACCGTACAAGTGTTCCGTGTTGGCTGAGGCCGACGGACCGACGCGGCGCGAGCGCCTTCGCGGCCTCTTATAATCGGATCTCGAAGCGGCGGCGGGCGCAGTCACCCGCCGCCTTGCCTATCGATTTTTCGTACGCGAAGAGGAACGTCGCAATGTACATCGCCATGAATCGCTTCAAGGTCGCGCCGGGCTCCGAGGCCGCATTCGAGGAAGTCTGGGCCACGCGCGACACGCACTTGAAGCAAGTGCCCGGCTTCATCGAATTTCATCTGCTCAAAGGCCCGCAGCGCGAAGACCACGTGCTCTACGCGAGCCACACGATCTGGGCGAGCCACGCGCACTTCGAAGACTGGACGCGTTCCGACGCCTTTCGCGCGGCGCATCGAAACGCGGGCAATGCGGGCGGGGCAAACCGTCCGGTCTATTTGAGCCATCCCGAGTTCGAAGGCTTCGAAGTCGTGCAAACCGTGAAGTAGGCGCTGCACGCGAAGTCTGGGTCGACATCGGTAAATCTGGGCACGCGCTGCGCCAAAGCTACACGCGCGCAGCGCGCACCACCGCGGTGCCCCGTGTATCCGGCCCCTCTCTTCTCGTCTATCCGCTGCGCTGCGGGCCCTGGGCCCAAACCTTGCTTGACACAAGCCCGCCCTCGCGCGCAACGGCATTGGTGGCGCGCGCCATCGCGTCCCCAACCGACGAGCCCATGAAGAAAAAAACCGCCACCCGTATCGTAGAAGGACAGCCGTTCCCGCTCGGCGCCACCTGGAACGGCCGCGGCGTGAACTTCGCGCTCTTCTCCGCGAACGCTGCCAAGGTCGAGTTGTGTCTCTTCGACAAGAGCGGCCTGCGCGAACTCGAACGCATCGAGTTGCCCGAATACACCGACGAGGTGTGGCACGTCTATCTGCCCGACCTCGCACCGGGCGCCATCTACGGCTATCGCGTGCACGGGCCCTACGAGCCGCAGGCGGGCCATCGCTTCAATCCGCACAAGCTGTTGCTCGATCCGTATGCGAAGGCGCACGTGGGCGCGCTGCGCTGGCACCCCGCCGTGTTCGGCTACACGATCGGGAGCCCCGACGGCGATCTCTCGTTCGACACGCGAGACAGCGCGCGTTATGTGCCGCGCTGCCGCGTGGTCGATCAGGGCTTCACATGGCACCACCCGATGCGCGAACGTGTGCCGCGCGAGCGCACGATCATCTACGAAACGCATGTGCGCGGCTTCACGATCCGCCACCCCGACGTGCCGCACGAAGAGCGCGGCACCTTCGCGGGGCTCGCGCAGACGCCGGTGCTCGAATATATCCGCGGGCTCGGCGTGACATCCGTGGAGTTGCTGCCCATCCACACCTTCGTGAATGACTCGCACCTGCTCGACCGCGGTCTCACGAACTACTGGGGCTACAACACCATCGGCTTCTTCGCGCCGGACCCGCGGTACTCGGTGGGCGCGCACGGCTCGATCGACGAGTTCAAGAACATGGTGGACCGCCTGCACCAGGCGGGTCTCGAAGTGATACTCGACGTGGTCTACAATCACACCGCTGAAGGCAGCGAACTCGGTCCGACGCTCTCGTTTCGCGGCATCGACAATGCTTCGTACTACCGGCTACCCGAAGACCGGCGCTACTACATCAACGACACAGGCACGGGCAATACGCTCAACCTCTCGCACCCGCGCGTGCTGCAGATGGTCACGGACAGCCTGCGCTACTGGGTGCTCGAAATGGGCGTGGACGGTTTTCGCTTCGACCTCGCGACGATCCTCGGGCGCGAGCCCTATGGCTTCGACGAAGGCGGCGGCTTTCTCGACAGCTGCCGCCAGGACCCGATTCTCGCGAGCGTGAAGCTGATTGCCGAGCCGTGGGACTGCGGGCCGGGCGGCTACCAGGTGGGTGGCTTCCCGCCCGGCTGGATGGAATGGAACGACCGCTTTCGCGACACCGCGCGCGCCTGGTGGAAAGGCGACGAGGGCAAGGCGCCCGAACTCGCCACGCGCCTGTGCGCTTCGGGCGACAGCTTCAACCGGCGCGGACGGCGGCCATGGTCGAGCGTGAACTTCGTCACTGCGCACGACGGCTTCACGCTGAACGATCTCGTTTCGTACAACGACCGTCACAACGAAGCCAACGGCGAAGAGAACCGCGACGGCCACGGCGACAATCTCTCGTGGAATTGCGGCGCGGAAGGCCCGACCGACGACCCCGAGATCCGCGCGCTGCGCGAGCGCCAGAAGCGCAACTTCCTCGCCACGCTGCTGCTCTCGCAGGGCACGCCGATGCTGCTAGCGGGCGACGAGTTCGGTCGCACGCAGCGAGGCAACAACAACGCGTACTGCCAGGACAACGACGTGAGCTGGGTGGACTGGGACGGCATCGACGACACGGGCCGCGCGCTCGCCGACTTCGTGCGCAAGCTTACCGCGCTGCGCCATGCGCTGCCGGTGCTGCGACGCAACCGGTTTCTCATCGGCGAGCACAACGCGACGCTCGACGTCACCGACGTCGAATGGCTCTCGCCCGCAGGCGTACCGCTCGCTCAGGAGCAGTGGGACGATGCGGCCATGCGTTGCTTCGGCATGCTGATCGATGGACGATCGCAAACGAGCGGCATCATGCGCCTCGCCTCGGATGCGACCATGCTCATCGTGTTCAACGCCTATCACGACGTGGTGGATTTCACGCTTCCTTCGGTGCCGGGCAACGACCAGTGGAACTGCCTCATCGACACGAACATGCCCGTGCGCGACGAACTGCCCGAATTCGAAGCGGGCGATATCTACCAGGTGACGGGCCGTTCGCTGCTGCTGTTCGCGCTGCATGCGCGTGGCGCGACACAGCGGGTGTTCGACCGGCTGGAGGAAGACCTGACGGGTTGAACGGCAGGCTTTTGGCGGATTGGCGGCGAGGCCGCCAGTCCGTTTTTGTTGGGCGTGACGGGGCTGACAGTTAGTTGCACAATGCCGAGACCAGCGGCCGCCTCATCGCAGCACCGCCGACATCGCCGACAAGCTATTGAGCGTGCGCACGAGAAACTCGGCGGTTGGCGCCGCAAACCGGATCACGCAGCCCGCCGCGCGCTCGACACCCGGCCACTGCGCAAAGAGATCCGCCAGCGCAGTCGTCTGCGTGTGCAGCTCGCACGTGCGCATACGCGGCGCCGCACACGCGCGGTCCCACCATTCGCCGTCGCGTGCGATCTGCCCGGCGGCTTCGCGCGCCGCGTCGCGAACCCGTTCGCGGCTCGCGGCGGGCGTCAACAGATCGCCGCTCGCGTGGCCGCGGGCGCGCTTCACCACGACGAACTTCGCATCGGGAAAAGCGGGCCGCGTTTCGTCTTCGAATACATCGTCACCGCTGAGCAGCGCCACGCGTGCGCCGTATTCCTGCGCGAGCGCGCCATACAGCCCCGCCTCGCCCGTCGCCACGCCATCCACGAGCACGCGCGCGAACGCAAAGCTGTTGATGGTGTGCGCAAGGATGCCGCGGCTTTGCGCCATGGCGTGATAGCCGATCATGAAAACAAGCGCGGGCCGGTGCTCGAGCCCCGCCATCATGCCAAGCGTGCGCGGCTTGCCGAGTATCACCCGTGCGCGCGCGTCGATCTCGTCGAGCAGCAGGTTGTTGAAACCGCCATGCGAGTCGTTGACCCACACTTCGCTCGCGCCGCCCGAGAATGCGCCTTCCACGGCCGCGTTCGCCTCGAGCGTCATCCAGCGGCGGGCCTGTTCGTACTCGGCGTTTCCCGCGCGCGTTTGCTGAACGTTGAAGACGCCGCCTATGCCTTCGATATCGACCGAAATGAGTACCTTCACGCGTGCACTCCGCCTGAACGAAGATCGGCGAGATCGGGCGCCGCTTCGCGCAGCGCGAGACGCACGTGGCCATCGCGGCCCTGCACAGTGCGTGCGCTCCACAAGGCGTCGAGAATCGCCTGCTCGACGCAATCGGCGCCTGCCTGAAACAGCGGATCGAGTTGCGAGTCGGCGAGCAAGGGCGGCAACGCGTGGGTCGACGCGTCGTGCGCCAATGTGTACGCGGTGCTGAACGCCATGGCGATATCGCCGCTGCCGTGTCCATAGACGGACCCCGTGCGCGCAAGACCTGCTGCCGCGCGCAGCGCAACGCGTCGAAGCTGCCGCGCGTCGAGCGGCGCGTCCGTGGCGATCAGCATGATGATCGAGCCCTTCTCGGGCTCCTGCGTCGCGCGGTTCGACGCCGCGCGCGCAGCAAGCACGCGCCCCACGGGCACGCCGCTGATCGTCAGCATCGGCAAGCGGCCGAAGTTCGCCAGCACGAGCGCGCCCACGGTGTACTGCACGCCCGCCGCCTGCACGACGCGCGACGCCGTGCCGATGCCGCCTTTCAGGTCGAAGCTCGACATGCCGCGCCCCGCGCCTACGCTGCCGCGTGCGAAGTCGGCGCTCGCGGCGGCGCAGGCCGCGAGATAGTGTTCCTCATGAACGGCCAGCGCCTGAATGTCGTTCAGGTAACCGTCGTTGCACTCGAACACGAGCGGATTGACGGTCGGCAGGCCGCGCCCGATTTGCGGATTCGCCGCGACCGCCGCGCGAACCTGCGCCTGTGCGAGCGTGCCCACCGCAAACGTGTTGCTCAGCGCAACCGGCGTTTCGAGCACGCCCAACTCTTCGAGCTGCATGAGCCCGATGCTCTTGCCGAATCCGTTGATCACACAAGCGCTCGCCGGCACCTTCTCGCGAAAGAGGTCGCCTGCATGCGGCAGCAGCACGGTCACGCCGGTTTGCACGTCGCCCGCGTCGAGCGTGCAGTGCCCGACGCGCACACCGCTGACGTCGGCAATCGTTCCCGTTGCGCCGCTCGCCAGTGTGCCGATATGCGGCGCAGTATCTCCACGATCGATGCTCATGCGCGGTCCAGCTTCGGGTCGAGTGCGTCGCGCAAGCCGTCACCCAGCAGATTGAACGCGAGCACGGTGAGGAAGATGGCGAGGCTCGGGAACAGCGCGATATGCGGCGCCGTCACCATATCGGCGCGCGCCTCGTTGAGCATGGCGCCCCACTCCGGCGTGGGCGGCTGCGCGCCGAGGCCGATGAACGACAGGCTCGCGGCCGTGATGATCGACGTGCCGATACGCATGGTCAGATACACGATCACGGACGACACGGTGCCCGGCAGGATATGCCGCATGATGATCGTCCAGTCCGACGCGCCAATGCTGCGCGCGGCCTCCACATACGTGAGATGCTTGAGCATGAGCGTATTGCCGCGCACGAGCCGCGCGAACGCCGGAATGCTGAACACCGCCACCGCGCAGACCACGTTGATCATGCCGTTGCCGAGGATCGCCACCACGCCGATGGCGAGCAGAATGCCTGGGAATGCGAACAGCACGTCGGCTACACGCATGGTGATGCGATCCCACCAGCCTTCATAGTAGCCCGCGAGCAAGCCGAAGAACGTGCCGACTACAGCCCCCAGCGCCACCGAAAGAAAACCAGCGGCCAGCGAAATGCGCGTGCCCGCGAGGATGCGGCTGAAAATATCGCGGCCCAGCGCGTCCACGCCGAACCAGTGGGCCGCCGAGGGACCCGCGTTGAGCGAGTCGTAATCGAAGTAATTTTCCGGGTCGTAAGGCACGAGATGCGGTGCGAACACCGCGATCACCACCAGCAGCAGCACGAACGCGCCCGCGCCGAGCGCGACGTGCTGCTTGCGGAACTTGCGCCAGAATTCGCGCCACGGCGTGCGGATCGCTTCGTCCTCTGCGCGTACGGCTTCGTTTAGGGTCGTGCTCATGGCGGGCTCACCTGAATCGAATGGTCGGATTGATGACCGCGTACAACACGTCCACGATCAGATTGATGACGATGAACTCGAGCGAGAACAACAGCACTTCGGCCTGAATCACGGGGTAATCGCGCATCGCAACGGAATCGACGAGCAGCCGCCCGAGGCCCGGCCAGTTGAACACCACCTCCACGACGATCGAGCCGCCCAGCAGGAAGCCGAACTGCAGGCCCATCATCGTGACCACGGGAATCATCGCGTTGCGCAGGCAATGCCTGATCACCACCCATTGTTCGGCGACGCCCTTCGCGCGCGCCGTGCGAACGAAGTCCTCGTTGAGCACCTCGACGAAAGAAGCCCGTGTGAAGCGCGCCATCACCGCCGCCACGGCCGCGCCGAGCGTGACCGACGGCAGCACGTAGCTGCGCCACGAACCGTCGCTCACCACGGGCAGCCAGCCCAGGTGC
>NZ_JBMIQH010000026.1:0-112196 GCF_056155635.1 Paraburkholderia sp. BR10141 | reverse complement strand
CTCTGAAGGTGCGAGGTGACAGACGCTCCGGAGCCATTCACCATTTACGTCGAGATGTGAACTGTGGCAGGCGCTGGCGGTTTGAGCGGCTTTCTTTGCCTACTTTCTTTGCCGCTGCAAAGAAAGTAGGTGCCGCCCCGCACAGGGGCAACGCATGCAGACCAGCGCGAAAGCAAGTTTCAAATATGAACAACAGGCGAAGGCGCAACAACAGCCGCCGCCGCGCTCGGCGAATCCAAACCCGAAAGCGGCGCCACCCGCTTCCTCCGCTCCCCAGTAGGCGCACTCCCAAAAGCATCCCGATAGCTCTTGCTAAAGTGACAAGCCGACTGAAACCCGCAGGCCATCGTAATCTGCATGATCGACATATCGGTCTGCAGCAGCAGCTCACGCGCGCGCCGCAAGCGCAGCGTTAAATAGTAATGCGTAGGCGTCATGCCAAGATGCTCGTGAAAGAGCCGCTGCAACTGCCGCTGTGACATATTCGCAAGCCGCGCCAGCTCTTCACGTGAAAGCGGCTCTTCGATATTGTTCTCCATAAGCGAGATGACTTCGAAGAGCGACTTGTTCGCGGACCCGAGCCGCGCGACGAGCGGCATGCGCTGCTGGGCAGACGTATCGCGCACATGCTCGACAACGAACTGCTCGGCGATCTGCGTCACGCGAGCTGTGCCCACACGTGCCGTGATGAGATGCAGCATCATGTCGAGCGGCGCGACGCCGCCGGTGCACGTCACCCGGTCGCGGTCGATGACGAAGAGCTCCTTGAGAAAACGCGTCGAAGGAAACTCCTCCTTCAGCGCCGACATGTTCTCCCAATGGATCGCGCAAGCATACCCAGCCAGCAACCCAGACTTAGCCAGCGCATAAGTACCCGTGCAAAGGCTGCCCAGCGCAACACCCATGCGCGCGAAGCGGCGCAGCGCAGCGAGATGGCCGGGCGTGGTGGCCCGCTGCACATCGATGCCGCCGCAGACGAACACGATATCGGGTTGCCCCACGCATTCGGCCGGGCCGGTGTCGATGGAAAGCCCGTTGCTCGACGCGACCGGGCCGCCCTCCGGGCTGATGATCGACCACCTGTAAAGCGGCTGTCCGCTCAGGTAGTTAGCCATACGAAGAACTTCGATGGCGTTCGTGAACGCGATCATCGTGAAGTCGGGCAGCGGCATGAACGCGAAGTGCGCTAACGACGCTGTGCGATCCGGCAGCATGGGGGACGATTCCTTGTGATCGGTAGCCTGATGCCCAATGGAGGCCCGGTGAGGCCCGGGGGGCCGGCTACGCTACCGCAATTTTCGAATTTGGCGGGTCCAGTGTGCCATGCGGCAAAACCCTGAGTCATCTGGTCAATAAAGCCGGACGCGGGAAATAGGACGAGAGTGCGGGATTGGTGCACTGCGATGCACGATAAATAATCTGGATTGGGAAACATGGGGCACGGGCGCACCGTTAGCGGGCGCTCTAACGTAGCCACTTGTGAAAAATGGACGCGAATGGCGGAAAAGGAAAAGAACGCGTCTGAATTTCGACGTTGAGCGCCAATTCGAACGACAAGAATAGAACCGTCGGTCCCCAGCCGGTCAAGCGGGTTCAAAGCCGCTCTCAAGCCAGTCGCGACGGGGCCTCCAGCCTTGCAGGAAGTCCTTCATTCATCGTCACGGAAGCCCTATGTCGAACACTCAACCTTTCTTCTCGCAAACGCTGGCGCAGCGCGATTCGGCAATCCGCAGCAGCATCCTGAAAGAACTCGAGCGGCAGCAGTCGCAGGTCGAAATGATCGCGTCGGAAAACATCGTGTCGCGCGCCGTGCTCGAGGCCCAAGGCTCGGTGCTGACCAACAAGTACGCGGAAGGTTATCCGGGCAAGCGTTATTACGGCGGCTGCGAATTCGCCGACGAGGTGGAAGCGCTTGCCATCAGCCGCATCAAGCAACTGTTCAACGCCGGCTTCGCCAACGTGCAGCCGCATTCGGGCGCGCAGGCCAACGGCTCGGTCATGCTCGCGCTCGCCAATCCGGGCGATACGGTGCTCGGCATGTCGCTCGACGCGGGCGGCCACCTGACGCACGGCGCCAGGCCGGCGCTTTCCGGCAAGTGGTTCAACGCCGTGCAGTACGGCGTGAACCGCGAAACCATGCTGATTGACTACGACCAGGTCGAAGAACTCGCGCAGCAGCACAAACCCAGCCTCATCATCGCGGGCTTTTCCGCTTACCCGCGCGCACTCGACTTCGCGCGCTTTCGCGCCATTGCCGACTCGGTCGGCGCGAAGCTGATGGTGGATATGGCGCATATCGCGGGCATCATCGCGGCAGGACGCCATCAGAACCCCATCGAGCACGCGCACGTCGTCACCTCCACCACGCACAAGACACTGCGCGGCCCGCGTGGCGGCTTCGTGCTGACCAACGACGAGGAGATCGCGAAGAAGATCAACTCGGCCGTGTTTCCCGGCCTGCAGGGCGGCCCGCTCATGCACGTGATCGCGGGCAAGGCGGTGGCGTTCGGCGAAGCGCTCGAAGCCAGCTTCAAGACCTATATCGACAGCGTGCTCGCCAATGCGAAGGCGCTGGGCGAGGTGCTGAAGGCTGGCGGTGTCGACCTCGTCACGGGCGGCACCGACAACCATCTGCTGCTAGTCGATCTGCGGCCCAAGGGCCTCAAGGGCAATCAGGTCGAGCAGGCGCTGGAGCGCGCCGGCATCACCTGCAACAAGAACGGCATTCCGTTCGACGCCGAAAAGCCCACGGTGACTTCGGGCATTCGCCTCGGTACGCCCGCGGGTACGACGCGCGGTTTCGGCGTGGACGAATTCCGCGAGATCGGGCGACTGATTCTCGAAGTGTTCGACGCACTGCGCACGCATCCCGAAGGCGACGCCGCCACGGAGCAGCGCGTGCGCCGCGAGATCTTCGCGCTGTGCGAACGCTTCCCGATCTATACGCAAGCCTGATTCTTCACACCACCGCCTTTCAATTCCATTCGCGAGTTTCGGAGCGGCTAATGAGCACTCTGCACGACAACAGCATCATCATCGACGGCCTGAACATTTCGAAGTTCGAACGCTCGGTGTTCGAAGACATGCGCAAGGGCGGCGTCACCGCCGTCAACTGCACGGTTTCCGTCTGGGAGGACTTCCAGAGGACCGTGGACAACATCGCGCAGATGAAGCAGCAGATTCGCGAGTACAGCGAGATCCTCACGCTCGTGCGCACGACCGACGACATTCTGCATGCGAAGAAAGAGAACAAGACCGGCATCATCTTCGGCTTCCAGAACTCGTATGCGTTCGAGGACAACCTCGGCTATATCGAGGTGTTCAAGGAACTCGGCGTGAACGTCGTGCAACTTTGCTACAACACGCAGAACCTGGTCGGCACGGGCTGCTATGAGCCGGACGGCGGCCTCTCCGGCTACGGGCGCGAAGTGATCCAGGAAATGAACCGCGTGGGGATTCTCGTCGATCTTTCGCACGTGGGCGGCAAGACGTCGTCGGATGCGATCGCGTGCTCGAAGAAGCCGGTGACGTATTCGCACTGCTGTCCGTCGGGTCTCAAGGAGCACCCGCGCAACAAGACCGACGAGCAGTTGAAGGAGATTGCCGACGCGAACGGCTTCGTGGGCGTGACGATGTTCGCACCGTTCCTCAAAAAAGGCCCGGATTCGACCGTCGAGGATTATCTCGAAGCGATCGAATACGTGGTCGATCTGATCGGCGAGGACCGCGTGGGCATCGGCACGGATTTCACGCAAGGCTACAGCACCGAATTCTTCGACTGGATCACGCACGACAAGGGCCGTTATCGCCGCCTCACGAATTTCGGCAAGGTCGTGAACCCGGAAGGCATCCGCACGATCGGCGAATTTCCGAATCTCACGGCGGCCATGCAAAAAGCCGGCTGGAGCGAGACGCGCATCAAGAAGGTCATGGGCGAGAACTGGATGCGCGTGTTCGGCGAAGTCTGGGGCGGTTGATCGCCGGGCCTGACCGTGCAGCATGGAAAGGCCATCATTACCAATAAGAAACCCTAACTAAAAACGCTCGTTGAGTCATTGGAGCCCCACGAAATGCAACCGCAACTGCCGATCGATGTCGATCCTGCCACCGGTATCTGGACCACAGACGCGCTGCCGATGCTGTACGTGCCGCGTCACTTCTTCACCAACAACCACACAGCCGTGGAAGAGGCGCTGGGCCGTGATGCGTACGCCGAGATTCTCTACAAGGCCGGCTACAAGTCGGCGTACCACTGGTGCGCGAAGGAAGCCGAGAAGCACGGCATTGCCGGCATGGCCGTGTTCGAACATTACCTGAAGCGTCTTTCGCAGCGCGGCTGGGGCCTCTTCACGATACGCGAAGCCGACCCGGCCACCGCGCGCGCGAAGATCGAATTGCGTCATTCGTCGTTCGTGCTGGCGCAACCGGGCAAGGAAGGCAAGCTTTGCTACATGTTCGCGGGCTGGTTCGCGGGCGCGATGGACTGGGTGAACGACACCACGGAAGGCGGAAAGAGCGCGCCGCGTTCGCAATCGAAAGAAGTGCAGTGCGCCGCCGAAGGCCACGCGCACTGCGTCTTCGAAGTCTCGCCGATCGCCGCCTGAACGGCCGCGCGCCCCCCGCAATACAGGTCACACCGAAAGACACGAACGCCAGAGGTCGTCTGCGATGCGCTACCCGAATCTGTTCAAACCCTTGACGCTCAATCAGCTCACGCTGCGCAACCGCATCGTCAGCACGGCCCACGCCGAGGTCTACGCGGAGCCGGGCGGCTTGCCGGGCGACCGCTATATCCGCTATTACGAAGAAAAGGCCAAGGGGGGCGTGGGCCTGGCCGTATGCGGCGGCTCGAGCCCGGTGTCGATCGACAGCCCGCAGGGCTGGTGGAAGTCGGTGAATCTCGCCACCGACAAGATCATCGATCCGCTCGCGCGTCTGGCCGAGGCCATGCACCGCCATGGCGCGAAGATCATGATCCAGGCCACCCACATGGGCCGCCGCTCCGCCTTTCACGGCGAGCATTGGCCGCATTTGATGTCGCCTTCGGGTGTACGCGAGCCCGTGCACCGCGGCAACGCGAAGATCATCGAGGTGGAGGAGATCCGCCGCATCATCGGCGACTTCGCGGCGGCTGCCAAGCGCGTGAAGGACGCCGGCATGGACGGCATCGAAATCTCCGCCGCGCACCAGCATCTGATCGACCAGTTCTGGAGCCCCCGCACGAACTTCCGCACCGACGAATGGGGCGGCTCGCTCGAAAACCGTCTGCGTTTCGGCGTGGAAGTACTCAAGGCCGTGCGTGAAGCGGTGGGCAAGGACTTTTGCGTCGGCCTGCGCATGTGCGGCGACGAATTCCACGAAGACGGCCTCGATCACGAGCAGCTCAAGGAAATCGCACAGGCGATGTCGGAAACGGGTCTCATCGATTATCTCGGCGTGATCGGCTCAGGCGCGGATACGCACAACACGCTCGCGAACTGCATGCCGCCTATGGCGCTGCCGCCGGAGCCGTTCGTGCATCTCGCGGCGGGCATCAAGTCGGTGGTCAAGCTGCCGGTCATGCATGCGCAGAGCATTCGCGACGCGGGGCAGGCCGAGCGTCTGCTCGCGAGCGGCATGGTCGATCTCGTGGGCATGACGCGCGCGCAGATCGCCGACCCGCACATGGTCATCAAGATTCGCGACGGCCGCGAAGACGAGATCAAGCAGTGCGTGGGCGCGAACTATTGCATCGACCGCCAGTACAACGGGCTCGACGTGCTGTGCGTGCAGAACGCGGCAACGTCGCGCGAAGCGACCATGCCGCACGTGATCGAAAAATCGCGCGGCCCCAAGCGCAAGGTCGTGGTGGTCGGCGCGGGCCCGGCGGGCCTGGAGGCCGCACGCGTGGCGCGGCTGCGCGGCCATGATGTCGTGCTGTTCGAGAAGAACGACGCCGTGGGCGGCCAGATTCTGCTCGCTGCGAAAGCGCCGCAGCGCGAGCAGATGGCGGGCATCGTGCGCTGGTTCGACATGGAGACGAAGCGACTTGGAGTGGATCGTCGCCTTGGCGTGACGGCCGACGAGAAAACCATCCTCGCGGAAAAGCCCGACATCATCGTGCTCGCCACGGGCGGCTCGAGCTTCACGCAGCAGGTTCCGGCCTGGGGCGTGGAAGGGGGGCTCGCCGTGAGCGCATGGGACATCCTCAGCGGCAAGGTCGAGCCGAAGCAGAACGTGCTCGTCTACGACGGCGTGAGCACGCATGCGGGCGCAGGCGTCGCCGATTTCATCTCGAGCCGCGGCTCGAAGGTCGAGATCGTGACGCCCGACGTGAAGGTCGCCGACGACGTGGGCGGCACCACGTTCCCGATCTTCTATCGCCGCCTCTATGCGCAAGGCGTGATTCACACGCCGAATTACTGGCTCGACCGTGTGTACGAAGAAGACGGCAAGAAGATCGCCGTGCTGCGCAACGAGTACACGGAGGAGCAGGAAGAGCGCGCCGTCGATCAGGTGGTGATCGAAAACGGCAGCACGCCCAACGACGCCCTGTACTGGAAGCTCAAGCCCGAATCGGCCAACCGCGGGCAGGTGGACGTGCACAAGCTCTTCGCGGCCGAGGCGCAGCCGTGCCTTTCGGAAGAACTCGGCAATGGCCGCTTCCTGCTGTTCCGCGTGGGCGACTGCATCTCCCTGCACAACATTCACGGCGCGATCTACGACGCGCTGCGGCTCGCCAAGGACTTCTGAACCATGAATCCGACCTGGCTCATTACCGCGCTGCTGTGGGTGTCGATGGCGGGGCTCGCATTCGCGGTCGCGAAGCGGGCCGCTTTCTGGCGGATGGGGCGTGCCGCCGCGCCTGGCTCCGTCGGCGTCGGCAAGCTGTTCAGTATCCCGAAACGTTATTTCGTCGATCTGCACCACGTGGTGGCGCGCGACCCGTACATCGCCAGGACGCACGTCGCCACCGCGGGCGGCGCCATCGCGGCGCTCGCGCTCGTGTTCGTCAACTACGGATTCGCGATCTATTCGCCATGGCTCGACAAACTGGTTTTTCTCGCGGCCCTCGCCATGCTGATCGGCGTGGTGTTCGTGTGGCGCCGCCGTCACGCGAAGGCGGTGCCGGCACGCCTCTCGCGCGGGCCCTGGAATACGCTGCCGTGGCTGCTCGGTTCGTTCGCGCTGGGCGTGGCGCTCTTCACGGTCGTACCGGCGGGCGCCATGTCGGGCGGCTTCGCGGTGCTCTGCGCGGTGCTGATCGCCGTGGGCGCGTTCGCGATGACGTTCGGCGCGGCGCGCGGCGGCCCGATGAAGCATGCCGTGGCGGGGCTGTTGCACCTCGCGTTCCATCCACGCCAGGAGCGTTTTTCGGCCACGCGCGAGGGCTGGACCGGCAACGGCACGGCCACGCCGCCCACGGCGCTGAAGCTCCCCGACATCGAAGAGAAGCAGGAATACGGCGTAGCGAAACCCGTCGAGTTTCGCTGGAACCAGCTGCTGAGCTTCGACGCCTGCGTGCAGTGTGGCAAATGCGAGGCCGCGTGCCCCGCGTTCGCCTCGGGCCAGCCGCTCAACCCCAAGAAGCTGATTCAGGATCTCGTGGTCGGCATGGCGGGCGGCACCGATGCGGCCTATGCGGGCAGCCCCACGCCCGGCATCAAGGTCGGCCAGCATGCCGGCGCGCCGAATGCCCCGATCGTTTCAGGCCTGATCGAAGCGCAAACGCTGTGGTCCTGCACGACCTGCCGCGCCTGCGTACAGGAGTGCCCGATGCTGATCGAGCACGTGGACGCCATCGTCGATATGCGCCGCAACCAGACGCTGGTGCACGGCGAGGTACCGGGCAAAGGACCTGAGGTGCTTGCCAATCTGCGCGAAACGGGCACGGCAGGCGGCTACGACAAGGCCGCGCGCTACGACTGGTCGGTCGATCTCAACGCGCCCGTGGCGCAACCGGGCAAGCGCGTGGACGTCCTCGTGGTGGCGGGCGAGGGTGCATTCGACATGCGCTATCAGCGCACGCTGCGGGCGCTCGTGACCGTGCTCAACAAGGCGGGCGTGAACTACGCGGTGCTCGGCGCGCGGGAAACCGACACAGGCGACGTGGCACGTCGCCTCGGCGACGAAGCCACATTCCAGCAGATGGCGAAGCAAATGATGACGACGCTCGCGTCGCTCAACTTCGCGCGCATCGTCACTGCCGATCCGCACGTCATGCATAGCCTGCGCAACGAGTATCGCGCGCTTGGCGGGCGTTACGAGGTGCTGCATCACACGACCTACCTCGCGGAACTCGCCGCGACCGGGCGCATCGCGCCCAAGGCCCTGCAGGCGCTCGCGGAAAAGCGCACGACGTATCACGATCCCTGCTACCTCGGCCGCTACAACGGCGAGACCGAAGCGCCGCGCAAGCTGCTCAAGACCATTGGCATCAAGGTCGTGGAGATGGAGCGCCACGGCATGCGAGCACGCTGCTGTGGCGGTGGCGGCGGCGCGCCGCTCACCGATATCCCCGGCAAGCAGCGCATTCCCGACATCCGCATCGCCGACGCGCGCGCCGTCAATGCCGAAGTCGTCGCCGTGGGCTGCCCGCAGTGCACGGCGATGCTCGAAGGCGTCGTGGGTCCGCGCCCCGACGTGCTCGACGTGGCCGAACTCGTCGCCGCCTCGCTGGAGTGAATCGATGAATACCCTCAAACGAATCGATCCGCGCCGCCCCTTCGTCATTACGGCTGCGGGCCTCAAGCGCATCACGCTGGGCGAAGCCGGCAGCGCGGACGCGAGCGATGCGCAGTGGCTCGCGCAGCACGCGCACGCGAGCGCAGCGAAGCCACGCCGCGTGGTGAGTCATCCCGATGATGTTCTGCTCGTCGTTGCGCACGCCGAACGCGGCGCGCTCGACGATCACGCGTGCCAGGCCATTGCCGCCGCCGCGCTGCTGGCCGATGCGCATACCGAAATCGCGCTGCTCGTGTTCGGCGAGCTGAAGGACGATGCCGGGGCGCTCGGCGTGGACAAGCTGATCGAACTGCCGGGTTTCGAGCGCCGCACGTTCGCGCCGGAAAGCCGGTTGCGTGCGCTGCAGGCCTGCGCGGCGGCGCTCGCGCCGAAGCACGTGTTCCTGCCGGACAACGCCAGCGGCGACGGCGACCTCGGCCGCCGCTATGCGGCCGCCGCGGGTGCGAGCGTGGCAACTCACGTGGTCGAGATCGATGCGAAGCATGTGGGCGTGTATGAGCAGGCGAAGCGCGCGTGGGCCGCACGCTCGCTGCCGGAAGTGATCCTGCTCGCGCCGAACGCCGTCGAGGCGAAACTGCCTTTCGTCGGCGCCGGCGAACGCCTCGCGGGCGATTTCATCCGGCCGGCTACCGACCTCGCGTCGCCATACAAGGACCTCGGGCTCGAATCCATCGACGCCGCCCAGGTCGCACTCGAAGAAGCCGATTTCATCGTCTCGGCGGGCAACGGCGTGACCGACATTGCGGCGTTCGGTCTGCTCGCGGACGCGTTCGGCGCGGCGATCGGCGCGAGCCGCGTGGCGGTGGACAACGGTCACTTCACGCGTGACAAGCAAGTCGGCGCAACGGGCAAGACGGTCGAGGCGAGCGTGTATATCGCGTTCGGCATTTCGGGCGCCGTGCAGCACTTGCAGGGCATCAAGGACTGCCGCCATGTGATTGCCGTGAATCTCAACGGCAGCGCGCCGATTGCGAAGCGTGCCAATTTGACCGTGGTCGGCGACGCGCAGGGCACGATCGCCGCGCTGATCGAGGAGGTGCAAGCCGCACGCGCAAAGCGTGGCGAGGCGAGCGCCAACCGTGACGAAACGCATTCTGCAGGAGTCGCCGCATGAACGCACGCCATGATCCTCAAGGTGGAATCGAGCGCATTGCGGTACTCGTTTCGGTGGGACGCCACCCCGTGAGCGGGGCGCCGCGATACAGCCGCAACGACGCGCTCGCGCTCGACCTCGCGCGCACGCTGGCCGAGCGGCATCGCGCGCGTCTCGACGTGCTGCACGCAGGCGACGCCGCCGATCCCGCGCTCGCCGAATACCTCGCGCTGGGCGCGCACGAAGTGGAGGTGCTGGCCTGCACGCCTTCCGGCGACGCGGCACGGGTGCTCGCCGAGCGCGTGCGCGGCTACGACCTCGTGCTGACCGGCACGCGCGCCGAGGGCGCGCACGACAGCGGCATGCTGCCGTACCGTGTGGCGGCTGCGCTGGGCGTGCCGATCGTGGGCGGCGCGGTGGATATCGACGTCGACGTCACGACGCGCGCCGCCGTGGTGCGCCAGTTTCTGCCCAAAGGTCTGCGGCGCCGCGTGCAGACGGCGCTGCCCGCGCTGATCGCCGTGCATCCGCTCGCGAATGCCCAGCCCCGGTACGCCTATGCGCGGCTGCGCGCGGGCGCGGTACGGCCCGCGAGCGCAACGCGCGTCAGCACAGCCGAATCGACTGACGCTTCCGCATGGACGGTTGGCCCGATCGAGCGTAAACCCGTGCGACTGGCCGCGGCGGAAAAACGCTCGGGCCACGCGCGCATGCTTTCGGCGACCACGACCGAAAGCCGGGGCGGCAACGTCGTAATTGAAGGGAGTTCGGTCGAAAAAGCACAAGTGATCCTCGCGTATTTGCGGGAGCATCAACTCATCGATTACTGATTTTGCTGGCCTGTCGGCAACGAACTGGGATGAAAAATCCGGAGCACACATGAAAGTAACGGCAGAGATTCGCGCGCTGATCGAGCGCCGCCAGGCGGGTTACAGCCTGGAGGCGCCTTTCTACCTGAGCGAGGAGATTTTTGCGCTCGATATGGAGACGATTTTCCGGCAACACTGGATCGAGGTCGCCACGGAAGCGGAAATTCCCGAACCGGGCGACTACGTGACCGTCGATCTGGCGGGCGACTCGATCCTGATCGTGCGCGACGACGACATGGAGGTACGCGCGTTCCACAACGTCTGCCGCCACCGCGGCGCGCGGCTGTGTAACGAAGAGAAGGGGTCGGTGGGCAATATCGTGTGCCCGTATCACAGCTGGACCTACAACCTCACGGGCGCGCTGATGTTCGCGGAGCACATGGGCGAGCAGTTCGACCGCTGCAAGCACAGCCTCAAGAACGTGCATGTGGAAAATCTCGCGGGCCTGATCTTCGTGTGTCTCGCCGAAGAGCCGCCCGCCGACTTCGCGGCGATGCGCGCCGAGATGGAGCCGTATCTGCTGCCGCACGACCTGGCTAGCTGCAAGGTCGCCGCGCAGGTGGACATCATCGAGAAGGGCAACTGGAAGCTCGTGATGGAAAACAATCGCGAGTGCTATCACTGCGTGGCGAATCATCCCGAGCTGACGATTTCGCTCTACGAATACGGCTTCGGCTACGCGCGCACGGACGCCAACGCGGAAGGCATGGACGCGTTCGAGCGCACCTGCAACGAGCGCGCGAAGCAGTGGGAAGCGATGGACCTGCCGTCGGTCGAAATCGAAAAGCTGCTGGATGTCACGGGTTTTCGCACGCAGCGCCTGCCGCTCGACCGCTGCGGCGAGTCCCAAACGCTGGACGCGAAGGTCGCTTCGAAGAAGCTGCTCGGCGAATTCCGCACGGCCGATCTCGGCGGCCTCTCGTTCTGGACGCAGCCGAATTCGTGGCATCACTTCATGAGCGATCACATCGTGTCGTTTTCCGTGATTCCGCTTTCCGCCGGCGAAACGCTCGTGCGCACGCGCTGGCTCGTTCACAAGGACGCGCGCGAAGGCATCGATTACGACGTGGAGAACCTCACCGCCGTGTGGAACGCGACCAACAACCAGGACCGCACGCTCGTGGAGTACTCGCAGCGCGGCGCGACGAGCAGTGCGTATGAACCGGGTCCATATTCGCCGTACACAGAAGGGCTCGTTGAAAAGTTCTCGGCCTGGTATATCGGCCGCCTCGCCAGGCAGATTGGCGCATAACGCACACGCGTAAAGCAAAGAGAGCGGAGTTTGACATGATGCGAGACGCGGCCCAATTCAATCCACTCGACGCCAGCGACAGCCGGGTGACGCGCCCGGCGTTCTGGGGCGCGCTGCCCGAGCGATGGACGAGCGAGGTCGAGGAGACCCTCGTGTGCTGCCACGTATGGCAGGAAACGCACGATGTGAAGAGCTTTTTCCTGCGCTCGCCGCAGGGCCGCACGTTCTCGTTCGAGCCCGGGCAGTTCCTCACGCTCGAACTCGAGATCGACGGCGAGGCCATCAACCGGTGCTATACGATTTCGTCTTCGCCCGCACGGCCTCATACCATTTCCATTACGGTCAAGCGCGTGCCGGGCGGCAAGGTGTCGAACTGGCTGCACGACAACCTGCGGCCTGGCGTGTCGCTGCGCGTGCTCGGACCGGCCGGCGAATTCACCTGTGCGCGCCACCCCGCGCCGAAGTATCTGTTCCTTTCCGCAGGGTCCGGCGTCACGCCGCTGATGTCGATGAGCCGCGCGCACCACGATCTCGCGGAGGACCGCGATATCGTTTTCGTGCATAGCGCCCGCACGCCCGACGACATCATCTTCGCGCGCGAACTGGAGCTGATCGCTTCGAGCCGCGCGAATTTCCGCACGTCGTTCGTTTGTGAGCGGGTGGGCGCACGCACCGATTGGTCAGGCGTGACGGGTTTTCTCTCGCTGCCGCTGCTGAAGTTGATTGCGCCGGACTTCATGGAGCGTGAAATCTTCACCTGTGGGCCCGCGCCCTACATGAAAGCCGTGCGCGATCTGCTCGACGAAGCGGGCTTTGCGCGCGAACGCTATCACGAAGAGAGTTTTTCATTCGAAACGCTTACGGCGCAAGCCGAGGCGCCGGTGGAACAGCCCCCGGCGGAATCGTCGGTCGAAACGGCCAGCTTCACGGTGACCTTCGCGAAGAGCCGCCGCGAGATTCAATGCGGTGCACGACAGACCGTGCTCGATGCTGCGCGTCAGGCCGGCGTGCGCCTCGCTTCGTCGTGCAGCCAGGGCATGTGCGGAACCTGCAAGGTCAAGCTCGTTTCCGGGCAAGTGGAGATGAAGCACAGCGGCGGCATACGCCAGCGCGAAATCGATCAGGGCATGGCGCTGCTGTGCTGCTCGAAGCCGCTGTCCGACCTCGTCGTCGACAAATAGCGCGCACGTCGCGCAACGACAAGAACACGTCGTAAATCGACGTTAGCGGCAGATTGTGGCGGGCGAATCTGCATAGGCACGGGGCGCTTGCCCATATCACAGGAGATCGACCATGAAGCTGGCTGGAAAACTCTTTTGGACCGGTGTGTTATCGGCGATGGTGAGCTTGAACGCCCCGGCGTTTGCCGACGGCAAGCCGACCTTGAAGATCGGTTATGTCGAAGGCTGGGACGACAGCGTCGCGACGTCCAACGTGGCCGCACGCATCATCGAGAAACGCTACGGCTATCAAGTGCAACTCGTGCCGGTGGCCGCGGGCATCATGTGGCAAGGCGTGGCGCGTGGCGACCTCGACGCGACGCTTTCCGCCTGGCTGCCCGTCACACAGGGCGCGTACTGGGCGCAATTCAAGGACAAGGTGGTCGACCTCGGCACGAATTTCACGGGCGCGAAGATCGGCCTCGTGGTGCCCGACTATGTGAGCGCGAAGAGCATTACCGATCTGAACGCCGACAAGTCGGCGTTCGGCGGTCGTATCGTCGGCATCGACGCCGGCGCGGGCGTGATGCGCAAGACCGACGAGGCCGTCAAGCAATACGACCTCAGCTACAGCGTGATGCCGAGCTCGGGCAGCGCGATGACTGCCGAACTGGCGCGTTCGGTGGGGACGAAGAAGCCTGTGATCGTCACGGGGTGGACGCCGCACTGGATGTTCGCCAAGTACAAGCTGCGCTTCCTCGACGATCCGAAGAACGTCTACGGCGCGGCCGAGCACGTGGACAACGTGGCCAACCCCGAGCTCGAGAAGAAGGCTCCGCAGGTGGTGACGTTCCTGAAGAACTTCCAGTGGAAGCCGGGTGAGATCGACAGCGTGATGCTTGCGATCCAGAACGGCGAAAAGCCCGACGCAGCCGCCGACACGTGGATCGCCGCGCATGGCGACCGTGTGAATGTCTGGGCGGGTACGCAGTAATCGCAGCAATAAAACGGCAGGGGGCCCGCCGCGGCCCCGTCAGATCAGCGCCCATCACGGGCCGCGCGCAGTGCGATTGTGCGCATGCAGCATGTGACCTTTCTGATGTGGCGCCGTGTCGCTTTTGCGCAAGCGTCTGTCGCAATTCGCCATCCCGGCAGGGATTTTTCTGGCAACTATGTAGACATACCGTGCGGGCCGGCGCCTGCCGTTCGAGGAGACGGAGTCGATGAAATCCCCCAAGATCGTGGTCGATGGATTATGCAAGGTGTTCGGGCCCAACCCGAAGCTTGCCCGTGAACTGCTCGCGAAGGGCGCGACGAAAGACGAGCTGTTCGCGAAGACCGGCTATGTGCTCGGCGTGAACAATGCGTCGTTCGAGGTGCACGAGGGCGAGATCTTCGTGCTGATGGGCCTCTCCGGCTCGGGCAAGTCCACGCTGATCCGGCTCATCAACCGGCTTGTGGAACCCACCGCCGGCAAGGTCGTCATCGACGGGCGCGATATCGCGGCCGTGCGCCGCTCTGAGCTGGTCTCGCTGCGCCGCACCGACATGAGCATGGTGTTCCAGTCGTTCGCGCTCATGCCGCAGCGCAGTGTGCTTGCGAATGCCGCGTTCGGCCTCGAAGTGGCGGGCGTGGGCCGCAAGGAGCGCGAGCGGCGCGCGCTGGCCGTGCTGGAACAGGTCGGCCTCGCGGCGTTTGCGCAGAAGCTGCCCGCCGAGCTTTCGGGCGGCATGCAGCAGCGCGTGGGCCTCGCTCGCGCGCTCGCGGTGAATCCTTCGCTCATGATCATGGACGAAGCATTCTCCGCGCTCGATCCGCTCAAGCGCAAGGAAATGCAGAACGTGCTGCTGCAACTGCAGAAAGAGCAGCGCCGCACGATCATGTTCGTTTCGCACGACCTCGAAGAGGCGCTGCGCATCGGGAGCCGTATCGCGATCATGGAAGGCGGACGCATCGTGCAGATCGGCACGCCGCAGGAAATCATCAGCAACCCCGCCGATGATTATGTGCGCGCGTTCTTCGACGGCGTGGACACGAGCCGCTACCTCACCGCCGGCGACCTCATGCAGCGCGAAGCCGTGCCGGTCATCCGCACGCTCGACGCGAAGAGCGTGGCCTCGTCGCTCAACGGCAGCGCCGACTACGCGTTCGTGCTGGACGCCCAGCGCCGCATCAGCGGTTGCGTCACGCGCGATGCGATCGGCGCCGCGCAGCCGTCGCTGAAGAAAGTCGAATGCATCACGCTTGGCACGCCGCTGGAGCAGGTGGTCTCGCGCGTGTGCGCGAACACGACGGCGCTGCCCGTGGTCGACGACGAAGGACGCTATTGCGGCTCCATCGATCAGGCCGCCGTGCTGAAGGTCATTACGCGTAATCGAGGTGCCGCCCATGTCTGAGATCATTCCCGTCGGCCAGTGGGTCGATCAGTCGGTTCACTATCTGCTCGACCACGACGCCAACAGCTTCGACGCCGTCGGCAAGGCAATCGAGGGCTTCGCGGCGTTCGTCGAGCACGGCTTGCAGGCCATTCCCATGTGGGCGCTCATGGCGTTCTTCATCGCAATCGGCCTGTGGCGCGTGGGCTGGCGCTTCGCGATCTTCGCCACCTGCTCGCTATTGCTGATCTACGCAACCGGCTTCTGGGATCAAACCGTGGTGACGCTCGGCCTCACGCTCTCGTCAACGGTGATCAGCCTCGTGATCGGTATTCCGCTTGGCATCTGGACGGCGAAGAGCAAGCTCGTGCAAACCATCGTGCGGCCCATTCTCGACCTGATGCAGACCATGCCGGCCTTCGTCTATCTGATTCCCGCCGCGATGCTGTTCGGTCTCGGCCGCGTGCCGGGCATTCTGTCCACGGTGATCTTCGCCATGCCGCCTGCCGTTCGTCTCACGAGTCTCGGCATCAAGCACGTGAACCGCGAGATCGTCGAAGCAGGGCAGGCGTTCGGCTGCACGCCGTGGCAGCTGCTGTACAAGGTGCAGTTTCCGAACGCGCTGCCGTCCATTATGCAGGGCGTGAACCAGACCATCATGATGGCGCTTTCCATGGTCATCATCGCTTCGATGGTGGGCGCGGGCGGTCTCGGCAACGACGTGCTCGCAAGCATTCAGCGGCTGGATATTGGCCTCGGCTTCGAAAGCGGACTTTCCGTCGTGCTGCTCGCCATCATCCTTGACCGGATTACGGAGAGCTTTGGCCGGGCGCCGGGCGCGGTGAAAGCGCCGCTGTTCTCCGGACTGAAGCAACTGATGCGAGTGCGTCCCGCAGTCGTAGAGGCGTAAGCGTTGAAATAACACGATCAACCGTCGTTCCCGAGGAGCGCAATGTGACGATCGACATCGCCGTTCCCGAGCCCGAAACGCGCACGGCATCGTCTCTCAGACATTTCGGTTTCCTGACGTTGCAGAACTTCTCGATGATCGCGTTTTCGAGTGCGGTCGAGGTTCTGCGCATGGCGAACTACGTGGGGCGCGCGGACCATTACCGCTGGTCGATCTACTCGCTCGATGGCGCACCGGCCCGAGCAAGCAACGGCATCACCGTGCGCCCCGCGCAGGCGCTCGACCCGGCGTGCCTGCCCGACGTGCTGATTGTGTGCGGCGGCATACGCATACGCGAGATCATGAGCGAAGGCGTGCGCGCCACGCTCGGCATGGTGGCGCAGCAGGGCGTGCCGCTCGGCGGCATCTGCACCGGTGCTTATGCGCTGATGGCGAGCGGGTTGCTGGATGGCTATCGTTGCGCCGTGCATTGGGAGGATCTTACGGTCCTGCATGAAGAGTTTCCGCGTGTGCGTTTCGCCGATGAGCTGTTTGTGGTCGATCGCGACCGCCTTACTTGCACGGGCGGCACCGCGCCGCTTGATCTGATGCTCGAACTCGTTGGTGCGAGTCTTGGGCAGAGTCTTGCCGCTAAGGTGTCCGAACAGTTCATTCTCGAGCGCATTCGCGGTTCGACGGATCTGCAGCCTATTCCCGTGGATGCGCGTGTGGGTTTTTCGCGTGCAGAGTTGGTGGAGGTCGTGCGGTTGATGGAGGCTAATATCAAGGAGCCTCTGTCGCTGGAGGAACTCGCGCGGCTCGTTCGGCTTTCGCAACGGCATTTGCAGCGGATGTTCAAGGCGTATCTCAACGTTTCGCCGACGCATTATTACTTGACGTTGCGGCTGAAGCGCGCGCGGGAGCTGTTGCGGACTACCGATACTTCGATTTCTCGTGTGACCGCTATTTGTGGGTTTAATTCACCCTGCCATTTTAGTAAGGCGTATCGGGTGCAGTTTGGGCATGCGCCGAGTCATGAGCGGCGCGGCGCTGATTGATCGGATTTTTTTGTTTTTTTGGCCTTTCCTTGTTTTCGCGGCGGTATGCAGGCGTTGCCCCTGTGCGGGGCGGCACCTACTTTCTTTGCGGCGGCAAAGAAAGTAGGCAAAGAAAGCCGCTCAAACCGCCAGCACCTGCCACGGTTCACATCTCGCCGTACATGGTGAATGGCTCCGGAGCGTCTGTCACCACTCGCCCCAAAACGGAGTGACAAGGCGCTCATCCTTCCGGCAGCGCTGCGCGCGCCGAAGGGCATAACCTAAAACCAGTGGTGCGCGTGCATTCTCGCGAAGCTTGAAATGCCTCGTGGTTTCCCATGCAGACCCCACCGCAGCGCGCGAAGCGAGCAGCGGGATGAATGAGCGCCTTGTCACTGACATTGAAGGTGCGAGGCGACAGACGCTCCGGAGCCATTCACCATGTACGGCGAGATGTGAACTGTGGCAGGCATTAGCGGTTTGAGCGGCTTTCTTTGCCTACTTTCTTTGCCGCCGCAAAGAAAGTAGGTGCCGCCCCGCACAGGGGCAACACATGCATACCGACGCGAAAACAAGGAAAGGCCCAAAAAAGCGCCCAACCGGCAAAAAAAGTCAATGCAACGAACCACTAACACCCACCTCAGCAAGCGCAGCCCCCCCCTGCAATAGCGCATCGAGATCCGCCAACTGCACCGCATCCTGCCCACTACGTTGCGCACGAAACATAACCGGCGGCACCCCGAACTGCTTGCGAAACTCACGCCCAAGATGCGAAGCATCCGAAAACCCGCAACTAGAAGCAATATCAGCAACGGTGCGATCCGAACTCGTGAGTAACCAGGCGGCCGTCCTCAGACGCAACGCATTGGCAAACGCGCGCGGACTCTTCCCCGTCTCCGCCTTGAAAAGGCGTTCGAGTTGCCGCGGCGAGAGGTTCAGCTTGCAGGCCAGTTCTTCCAGCGGCACGTTGCGGCCAACCTGCTGCTCCATCAGCAGTACGGCGCGCTTCACCTTCGGGTGCGTGGCAGGCTCGAGACCGGGCGGATGAGGCTGAGGTGCATTGCCCTTTTGCATTTCGCCGACCAGCAAAATGCGCAGCGCCTTCTGCACAGTCGCATGATCGAAGTGGCGCAGCAAAATGGCAGCGGCGACGTCGATCGACGCGCGGCCGCCCGAGCAGGTAATGCGGCGCCGGTCGATCGCGAACAGACGGTCGGCGACGATGGAATCGGCATTGACGTTAGGGAAGCGCTCGATGAAGTCCCAATAGTGGAACCAGCTCACGCAAATACGGTGACCATCGAGCACGCCGGCGCGCATGAGCGCGAAAACCCCTGTGCAGATCCCGACGACTGTCGTCTCGCCGCCGGCCGCGCGACGGATGTACTGAAGCGTCGCTTCGCTGGCGTGCGGGCCGGAGTGCAGCAGTCCGCCCACGACCACGAGATAGTCGACCGGTTCGGCTTCGGCGAAGGTTTCCCAAGGCGCGATCTGGATGCCGCAACTCGCACGCACGGGTGCGAGCGTTTCGCCGATCACGCGCCACGAGCAGCGCACGGGCTTGCTGTAGTCGCCTTCGTCGGCAGACAGACGCAGCATGTCGACGAAACCCGAGAACGCGGTCAGCGTGAAGTTCGGCAGCAGCACGATGCCGAAACGGATGCGCTCCTTGGGAGCGGCGTCGATGGAAACGGCGGTGGCGAGTGTGTCGGACATGGAGGCACAGGAAAGCGACGATGCGGTTTTAGCCAAGCTTCCCCGATAAGGCCCCGAGGCGCTTGTCCGTTTCCGACATCGATCTTCGCAAAAGCGAAGTTTTGAAGGAATACACGCAGCATGGCGGGGCGGTTCCGCCGCTCTGGCGCGTTCATTCTAGCGGCGGCGCCGCCGCTTTGGTCAACTCCCTAGCGGGCACACGCCCCACGCTGCCCCTGTCCACGAGGCCTGCTGTCATGCCGCGCACCGCAACCGTCGAACTCAACAAACGCGCCTGTCACGGCGACGCCGAAGCCGCGCTCGCCCTGCTGGAGCAGAGCATGGCGCGCGGACACGGGCGTATCGGGCTGCTGCGCTATCTGCAGGCGCGTTGCGTGGGCGCGCCGCTCGCGCAGCGGCATCACGACTATGCAGAGCGGGTGGCGAGCAGGATGAGCGAGGGCGCGTTCGCGGCGCTGGCGGCACAGGCGCAGCGCCGCTACAGCATGGCGGCGTGAACGCTCATACGCTTGCTTACAGTACGACGGTGCGGCCGTCGTTGATGAAGACCCTGCGCTCGAGAAATACGCGCACGGCGCGCGCGAGCGTCACGCATTCCACGTCTCGGCCGACGGCCAGCAGGCGCTCGGGGTTCAGCGAGTGGTCCACCCGCTGCACTTCCTGCTCGATGATCGGGCCTTCGTCGAGATCGTCGGTGACGAAGTGCGCCGTCGCGCCGATCAGCTTGACCCCGCGCACGTGCGCCTGGTGATACGGGCGCGCGCCCTTGAAGCCGGGCAGGAAGGAATGGTGGATGTTGATGGCGCGGCCGGCCAGCTTCCGACTCGTTTCGTCTGAAAGAATCTGCATGTAGCGCGCGAGAATCAGCAGTTCCGAACCGGTCGAATCGAACAAGTCGAGGATGGCGGCTTCCTGTTCACGCCGCGTTTCAGGCGTGACGGGGAGATAGTGAAACGGCAGGTCATGCTGTTTTGCGAGCGGCTCGAAATCGCGGTGATTCGAGGCAATGCCCGCAATGTCCATCTGCAGCTCGCCCATGCGCCAGCGAAACAGCAGGTCGGCGAGGCAGTGTTCGAGCTTGGACACCATGATGAGCACTTTGGGACGCACCCGCAGGTCGTGAATGGCCCAGGTCATTTCGTGCTTGCGCGCGACGCTCGCGAACTCGTCCCGCAGGCCCGCGAGATCGAAGCGCTCGCCCGCGCCGGGCTGCACGACCTCGTGAAAGACGCAGCGCAGGAAGAAGCGCGTGCTGATGTCGTCGTCGAATACCGTGAGTTCGTCGATATAGCCGCGGTGCGCGTCGAGAAAGCCGGCGACCGCGGCAACCTGCCCCGCGGCGGCGGGGCAGGATAGCGTGAGCACGTAGCGGTGCTGCGGGTCTTCGGTGGGCATGCGCGTTCTCCTCGTGTCGTGGTGCGCCCGCTGCATCTTGCGCGTCGTGCGGGGGCGCTGGCTTGATGGCGCAAGTAAGCCACCAATCGGCATGCCGCACATAGAACCCACGCGCTGTATCGAGAGAATGAATACGCCAACCCAACGCCAAACCTGCACCAGCAACAAGAAGGTCGTTTTTGCCCCTATGGCTGTCGCGTTCCTCCTATCCGCCGCTTTTTTCTCCGGCAAGCATGGGCTGCGGCGATACGGGAGCGGAGATGGAGAGTTATCTGGGTCTGCAGGCTAGGGCGTTGAACGGGCAGTGTGCCGCGCTTTTTCGCGTGCGCACATCGGTCACCGATGTGTATATGTCGGTGAGCCGCTCGAACTACGGCAACGACGAACGGGCCGTGGTCGAAGTCGACTGCGCGCGCTTCCTGAGGCTCTGGCGCGCCGACCCGCGCAGCGAGCACGCCGGGCTCGCAGACGGCAATCCGCAAATATGGCGTGCCGACCCGCGCTTCGAACTGGCGGCCGAAGGTTTCAGTTTCGGCGAAGAAGATCCGGTGCCGCTTGCGGAAGTCAGTTGCCCGGCGAGCGCCGCCGTGCCGTATGTTGCGTTCACCGATGGCGTGATGCGGACCCTCTGGCTAGCCGCTTACTCAGCGAAGTCCTTTCCGGTGGAATGCGGCGTGAAAGACGCCGAGGCGCTGCAGCGCCTGGCTGGCACGCCTGGCAGCCGCTGGTTCAGCGTTGCCGAACTCGTTCCGCCGCAAGCCGCTCGAGCCCGTGAATGACGCGATAGCGTCAGTGCGCGAGCGCCCACATGAGCGACACGGAGAAGGCGCCCACCACGACGGACGCGCAGCGCTGGAAGAACGCGGGACGAATGAACGGTGCACGACCGTTGCGCGGCGCGGCGCCAATGGCGATCCACGTCAGGCCGATGGGAATCAGCAAGACCGCGAAGATCGCCATGGCTTGGGACCACGTCATGACGCTCGCGAACGCCGCGGGCGGGAAAATCGAGCCCGCGAACAAAATGGCCTTGGGATTGAGCACCGTGGCGCTGAACAGTGTCCGCGTGCTGACCACGCCCCTGGCCGAGGTTTCGATCGAGTTGGCCGTGAACCAGAGGCGCAATGCGAGCCACGCCAGATAGAGGCTGCTGGCCACACGCAGCACCTTCGGCAGCCAGCCCAGCGAATGCGATGCATGGGTGAAGCAAAGCCCCCAGACGGTAATCGACACCAGGTAGCCGGCCAGTTCGGCTGCGGTCAGATGCGCGGAGCGGCGCAGGCCCTGCCGCAACCCGGCGGCAGCGAGCAGCGTGTTGGTCGGCCCCGGCATGAGCAGCACGATCGCAGAGCCCGAGACCATCAGCCCGATGGTGGAAATGGAAAGCATGAGGGTGGCTGGGAGAATAGGGGGTTCGGATTATCGGAAAGCTGACTGTAGGGCGATCGCAGCCAGGAGCTGCAGGAACGCGCGCGCAAGGAAGGCGGCAACGCGGTCATCAACATCAAGAGCAACTACAAGAACGAACTGCGCGAGAGTGCCACGGAGTTCACCTGCGGCGCGGGCGCGATGATCGCCGGCGTGGCGCTCGTCGGCGACGTGGTGACGCTCAAGGGCGGCAAGTAGCCCGCAGCAGGCGGCGGCGGGCGACCCGGCTCACGCCGCCTTCATGCCGCCTTCACGGCGGCTACGTTGACCAGGGTTTCGCGCCGCTTCCCAGGCTTGGGATGATGCAGGCCGAGGCGCTCGAAGAGACCGAAATCGGTGGCACGGCTCCACCACAGATAGGGCAGCGAAACATTGCGCTCCGAAAAACGGAAACCCGCTGCGCGAATCATTTCGAGGTAGCCGTTGGCGCTCTTCTGCACGTGCATGGGATGGCGGAACAGCAGGCGGATGACCCACGAGCGGATATAAGCTTCAGTGGATTCGGCGAAGAGCAGCACGCCGCCCGGCTTGAGCACGCGGTGGAATTCCGCGAGCGCGCGTTCCTGCTCGACGAGGTGATGGAAAGTCTGGTGGCAGAAGACGATGTCCGCGCTGGCCGTGGGTAACGGCAGGCTCGCGCAATCGCCGTGCAGCAGTTCGAACGCGGTTTGCGTCTGCAATTCGTCCTGGCACGTGCGTGCCGCACGCGCCGCCAGTTCGAGCGACGCCTCGTGATAGTCGACCCCGACGATGCGGCGCGGGCGGAAAGCCTCGGCCAGCAGGCGGAACGACTTGCCCTGGCCGCAGCCGACATCGACGATTTCGGGCGCGTCGGGCAACGGCACGTCGACGAGCCGCTTGAGGTCGTTGATCGCCACGCGCAGCACGTGGTGCTCCCACGTATGGGTGCGGAGAAACCAGATACCGAAGGCCGTTTCCGGGACGAACGGCACGTAATTTGATTCGGAAACCGACATATTTTTTCACCCGTTGCGAATGCGGTCATGGACGCGAATGGGCATTGTAAATGCAAGGGCGCAGCGAGGGGTGTCAGAATCACGGTTTCGCGCAGCAAAGTGCGCTTGCATTGGGCATACAGTCGTAACAGGACGTGACAGGACGTAACAGAGCGCGTCAGGACGCAGAGAAGGGAAAGGACTATGGAACAGAGCATTGGAGAAGCCGTTACGCCGTCCGCGCGACGCGAAACCGTCGACGTGGCGATCATCGGCGCGGGCCCCTCGGGCGCAGTCGCTGCGGCCCTATTGCGTAAGGCCGGACGCTCGGTGCTCGTACTGGAGCGCCAGCATTTCCCGCGCTTTTCGATCGGCGAGAGCCTCTTGCCGCAAAGCATGGCGTACCTGGAAGAGGCCGGCATGCTGCAGGCGGTGGTGGAAGCCGGCTTTCAGTACAAGAATGGCGCGCATTTCGTGTGGCGCGACGAGGTATCGTCGTACGACTTCCGCGACAAACACTCAGAGGGCTGGGGCACGACCTACCAGGTCGAGCGCGCGAAGTTCGACGATCTGTTGATCGGCTGCGCCGCGAAGCAGGGCGCCGAGGTGCGCTTCGGCCACACGGTGACGGGCATGCGCACGGGCGACGCGCCGGTGCTGGAGGCGATCGACGAAAACCAGGCGCGCTATGAAGTGCACGCGCGTTTCGTGCTCGACGCGAGCGGATTTGGCCGCGTGCTACCGCGCCTCCTGGATCTGGAGGCGCCCACCGGCATGCCGACGCGTGCCGCGATCTTCAGTCACGTGCGCGACGGGCTGCCGCTTGACGTCTTCGACCGCAACAAGATTTGCATCGCGACACACCCCGAGCACCGCGACGTCTGGTTCTGGATGATCCCGCTCGCGGGCGGGCGCTCGTCGGTGGGCTGTGTTGCCGATGCCGCTTTCCTCGACATGCCGCAAGCGGAACGCGAGGCGCGGCTGCGCGCGCTCATTCGCGAGGAGCCGACACTGAACCGCCTGATCGGCGACGCGCCGTTTCTCATGCCGGTGAACCAGATTGGCGGTTATTCGGCCAACGTCGAACGATTGCATGGCCCGGGCTTCGCGCTGCTCGGCAACGCGGGCGAGTTTCTTGACCCGGTGTTTTCTTCGGGCGTGACCATCGCGCTGCGTTCGGCGCACCTGGCCGTGAAGGTACTCGAGCGCGCGCTCGGCGGCGCGGCCGTGGACTGGCAGGCCGAATACGACGTGCCGCTGCGCAAGGGGATCGACACGTTCCGCGCCTTCGTCGAGCGCTGGTACACGGGCGAGCTGCAGGACATCATTTACTACCCGCGCCAAACACCCTTGATCCGTCGGATGATTAGCTCGGTGCTGGCGGGCTACGCGTGGGACGAGAGCAACCCTTATGTAGCGGAGCCCGTGCGCAGACTCACTTCGCTGCATGAGGCGTGCAAGCTGTCGTTGTAACGAGCGAAGAGGGGCGCACTGGGTTGGTCCCGCAGCGGGACGCGGGACCAACCAGGTTATCGCGGTTTCACTGGCCCGGTGGAGGAACCGCGCCTAGCTGGATCATCAGCCCGAGCGTGTCCATGAGGAGGCGGGTTTCCTTGATCCTGCCGTCCTGAAAACGGTCGATGACCATGCCCCAGACCTTGACGGCGCGCCCCGTAGCTTCCACGCCGAGGAACGCTCCCCTGTGCGTGCCCGTCCACTCGAAGCGGGTCAGCACGCGGTCGCCTTCCGTGAGTTGTTCCTCGACGCGCCAATGCATGTCCGGGAACGCGGCTCGCATCCCTCGTACGACATCCTTGAGGCCCTCGATACCGGGACCCTGGCCGGGGAACGGCACCTGCTCGACCATGTCCTCCCAGAAAAACCGCTCTGCGGCGTCGATCTGCCCTTGATTCAGGACTTCCTCGATGAACGCGCGAACCCTATCGCTTGTTTCATGCATGGAATGAACGTCTCCTGGTTGGCGAAATTGGGAAGTGAAAGCCGGTTGCTGCAGAGTAGACGGCCAAGCGCGACGACGTGCGTCGGAGTCACGCGAGAACGTGCGGTGGCGCACATTTCCAGGTTTGACTGTCAATGACTTTCATCAGGCTACGTGGCCGATGGCTGCGTTGCCTGTGAGCTTCGCGCGCCGGCGGACGGCATTCACCTCTTTGGGCGTCAGCCCGAGCGAAGCCAGAAACGCTGCATGCGAGTCGGGGCTTTCTGCCTCGAACTCTGCATGCCACCTGTCCATCTCCGCATCGTCGAAGCCGGCGCTACGCAGCATCGCCACCCACGCGTCTTTGCCACGCTTCTTTCCTCTCCGACGAAACGATGGTTGCGCGAGCAACGTCGCAATTGCATTCTGACGCTGTTTGAGACGCGCGATTTCCTCCGTTAGCACCATCAAATGCGTTTCAAGGATCTGGGCGGCTGCGTCTGCCTCGTTCGCGAGGACGTCGCGTATTGCGGCTAGTGGTAATCCGGCGGCCCGGTACGCGCAGATTGCGCGTAGACGTTCGCGTTGCGTCTCATCGTAGAGCCGGTAGCCCGCGGTGCTGCGTGCGACCGGCACGAGCAAGCCCAGCGTTTCATAGTGCAGCAGCGAGGAACGCGAGAGTCCCGCCTCGCGCGCCAGTCGTCCGAGAGTGAAACGAGCGAGACGTGTCATGACGGCAAGGGAAGTCTATCGGGTGAGAGAAAGAACAAGCGCGCTTCGGGCCGGTTCAGCTTGGCGGGCGAATAGTACGCGGCGACAAGCGCGCGGCAATCGCCGGAAAAGGCTGGTGCGTGTGCGAGAAACTCATCGAACGTGTGCAATGGATCCGATGCGCCCGCATGCGCCATCAGCCGGACCAAGGCTTCCGTAATTGTACGGTGGTATCGGCCCGGCGCGCCGAGATGCGTGGCGTATTGCGCGATACCGGCACAGGTGCGCTCGATCGCCTGGTCCAGCGGGAAGCGCTGCAGGTGTATCCACGCCACGCGCAGATGATTGCGATGATTGAACGCGGCCGGTGGCAACCTGCAGCTTAGAAAGGCTTCGAGGAAGGCGTCGTCGGTGAGATCGCGGGCGGTTTCCATTTCGATCGATACCCTGTCCGTTGAACAGGGTATCGATCGTGAAGGTGACTACGGTAGTCGAGTCAAGCGCCTTCGTGCCGCTTCGGCTCACTGGTGCCGTCGAACGCTCAGGCTCAATGTGTTGCACGAGGCGTGAAAGGCCTTCTAGCCCATCGAAAGGGGCGCATGGCGGCTTGTTGGCTGCAAGCGCCCCATGTCTGGTCTGAGGGAGCGATGAAGCTGTATGTCAAGCGGCTCTCGACTAAAAGTTGGTATAGGTCTCGCCAAGAATGTCGGCCTCAATGGCACCACTATATTTAACGCCCGAGACTGAAACGGTTTCGTGCTTTTTCGAGTCATGCCAATTCGTACCCGCAAAGCAATGGACCTTGGCGTTTTGACTATGCTCCCCCTTATGAGGCTTGAACGCCGGATTGCCCTTGATCGCGTTCTCGATCGCGGCCGCCAATCATAAATTGCCGAAGAACCCGCGCGCCGCGACCATGCAGAACGGCGCGACGATGTCGGCGTGGTAGACCTGAAGCACTGCGGAAAGCCCGCCATCCGTTGCACCACCCTGAACCGCCTGCGCGGCGACTGCCGCCTTGGCCTGAGCGAAGCCAGCTTTGACCGCGGCAAACGGATCGTTCGCGCCTGGCGCCGAGTCGACGTCGAGCACGCTGGTCAGGCCCGGCGCGACGTTGGCGTGCTTCCAGTAGGCCTGCTCGATCGCCGCATTGAAAAAGAACACCATTGGGTCGAGGTGGCCGCCGCATAGCAGCACGGGCGAGCGCGGCACCCAGTTGCGCAGATCGTTGCGCCTGAACGCCTGGCGCAGCGGCTGGGCCGGGCTCGCAGCGGGGGCCATCGCGGCGGTCGGCGTGGGAAAGGCGCCATCGGGATTGGCGATGGCGTCTTCGAGCATGCTCAGGCGATAGGCATTGCGCACGAGATTCGCGGTGCCGAATCCCATCGCGAAGAGCGGCGTCAATTCAGCGGGCGCCAGGGGCGGCGCGAGAGGCGGCGTCAACGAAGCGAACTGTGGCGCAGGCGGCGTGCTGCTGAAGAGCTGCGTTGCGGGCAGTTTGCCTTTGGCGAATAGCGTGTCCATTGACGTGACGCTCGGCAGCAGGTTCTCTATCCCAGGGGCATAGGGCGCCTCGAAAAAGTCGCCCGGCTTGCGATAGATATTGCCGTAGGCGTGCTGGTAGCTCGTGGTCACCAGCACCGTAAAGATCGTCGAGCCGAGGTCGACCTCGCCCTGGACGAAGGCATCCGCCATGGCGCCCAGCGCATACGGACCCGAGCCCGGCGCGGAAGCCGTGACGTTGATGCCGGCCGCCTGCAGCGCGCGGTGGGTCGCGAGCGCCACGTAGCCGCCTTGCGAATATCCAGTGACGAACAGCTTGCCGTTCTCACGCGTCTTGTTTGCCGGGTCGGGAAGGGCCATGGCGAATCGGGCCGCGCGCAATGAGTCGATCATGTCGGCGGATTGCTGGTCGCCGTTCAGATAGGGGTGATACGGCAAGGGGGAGCCCGAGTAGCCGGCATAGTTGCTAGCCACGACGAGATAACCTTGCGCCGCGTAGATCGCCGCCACCGCAATGCCTTCGCCCGCGCCGTCACCGTTGGCCGGGTCCGCTTGAGTAATGTCGGCGATGTTGTAGTTCCGGTAGGTCGTAGTGCCGTGTGCGTACAGCATGAGCGGACGCGGCCCCGTACACGAGGCGCCGCCGCCGGGGATCATCAGCGCGGCGCTCGACATGGTGGGTTCGCCTGCGCCGCCTATCGTGAGGTAGCGGAAGTACTTGATTTCGATGTCGCAGCGCGGCGTGCCGGCGACTTGCAGCAATTGCTGACCCGTTGCGTTCGTGTTTAGCAGTTTCGTGAAGTCGCTTGCGCTCAGGCGCAAGCTTGTTCTCTGCTCGACTAGCTGACCGCGGAAAAAACAACTCAAGCCGCTGCATGTCGAGGCGGCCTGCGCGACAACACTGGCACTCGACAAAAGGAAAGTCAGCAGTAGCCAACCCGTCTTAAGCATCGCTCCTCGCATTTCACGCTCCGTTTTTGCTGGTGTTCGGAAAATGGGGCTGCCTTGCAGAGTGAAACGAGTATAGGTAAACGAATTCGGCATTTGCTACTGGTTGTGGGAACAATTTTCCAGTGAAGTGCTTGATGAAGAGTGTGCGCAGGTGTTTTCCGGATGATTGGGATCCTATGTAATAAAACGTCTATTGTTCATAAAATAAAAGGCGAATTGCGATCCGACGGGCTACTATCTACTCAGAAGGATCACACATTCAACTACCAGGAGATCGGCAATGCCTCTCGTTTTCTCGAACATCAAGACAGACTGGGACAATGCGGTCGCATTAGGCGGAATCCTCCCCGCGGCAGCTACCTACGATGACGCGACAGACGAAGGCGGCACCCTTATTTACTTGCCATTCGAGATTCAGAACGAGGAGTATCACATCACCGTACCGCTCGCGAATGGTGGCGTGGCGAATTCCTGCCACGTAACCGCAGAGCGGCCGGCACCTATTCATCTCGATACCAAAAAAGGGAAGAAAGCCGGGACGACATACACCGTGAAGAACAAGCCGAGCGCGTATTACGATTTTGTTATTAGTGGGGGGGCGGTGCCGAATGTCGTGTTTTCGCACACAAGCAAAGTCGAGATCCTCGGAAAGGGGCCTCAGAAAGTCTTCAGTGCTAGTTTTACAGGCGTCCTGACCAACGCGGTGCAGGATATCATGCGCGCCTTTGCGCTACATATGCTCGGCCTCGGATCGGCGCACGCAACGCCGGGCTGACATTCAGATCGAAGCGAGCGATTTCGGACGTATCGCTTTCCCTTTGGCGTAGCGCCGGGCGTCCTTGCGTCGCCGACCGCGCCCTACGGCACAAGCGTAGTTACCTGCCCCGGCTGCACCACTTTGATCACGCCGCCCCAAATGCAAACGAGCGTACCTTGAGCATCCAGCGCCGGCATGGCGCCCAGCGTCACGGTTGGCGCACCGCCGGGAATCCACGGCGACGGTGTAGCCGGAACGCAGGGCATCGGCGTAAACACACCCAGCGCCGCGGCGGTCGCGGCGATCACTGTGGGATTCGCCGGGCTTTGGCACAGCGCGAACGGCGTGATATTGGCGACGGGAATCGAGTCGGCAATCGTCGCGGCGGGCACGCCGCTCACTAGCACGCGATTGACGGGGAGAACGTTCAGCGTGCCCGGCGCGCCGCCGAACGAGCATTGCAATGTGGCACCGGCGCAGACTTGCGGACTGGTCATGATGTACCTCCTTGTGCGTTGCCTGCGCGAGGATCAGGCCGAAGACGGATTGGCGAGCGACTGCCACCATTGTTTCCAACGCGGCAGCGGCTTGCCGTCCGCCGCTAGCGGGCGGTTGTCGTCGGTATAACGTTTCGCCGCTTCGAGCGGTTTTCCGGCATTGAACGACTGCCGCAGCGCGAGGCAACCATTCGGATGGAATCGTTGCAAGACCCCATGCAGCTTGCCGTTGCGGTAATGCGCTTCTTCGAGCAGCGTGCCGTCGGCCAGCCAGGTGCGCGATACGCCGTGCAGCACGCCGTTCGCGTAGTGCTCCTCGCGCTGGATCTTTCCATCGGGGTGGTAGAAAAGCGCCTTGCCGTCGAGCTTTCCGTTCGCATACTGCACTTGCGCTGAGGAATTGCCCTCAGGATAGAAATAGGTGGCCGGGCCGCTGAGCACGCCGTTCGCGTAACGCATCATCGCGACGGGGCGTCCTTCCGTCTCGATGCGCACGGGGCCGTGCAGCGCGCCGCCCAGCGTCGCGCCTTCAATGCGCGTGTCGTCGCGTTCTATCGTGACCGGTCGAATCGTCTCCATGCTCGCCTCAGTTGATCTTCACGATGCCGCCCTTGACCACCAGCATGCCGCCGCCGTCCACCGTCTGCTGTACGGCGCCCTTGTTCGTCACGCTCTGCGCCTCGTTCGAAAGCGTGCCGTCCGACTTGTTGGTCAGCGACGTCCCGGCCTGATTCGTGAGTGACACGGCGGCCTGATTCGTCAGCGACGCGTCGCTCTTCGCCGTGAGGTTGCCCGTGCTCTGCAGCGTTAGCGTGCCGCTCACCTTGATGGTGAGGTTGCCGTCCACAGTGAGCGTCATGTTGCCCGTCACTGTCTGATCGAGATTGCCGCCCACGGTCCGCGTCTCGTTGCCGCCGGCTTTCACGGTGCGTGCGCCTTTGATGTCGACGGTTTCGTCGCCCGTCTTGACGGTCGTGATGCGGTTGCCCTGTTCGACCGTGAGCGTATCGTTGCCTTCCTTGATCGTATGCGCGCGGTCGTTCTTGATCGTGCTCGTTTCGTTGTGGTCTATGGTCCACGTCGCGTCGTTGATCACCTTGGCGTTCAGGTCCTTTTGCGCCTGCAGGAAGATTTCCTCGCTGTCCTGTTTGTCTTCGAAACGCAATTCGTTGAAACCGTTGCCGCCTTTCGAGGTATTCGTCTTGATGCCGGATTGCGTCTGGTTGTCGGGCAGCGTATAAGGCGGCAGGTTCGCGCCGTTATACACGCTGCCCGTAATGAGCGGCCGGTCTGGATCGCCGTCGATGAAAGTCACCACGACTTCGTCGCCCACGCGCGGCATGAACTGCATGCCAAAGCGCTTGCTCGCCCATGGCTGTGCCACGCGAATCCAGCACGAACTCTGTTCGTCGTTCTGGCCGTCGCGGTCCCAGTGAAACTGAACCTTCACGCGGCCGTACTGATCCGTCCACAACTCCTCGCCGCTCTTGCCCACCACCGTCGCGGTCTGCGTGGGCATGAAGGGGCGCGGCGTGATACGCGCGGGCCGCCATGTCGTCGCGAACGGAAACGCTTCGAAGCGGTTGCGATAACGGTTGTGGTCGGCTTCGTGAATCACGCTGCGTACGACCCATTCGATGTTGGCGTCGCTCGATTCGTGATCGGCCAGCGTAAAGCGGCAACCCGGCGCCAGCGCGCGGCAGTCGCTTTCGCCAATGAGGATTCGTGTGGGTGCACGCAGCGCGTCCACGCGGTGCCTGGAGAGCGTGGAGCCATCGCCACTGGTGGCATAGCGCCCTGGGTACTCGTACACGCTATGCCCGTTCGACGCCGCCTGTGCCTGCGAATAGAGCTGCGCGGTCGGCGTCTCCCACGCGTAGTCGGTATGCGAGAAGAGCCCGGTGGCCGTCTCTTCGACGACCTCGCAATGGACGATCTGCGTCGATTCGCGTGTGCCGCTCGTGCCGCCTGTGTAGTGCAGTGTTGCGTCGCCGGGCAAGGGCGTGAAGGCGTCGTTGCTGTCGGCAATGACGAGCGTATGGCTGCCCGTATCGTGGCGGAAGAAATAGAACCAGCCTTCCTCTTCGCAAAGGCGGCTCACGAACGCAAAGTCCGATTCCGCGTACTGCACGCACCATTCGCGCGTAGCCGGCGTGCCCGTGATGGAGAAGGAGTAGTCCGTCAAGCTGTGCCCCCCGAATACGGCCTGGATGATCTCCTGCGCGTTTTTGCCCTGAAATATGCGGTTGTTTCGCGAGAGGGTGAGCAGCCACAACCACGAACGCAGTTCCAGGGTGAAGTGGCTGGCATCTATCGTCGAGGGCAGCTGCGCGGCGCGCGTGCAAACGGCGTCGATGAGCCGAGGCGACTCGCCCCACGCGAGCGAGAGCGTTGCATGGTTGGCCGTCATGCCCGAGGGCGCGGGCGGCGGCAATCCGCCGTGAGCGTGCAGCGTCAGCGTGGTGGGAGCGTCCAGTGCCTCGCGCGCTTCGAAGCTGGCGGGAAAGAGGGTGCTGAACGCGCTGCCGGTGAGGCTGATGCGCGCATCGGTGTCGGCGGAGATGGGGCGGTTCATCGCGAGGGTAGTGTTTCGTGGCTGGTGGTGTGCATCGTCATTCGAGCGCCCACTGCGCGAGCGTGCCGACCAGCTCGTTCATCAGCACGTTGTCGATCTCGCGCGCACCACCCGCGGCGCGGCAGCGCGCGAGCACGGCGTCGATGATCCTGCTGTCGAAGGCGAACTGTTTGCCCGTCGCATCGCGGTACCGTATGCGCAGTTGTTCGAGCTTCTTTTCGATGATGGCGCGCAGCACCGTGTCGTCGAGCGCCGCATAAGGCACGGCGGTCATGCGCGCGAGAAACGCCGGGCGAAACGCGTGCAGCAGTTCTTCGTGCAGCCGCCGCGCAAAGGCATCGGTGGCAAGCGTTGCGGCAGGCGTATTGAGCAGCAATTCGGCGCCGACGTTGCTGGTGGCGAGGATCACCGTGTTGCGAAAATCCACCACGAGCCCGGTGCCGTCTTCCATGACGCCCTTGTCGAAGACGTTGTAGAAGGCTTCGAGCACGTCGACATGCGCTTTTTCGATTTCGTCGAGCAGGACGACGCTATAAGGGCGCCTGCGCACCGCCTCGGTGAGCTGGCCGCCGCTCGCATAGCCCACATAGCCCGGCGGCGCGCCGCGCAGCTGCGAGACGGCATGCGCTTCCTGATACGCGGCGAGGTCGATCACGATGAGATTGCGCTCGCCGCCATAGAGTGCATCCGCAAGGGCGTAGGCCGTCTCTGTCTTGCCGACCCCCGTTGGTCCCACGAGCAGGAAAACGCCTACCGGGCGCAACGGGTCGGCGAGCCCCGCGCGCCAGGCCTGGATGCGCATGGCGATGCGGTCGAGCGCCCCGTCTTGCCCCACGATACGCTGCGCGAGACGGCCCTTGAGCGTGCGCACGGCGTGCGCTTCGTCAGCGAGCATCTTGCCCACGGGAATGCCGGTCCAGCTTGCGATCACGGCGGCGATGGTTTTCGAGTCCACGCAAACCGGCACCATGGGGTCGTCGTCGCGAATCGCTTCGAGGCCGCTTTCGAGGCGCGCCAGTTCGGCGGCGAGGTCTTCGCGCGGGTCCGCGGCCTCGTTGTTCTCGTTCGCGTCCGCGTTTTCTGGCGGTTCGTGCGTGCCTTCGTTGAAAGCATCGCGAGGCGCCGCGTCGAGGGCGGCCAGACTCGCGCGTACCGCGAGAATCTCACGCACGGTAGCGGCTTCGTCACGCCAGCGTCCCTCAAGCGTCTCGACGAGCGTGGCGTTGTGCGCATGTTCGGCTTCGAGCGCGGCGAGACGCTGCGTGTGATTCGCGCCGAGTACCGTTTCCGTGCGCAGGCGCAGCAGCTCGTCGTCGAGCGCGCGCTGCCGGTGCCTGGCCGCTTCGAGTTGCGGCGGCGTGTCGTGCTGCGCCAGCGCCACGCGCGCGCAAGCGGTATCGAGCACGGCGATCGCTTTGTCGGGCAACTGGCGCGCGGAGATGTACCGGTGCGAGAGTTTCACCGCATCGACGATGGCGGCGTCGAGGATCGTCACGTTGTGATGCGCTTCGAACTTTTGTGCGAGCGCGCGCAGCATCGCGATGGCCGTCGGCTCGTCGGGCGCCTCGATCTGCACGAGCTGGAAGCGCCGCGCGAGCGCGGGGTCGCGCTCGAAGTACTTCTTGTATTCGAGCCACGTCGTGGCCGCGATCGTGCGCAGCTCGCCGCGCGCAAGGGCGGGCTTGAGCAGATTGGCGGCGTCGCTGCCGCCTTCCGCGCCGCCTGCGCCGATCATCGTATGGGCCTCGTCGATGAAGAGCACCACCGGTCGCGGCGAGTGCCGCGCTTCATCGATCACGGCGCGCAGACGCCGCTCGAACTCGCCTTTCAGGCCAGCTCCCGCCTGCAGCAGCGCGAGGTCGAGCATGCGCAGCGAGACTTCCGCAAGCGGCGGCGGCACGTCGCCCGCCGCGATGCGCAGCGCGAGACCTTCGACCACGGCCGTCTTGCCCACGCCGGGCGCGCCCACGAGCAACGGGTTGTTCTGTCGCCGCCGCAACAGGATGTCGAGCGTTTGGCGAATCTCCGCATTGCGTCCGATGATCGGGTCGATGCGTCCGGCCCGCGCTTCGGCGGTGAGGTCGAGCGTGTATTGGTCGAGCAGGGCGGGCGCTGGCGCCTCGGGCTTGAGGGCACCGGTCAGCACGGGAAGGCTCGCGCTGTCGTCCATGGCCGCTTCGAGCGGTGCGATCGGCAATGTCGACGCAAGCGGCGACATCGCTTCGATAGGCGCGAGCCAGACACTCATATTGGCGCGCAGCGCGGCGCTCGCCACGCGCAGCAGCGTGGGCGCCCCATGCACGGCGCGTGCGCGCAGCGTGTCGTTTTCGAGCAGGGCGATAAGCAGCGTCGCCGCGCGCACGCGCGGTTGCTGGAGCACGACGGTGGATTGCACGAGCGCGTCCTGGAGCCACACGAGCAGGTCGGGCGAGAACGACGGCATGCCCGTGTTGCCGCGCTTGAAGCGCGCGATCGTCATGCGGATCTCGGCGCCGAGCGCGGCGCGGTCCACGCCGAAGTGCGGCAGCACGCCCGCGAGATCGCCGCCCTCGGGTTCGGCGAGCGCGAGCAGCCAGTGTTCGATTTCGACCACGAAATGTGTTTCGCGCAGGCATTGCTGCGCGGCGCGTTCGAGGGCTTCGCGCGGCTCGCGCTCGAGGCGCGCAACGAGCGTCTTGAGATCGAGCGTCACGGCCCGGTACGCCCCGGAACGTCTTCGGGCGCGAGGCGCGTGAGGCGCGCGGGCGCCGATTCCGCGGCGCCGGCCCAGGCGGTCCAGCCGAGCCTCAGCGGCGCGTGCCGCGAGAGGCGCGCGCGCGGCAATTCGCCCGCGGCGAGCTGCAGTTCGAGATGCACCTTGAGTTCGGCGCCGAACCATTCGGCGGCCAGCGAATTCAGTGCTTCGTGAGCGGGCGCGCCGGGCAGGAAGGCTTCGTACTGCGCACGCCTGAGCGGACCCAGCCGCACGCGTATGCCCTGGTGTTCGTCCCAGATCCTCGTGCCCGCTACGGCATCCTGACCGAGCCGCCGGTTGCGTCCACCGGAGCCGATCGCCGTGCGGCTCGCCGGAGGCAGCGTGCGCCATCCGCCTTCGAACGGCGTCGAGCGCACGTGCACGCGGAAATGATGCAGCACCATGACGTCGAAACCCGCGATCGAGCGTCGACGGTTCGCGAAGAGGCCCGCGCGCGCCAGCACGGCGCGCAGGTCGAGCGGCTCGGGCGGTATTGCGGCTTCCTGCCCCGCGCGGTTGTACGAGGCGCGCGAGTTCAGCGAGGCGTTGCCCGTCAGCGCGCGCAGCACGACATCGGCCGAGCGTTGCGTCGTGGCGGGCAGCGGCTCGGCGCTGCGGTACTTGCGCTGTGCACGATAGAGCAGCGCCAGCAGCCGGTGCTGGAAGATGTCGAGAAACGCCGCCGCCGAGCGGTCCTTGCGGCGCAGACGGTCCTGCAGCCATTCCTGCCATGCACCGGGTAAGGGGCCGTTCGGGCCGCCAAGCGCGAACGCGTTGACCTGGAGCTGGGGCGGTCCCGCATGTCCGGATTGTGCGGATGCTTCTTCCCCCGCCTGAAGCGCAAAAGCGAGCGAGCGCGGTAAGCCGCGCCGCAATGGCCCGAGCGCGCTCGCCGGAAACGCGGGAGACAGATTGCCGCTCAACGCGAGCGCTTCCTGGCCGGGGTCGAGCCCGGTCCCGAGCGGCTGCGCGTGCGGCTGCAACAACTCGAGCAGGCGCACGGCCTGCGTGAATTCGAACGCGTGCGGTTCGTCGAACAGCCGCTGCGTCAGAGAACGAGCGGGCTGCCCATCGTCGGCCGCCATGTGCGGATCTCCCGACCGTCGCGCACGAGCGAGGTCTGTACGAAACGGTTGACGCTCGCATAGAGCGAGAAAAATTGCGCGAGCACGCCGGAAAAGAGCACGGTGCTCGCGCCGACAAAGCTCGCTTCGTCGAGTTCGATTCGCACGCCGAGTCCGTTGCGCCAGCCGCGCCAACGGTCCGTACCGACATGCGCGACGATGGGTTCGCTCGACACGGCCACGAGCCCCGCGATCTGGCGCTGCGACGGGGCATGCGCGCCGAGATTGTGGAGCATCAGCATTTCGCGCAGCGACTGCAGCGCCTGCGGGCCTTCCACGATCGACGTGTGATTGAGGACGAGCTGCGACACGAGGCGCCAGCGCGACGTGCCGTCGAGCGCGGCCACGATCTGCGGCGTGGGCCGATGCGCAATGCGCACGCTCGCCACGGGGCCCGGCACTTCGAACGACAGCGCGGCGCCCGGCGCGAGCCGGTGGGCCAGATGACGATTGGTACACAACAGATCCGCAGTGAGCGTGCGCGCTGCGGGCGCGGCGGGATTGAAGCGCGTATCGACGAATGTGAGCATGACATCGCTGCCGGGACGTGACGGATGCAGCCCGCTCACGCGCCGCGCGTACCAGTACACAGCCGAATCCGCGCCGTGCATCGAGCCGTACCAGGGCGGCACGTCCGTGACCGTGCGGCCCGCCACGGCGCGCACGTTGCGCACGGCGTAGATCTCGGTGCTCGATTCGCGGTGCGCGTCGGGGCTCACGCGCATTTCACGCGCCGTCCCGTCGGGCCGCAAGGGTTCGGAGGTGCGCGCGAACAGATTGAGCGCGCTCGCGCAGCCGAGCTGGATATCCTGCGTATGCAGCGTGAAGCGCCCGCGCGGGGCGGCCGTGAAGCCGATCACGAGATCGAGGCTGTCGAGTGCATCCGCAGGCGGCTTGAACGGCAGATCGAAGAACGCGAACTTCTCGGGAAAGGCGAAGTACTCGACGAGCAGTCGGCAGGCCGGATGCGCACCGTCTTCGAGCGGCAGCAGCGCGTCTTCCTCGTCGAAGCCAACCGGGGAGGGCAGGCCGCGTTGCGCCTGCAACGTACCCTCGGGGGTCTGCAGCCAGGTGGCGGCGCTGTGTGCGCCGAGCAGGTCGTAGAGCGCGGCGGAGGTGACGGGCGACCCCGTGAGGCGCACGCGCAAGCGCTCGATCGGCAGCGCGCCCAGCTTGTGCGGCCCGATGCCCCGCAGCGTGAGCCGCAGTGCCGATTGCAGCGACGCGTTGCCGGTGAGCGCCTGGGCTTCCTCGGCGTCGAGCAACTGGGCGGCGGCGAGGGTGATCGGCCAGAGCGTGACGTCGCTGCACGTGCGCCAGTGGATCGTCGCGCCGCTCGCGTCCACGTGCATGAGGGTCGTGTCGCGCGGCACGCGATAGCCCGCGGCGATGCTGCCTTGCGTGGGATCGGGCTCGAACTGCACGATCGTCATGGAAGGCACCGGCCGCGACGCGTAGGGATAAAACTGTTCGAGAAGGCCGTCCGTGAGCGTGGTGTATTCGTCGTCGAGCGTGCGCTGGAGGCGGGCGGTTAGCATCGCGAAGCTTTCGATCAGGCGTTCGACGTTCGGATCGGCGCTCTCGCCGGGGCCGAGTTCGAGCCGCCGGGCGATCTTCGGATAACGCTGCGCAAAGCCTTCGCTCGCGCGGCGCAGATAAGTCAGCTCGCGCTGGTAGTAGTCGAGCAGTTGCGCATCAAGCGAGTCGTTCATCGACGATCCCGATGGACTGCGTTTCGCCATCCTGCCCGGCGACATAGGTGACGACGTGCTCCACGCCGTCGCTGCCGCGCAGCGTTCCCCGAATGCGCAGGCACAGCCGCCATGGCGCGGCGGCGTCCGCTTCGATTTTCACGCGCGGCTCGCGAAGGCGCGGCTCGAACGCGCGGATCGCCTCGGCCACTTCGCGCTCGATCACCGCCCGGTCCTCCGCGCGTGCCGCGCTTTGGCCGCTCCAGTCGGGCAGGCCGTAAAGCAGGACGTCCGGCGCGCGCGGCAGGCGTGGCGTGCCGCGGCGCGTGTTGAGAAGGCGCAGCAACTCCGCGCGCACCGACGCGCGCAAGCCGGCCGCGTCCAGTGTGCGCGCCGCGAGCTCGTCGACGGACTCGTGCGCGTCGAAGGGCGCGTCGTCGGCCAGCCGCTCGAAGAGCGGCATGGGCGCGATGGCGATGAAGGCGCGGACGTTCGCCATAGGCGGTGCGCGCTAGGCTGCTGCCTTCACGACCTTGTTCGCGGCCAGGTCCCACGTCGTGGCCGCGGTGCCTTCCTTGGTGGCGTCGTCCTTCTGCGCGGTGAGTTCCCACTTGATCTTCGTGAAGTTCAGCGAGAGCGTTTCCACGGGCTTGCCACCCGCGCCGCCCGACACGCTCACGTTGCTCAGCACGACATTGTTCAGCGTATAGGTGATGAACGGCATGATCTTGCCGTCGCTTTCGGCGGCGTTGCGGCCCACCACGATGGTCGCGCTCGCAATGGCCTTGCCGGAGCAGCAGTATTCGTTGAGCGTGGGCGTGGCGACGTCGACGAACTTCGTCACGGTGAATTCGCCGAGATGGGGCTTGCCCGAGGTGCGCTCCGAGTTGCTGACGTCGTTGGTGACCTGCATCGCCACGTTGTGGCTGTACGACATCAACTCGATCTTGTCGGTATAGCCTTCCAGCGTGCACTCGCCTTTGATGTCGCTGCCGAGGTCGAGAATGATCGAATCCATGGTTTGCTGCTCCCGAAGCAGTAAAGAACCGCGCGGGCCGCGTGCGCGGCGCCAGGCGCGTTCAGGGACCAGGGGCGCTCATGCGCCGCCTGGCCGTCGTCTGTTCATCGAATCGCTTTTTTGCGGGTGGATCAGGCGGCCGCCGGCGGCGGCAGCGTCGCCACGAGCCGGATCGAGGCAGTGAGTTCCTCGAGCTGGAAGTGCGGCCTCAGGAATACCGTCGCGCGGTACGCGCCGGGTTTGCCCGGCACATCTGTCACGTCCACGCGCGCCTCGCGCAGCGGATACTGGGCCTTGATTTCCTGTGGCGCGTTGTCGTTCACGAGCACGTAGTCGGCAATCCACGTGTTGAGATAGGCGCGCACGTTATCGCGCGTCATGAAACTGCCGACCTTGTCGCGCATGATCGCCTTGATGTAGTGCGCAAAGCGCGACGCCGCGAGGATATACGGCAGCATGGCCGAAATGCGCGCGTTCGCCGTGGCCTCGGGCGTGTTGTAGAGCGCCGGCTTGCAGGCAGTCTGGCCGCCGAAGAACACCGCGAGCCCTTCGTTCTTCTTGTGCACGAGTGCAATGAAGCCGAGCGAATCGAGCTCCTTTTCGCGGCGGTCGGTGATCGCCACTTCCGTGGGGCACTTCATGGCTTTGTCGCCCGAAGCCGTCTGAAAGATATGGTCCGGCAGGCGCTCGACCGCGCCGCCGCCTTCCACGCCGCGAATCGCGGCGCACCAGCTGTACTGCGCGAACGCGTTGGTGATCCGTTGCGCGAGGGCATAGGCGGAGTTGCCCCACAGGTACTTCGAGTGGTCGGTGCCGTCGACATCTTCGAAGAAGTTCATGCCCTCCACCGGATTGCTGTCCGGATGATAAGGACGCCGCATCAGGATGTGCGGGAGCGTGAGCGCAACATAGCGCGAGTCTTCGCTCTTGCGGAATTCGCGCCAGCGGGCCATGTCGATCGTCTCGAAGACCTTCGAGAGATCGCGCGGCACGCCCAGCTCCGTGAAGCTCGACATGTCGAACAGCTGCGGGTGTGCCGCTGAAATGAACGGCGCGTGCGCGGCAGCGGCCACGGAGGCGAGCTTTTCGAGCAGGCTCACGTCAGGCGTCTGGCGCGTGAAGTAGTAGTCGCCCACCAGCACGCTGAAAGGAAAACCGCCGAACGTGCCATATTCCTCTTCGTAGATCTTCTTGAAGAGCGCGCTCGTGTCGACGTCGATGGCCTTCTCGAGATCGTTTTGCAGGTCTTTCTTCGAAGCGTTCAACAGGCGCAGTTTCAGGCGCGTGCCCGTTTCGGAGCCCTTCACCAGAAAATGCAGTCCGCGCCACGACGACTCCAGCGCCTGCATGTCGGGGTGATGCAGCACCTCGTTGAGTTGCTCGCTGATCAGCTCGTCGATCTTGCGGATGTGATCGTTGATCATCGCCACCGTGTCGCGGCTGATGGTCATGTTCTTGTCGAGCACCTGCAGCGCGAACTCGGCGAGTAGTTCGCGCGCGTGCTGCTGCTGCTCCTCGTATTGCGCCATGCGTCCTTCGTGCACGATGCGGTCGAGCAGCGTGACCGTACCCGCCTGCGCGGTCGCGGCGGCCTGTATATCGGACATGATTGTCTCCTCGCGTTGGGCTTAGCTGGCCGGCGTGTCACTGGAAGGGCTGGCGGGTGCAGCGGCGTCGCCCGCGGGCGGCGGCAGCTGCGCAGTCGGCGTGTCCAGCGGGTGGGCCGAGCGGATTTCGCTCAACCCCTTCGGGTCATGGACCACTTCCTGGAGCAGCTTGTCCAGTTCGTCGTTGCCGTCGAGCTTGGTGAGGAGGTCGCGCAGGCGCAGCCGCGCGTCGTAGAGCTGTTTGAGCGGGCCGATCTGCTGGACGATGCTCACAGGATCGAAGTCGTCGATATGCTCGAACTTCAGCTCGACGTTGATCTTGCTGCTGTCGGCAGCGAGCGTATTGTCGACCTGCAGCGTCACGCGCGGCCCGATCGACTTCATCACGTCGTTGAAATTGTCGCGGTCGATGTCGACGAAGCGGCGCTCCGTCATTTTCGGCAACGGCTCGACAGGCTTGCCGGACAAGTCGGCAAGGATGCCCACGACGAGCGGCAGTTCACGCTTTTCGATGGCATTGCCCGTTTCGACGTCGTACGTGATCTGGACACGCGGCGGTCGGTTCCGTTCGAACCAGTGCTGGGTACTGTCGGCCATGGTCACCTCGGTGGCGGTCGTTCTTCTATTGCATTGTGTAACGGGAGAGATGCACGTTTGTCGTCAATCTGGCCTTTTCATGATGCGTTTTCTTTAAGACGACAATGCCCCGCAAAACGTAATTAAACGATTGCCAGGTGTATTCCCGGTCCTTCAGAAAAAGCACAGCTAAAGCATGCCCCGGATTCGTCAGACGAGAGCATTCACGGCGTCAAGCGTTCGCGCTGCGTGCGGCTTAACCTTGTCCTTCGTCGCGCACGTCGTGAAGATAGACGGTCACGACTGTAGGACAGTAAACGCGGAATTTCAAAGTATATTTACGGCGCATAGACTCATTTCCTTTCAAGTTTATTTGCGCATTGTTTTTGAATTGATCGATTAGAAAATCGTTATTGCAATTTTGCGTGGGGCGCTTGTAGACTACGCGCGAAACAGCTTGCGCTGCAGAACATGCGCCTTGATTAGAAATACGAACTAGCATGAGCTATCCTGCGCGCGGGCAGGAGGCATCGCGGACAAGAGGCGACGCACACAATGGGGATTGCGCAGTGATCACCACGTTATTCGCCGGCGCGTCGCGCGCCGCGAAGCCGTGCGGCTGGCGTGCCGCCGCGCTGGCGTTCGCGCTCGCGCAGGTGCTTGCGGCGTGTTCGTCGCTGCCCAAGGTACAGGTAGATACCCTGGCCATTGCCGTCTCCACTCAGGCGAATCAGGACACGCCCATTGCCGTGGACGCCGTGCTCGTGCGCAATCAGCAACTGCTCGACGCGTTGCTCGGCCTGCCTTCGGCGAAGTGGTTCGCGCAGCGCGATCAATGGCGCCGCGATCATCCCGAAGACATCACGGTCGTGTCGTTCGAAGTCGTGCCGGGTCAACAGATCGCGGCGGCGCCGTTTCCGTTTGGCGGCAAGCGGGGCGCAGGCGTCGTGGTGTTCGCCGACTACCAGACACCGGGCGCGCACCGCGTGAGGCTCGATACGGGGCCCGCTCACGCGCTGCTGCTGCTCGGCGACCAGGATCTGAGCGTGCAGGCCGCACATTGAGCAGCCAAACGGTGTGACGCAACGGTGTCATGTAGTGGCGCGGCGACACTGAACGACGAAACGCTTAGCAATAGAAAGCAAACACATCATGCGAACTTCGTTTCCCGATCCGGTCTGCTGGTTCGACGGCATGCCCTTGCTGCCGCAACATTTCCAGACCCAGGCGCTGCACGCGGCGGGGCACGCCGCCTTGCTCGCCGGCGCCGCGCGCGCGCATTACTGGGGCGTGCTCTCTCTGGAGCACGACGCCGCGGGGCTCGCCCAGGGGCTCGTGCGCATCAGCGCGCTCGAGGCGATTCTGGCCGACGGCCTCGCCATTCGCCACACGCCGCACGATCCCGTGCTGGAGATCGACGTAAGCCACGCGTTCAGCGCGCCGGACGAGGAAGTCACGATCTATCTCGCGGTACCACCGCTGTATCGCGGCGGGCAGCTCGACCCGCTGGCCGGGCGCTACACCCAGCGCGAGAGTCCGGATGTTCCCGATCTTGTCTCGGGTGGCGAGCCGGCTTCGATCACGACGTGGACGCCGCGGCTGCATCTCATGACGGATCTCGGCCGTCACGAATTCGACCGCCTGCCGCTCATGCGCGTGAGGCAGCAGGGCGGCGGCGTGGCCATTGCGGACTACGCGCCGCCTTGTCCGTTCGTGCGCGCCGACTCGGTGCTCGGGCAACGCGTCATGCAGCTGCTGCTGCGCGTGCGCGAAAAGTGCGTGTTCCTGGCCGGACGTCTGCAGGCCGCGCAACGCGCGGAAGAGCGCGACGATTCGGCCCAGATCGAGCGCCAGCTTTGCGCGCTCTGGAGCCGCCTGCCCGAAGTGGAGGCGACGCTCGTCACCGGCATCGCGCATCCCGCCGAACTGTATCGCGCCGTTGCGGGCATGACAGGCGCGCTCGCGGCGCTGCGTCCCGCGCGCGGCGTGCCCGCCTTCGCGACGTTCGATTACATGGCGCTGCTCGCGTCGTTCGAGCCGCTGCTCGCGTGGGCGGACGAAGCGCTCGCGACAATCCGCCAGGGGTATCGCGTACGCGCGTTCACCGAGGAAGGCGGCAGTTTCTGGATTGCGCCGCCGTTCGAAAGTGGCCGCAACGTGGCGCGCGAACTCGTGATCGGTTTGCGCATGCCGCCCGACGCGGGCGAGCACGACGCGAGCGTGTGGCTCGATCATGCCGTCGTCGCGTCGCGGCCCTACGTGCCCACGCTCGCGCGCCAACGCATGCGCGGCCTCGCGCGCCGGCGGCTCGCGCGCGAGGAGCGCGCGGCCTACGCGACGGGCGACGACACGACGCTCTTCGCGGTGGCCATGGAGGATGCGTGGTTCGACCGCGCGCAGCCGTTGTGCATCGAAATCCGTACGACCGTACCGGGCCGCGCGCCCTGGGCGGTGCAACTCTTCACGCCCACGGGCGACGCCGCCGACGACGCACGCCAGGGGGGAGCCGATCATGCTTGATGCCAGCGACCCGACCGACGAGCGCCTGCCGCTCATGCGCGCGTTCGTCGTGGCGTTCGCGTTTGCGGAGAACGCGCGCTTGCGCGCGGTTGCGCAGGCGGCGAATGCAGCCAGCGCCGCGAATGCCGCGAGCGCAGAGACGCCCGCCGATCCCCAGCGCGATGCCGACGCGCTCGCCACGCAACTGCAGTCCGCCACACGCAAGCTCGCGCGCGATGCGATGGCCTGGACCGGCGCGGCGGCCGAAGCGGACATCGCCGCCGCGCAGTACGCCTATGTCGCGCTGCTCGACGAATTGCTGCTGTTTTCGGCGTGGAATGGCGCGAGCGCATGGGAAACGCATCCGCTCGAAGCGCGCATTTTCGGCACGCGTGCGGCGGGCGAGCGCATTCCGGCCGCCATCGAAACCTTGCTTGCGCAGCGCGATCCGGCGCAGCGCGATCTCGCCAACGTCTATCTCGCCTGCCTCACGCTAGGCTTTCGTGGCCGCCTGCGCGGCGAGGCGGGCGCCTTGCGTCACGACCAGTTGCGCCACGCGCTGTTCGCGTTCGCCATGCAACGCGACCCCGAGCCCGACCGGCTTGGCGCGCCGCTCGAACGCGCCGCGCTGGCGCCGCGCGAAACCCGTCCGCTCACGCAGATGTTTCCAGACCGCGCACGGCTCGCGCTATTCGTGGGCGGCGGATTCGCGGTGCTGCTCGGTATCTCACAGTTGCTGTGGCTCTACGCGACGGCGCCCGTGCGGCCATCGCTCGAACAGTTCGAAACGGTCTCGTTGGCGCAAGGGCGTCCGGCGCAGGCGAGCCATACGAGTACCACGGGCATGGTGCTGCCGCGCGCACGGACGGTGCGCAGGCTGCGTCCGGCGGTTCCGCCAGGCGACGTTCAGGCTGCCATGCCGCAAAGTCAGGACATGCCCGCGGCGGCTACGGTCTCCATGACGCCGCCCGCCACGCTCGCACTCGCCGCACGGCGCATCGTCACGGTGAGCGCGCAGAACGCCGACGAAGGCAGCGAAGACAGCGAAGACAGCCCGGACGCCACGCCACGCGGAGCACGGCCATGACGACCACACTCGTAGTCGTCCTGATCGTCCTCATCGCGCTGTTGATCGCGGGGCTCGCGGCCGTGCTCGTCGTGCGCTGGCTGCGCGGGCGCGACGAACGCAGGCCGCTGCGCAACTTCTCCGCGATGATGCGCACGGCGCACAACGCGATGGGCGTGCACGATCCATACTCGGTGCCGCGCGTGCTGGCCACGGGCGCACCGGCGGCGCTCGACGCGCTGGCGCTCAGCTGGCGCCTCACGCCCGTTGGCGAGCCGGCGTGGTTCGGCAGGCTTTGGCACGACGCCGAAGGCATTCTGATCGCAGAGCCAGGCGAGTCGCTCGGTGCGCGTGCGGCCGCCGAACGCCGGCGCGGCTCGACCGGCGGGCGCTTGCTGCGCGGTCTGCTGCGCAACCGGCCGGGCCGGCCGCTCGACGCGCTCGTGTGGGTGATCGCGCTCGATACGCTCATCGACGAAAACGGGACCGCGCGCGCGGACACCGACGCGGCGCTCGAAGCCTCGCGCACGGTGCTCGCGCTGCAGCGTCAACTGGGCCAGATGCTGCCGCTCTACGTGGTGGTGACGGGCTGCGACGCGCTGCCGGGCTTCGATGCGCTCGCGGCCAGGCTGCGCCGCGAACGCATCGAAACGCCGCTGGGCTGGGCCTCGCCGTATGCGCCGCGGCGCGCCTTCGAAGCCGCGTGGGTGGACGAAGCCTTCGCCGACATGAGCCGCGCGCTCGCGGCGACGGTCACCGAAATGGGCACGCTCGACGGCGCGCTGGACGGCGACGTCTTCCTGTTGCCGCAGCGCATCGACACCCTGCGCGAGCCGTTGCGCGAGCACATCGAGCCCACCTTGCGCGGCGCAGCCGACGGCACCGCGCCGCTCCTGCGCGGCATCTGGTGCGTGGGTGCGATGCCGCAGGCGCAGGAGCGCGAGGAGCCCGCCATCACGAACGCGGCGCGCAGAGAGGCGCGCGCCGCGGCGGCGCCGGCCTTCGCGTCGCGCCTGTGGCACGACTTGCTGATGCCGGGGCAGGGGCTCGCGCTCGCCATTCCGCGCGTGCTGGCGCTGCGCATGCGTCGCTACCGTGTCGCCACGTTCGCAGCGATCGCGTTGGGCGTGTGCTGGTGCGTGGGCCTGGGCGTCGCCACCTGGCACGTGCGCAGCGACGCACGCTTGCTCGCGAGCAGTTACGACGCGCTCGCGCTCGCCAGCGTCGCCTGGCACGAAACGGGCACGAGCAGCAGCGAAACGGCGGCGGCGAACGCGCTGGGCAGCGCGGCGAACGCCTTCGTCAAGGTGCCGCGCTGGCAGCTCGCCACGCCGTTCATGCCGCTGTCGTATTTCGGCCTGTACCGCCGGCTCGACGACGCGCAATACCACGTGCTGAGCGGGCTCGTGTTCTCGCCGCTGCGCGCGCGGCTCGTCAGCCGTCTCGCAGAACTGAACTGCGACGGCGCCAACGAGTCGGGCGACAACGCGAGCCTCGTGGCCGCCGCGCGGCGTCCCCAGGACCTGCCCGAGTACACGCAGGGCACACGGCTCGTCACGAACGCGGCGCAGACCGAGCGGCTGATCACGAACTACAACGAACTAGTGGAACGCGATTCGGGCAACACCGTGATGCTCGCTCAACTCATGCGCGGTGCGGTGGGCGTGAGCTTTTCCCCCGATCATGTGGCCGACCGTGCGGGGCTGGACGACGCCATACGTGCGACTGCAGTGGAAGGCGGCGAACTGTCGTTCGACGGCACCGAGGCGCGCGCCGCGCACGCACGGGCGAGCGTGTGCTTCGAGGAGACCTTCGATCGCTGGTTCGACGACATCTATCAGGACTCCTCGCTCACGACGAACGCCGCGCAAATCCAGGCCATGCTCGCCGATCTCAAGGCGCCCGGCGCCGTGCCGACCACCGCCTCGCTCTCCGAACTGGCCACGCGCATCGACACGCTCGCAACCCAGGTCGACACCGCGGACCACGGCTGGGCGGGCACACATGGCCAGGAACTCGTGCCGGGGCTCACGGCGACCTTCGACACGGCAAAGGGGCTGCGCCTGATCGGCGCGACGCCGGTGGCGAGCGTGCTGGAGCACGAACAGAGCGAACAAAGCGCGTTCGCGGCGCGCTGGCTCGCGAGCGGCAACCTGCCTGGCGTGCTGGCCTCCAATCCCACCACAGGGCTGCAACTGGCGCCGGACCTGCTGCCGCTGCGCGACGCGTTGCGCACGCTGCTCGGCCAGTCGTTCGTCGCGGGCGAAGGCAGCGCGACGGCCGAAATTCGCGGCGTGGATGCCGGCTCGGCGCAGCGCGCGCTGGCGATCCTGCCCGCCTACAAGCAATACTCCGCAGGGCTTCTTGCGCAGGCGCCCGAAGCGTGGCGCGGCGCGCTGCTCGCCGCGGCGGGCAATGCGACCGTGCACAGCATGGTGGCCGCACTGTCGGCACCCGTTGCAACAGCGGCAACATCGGGCGGCGGCGCGCGCAACGTCGCCTACGCGCCGCAGACGCAGGGCGCGTCCTTCGACATGCTGCGCAAGAATGCGACCGATCTCGTGGAAGCGTTCGACTCGCTCGGCCGCGCCGATCTCGCGCAAGCCGTCGCCCTGCGCGTGAGCGATGCCGCGCTCGATGTGCTGCGCTCGACCGATGTCCAGTTGCAATCGCTCGAACCGTTCCGCCCGCTGCGCGGCGACTTCTCGGCGTGGAACGGCAACGCCGGCGGGTCGATGCGCGCATTCGGCGCCGCTACGCCCGAAGCGCTGCAAACCTACCTTGCCGCGCAGTCGAGTGCGGTGGCGGACACGGCCACGTTAGCGTCGAGCGCGCTCGACTGGCTGACCACGCAGAATCCGCCGCTCTCCGCTGCGGACGCTCGGCTCGTGGCGCGCTGGAAGGCGCTCTTCGCGGACCTCGCGCAATACCGCGCGCGCAGCCCGGCGAGCGCACTGGTGGCGGTGCCGTCGATCATCTCCAACCAGCTCGACAAGATGGACCTCGACACCTGCAGCGCTTCGCTCGCGCAGGTGGACGTGCCGGGCTCGGGCGATATCGTTGCGAGCGCGGGCATGCGGCTCGTCTCGTCGGCGCGCGAACGCTGCTACCGGCTGCAGATCGGCACCGGCGGGGAGGCCTACGAACAGTTGCGCAACTATTTTGCGCGCTACCTGGCCGGCCGCTTCCCGTTCTCAGCGGATGCAAACGCCCAGGCCGCCGACCTGCGCCAGACGGCGGCCTTCGTGGCGCTGCTCGACGCGAAGCTCGCGGATGCGCAACGCGGCATGAGCGCCGCGGTGGCGAGCGGCGGCCCGCAAGCGGGCGCGCAGCAGTTTCTGGCGAAGCTCGCGCGCGCTAAGCCCTGGCTCGACGCGCTGGTGGCGCGCGGCGCTGACGGGGCGCTCGTGGGTGTGGACGTGGCGGTGGATTGGCGTATCGATCGCGCCGACGAAGCCGGTGCGGACCAGGTCATCCAGTGGTCGCTCGCGAGCGGCAGCCAGACGCTCGCCTGGCCCGCCGCGGCGGGAACGCCGCTGCGCTGGGCGCCGGGCCAGCCCGCCGCGCTGAGCCTGCGCTGGGCGAAAGACGGCCCGTGGCGGCCCATGCAGGACGCGTCGCAGCCGACGCTCTCGGTCGACAGCGAAGCGGCCACATGGGCGGCAAACGACACGTGGTCGCTATTGCGCCTCGTGCGCCTGCATGCGGTGCCGGACGACGGCGTCGATACCGGCACGGGCGCGGGCAACGCGCCTATGGTGCTGAGCGTGCCGGTGCGCGACCGCAACGGCGGCACGCAAACGGCGCGCATGTTCATGCGTGTGGGCATGACGGGCGCGTCGAAAACGGCGCTCGCGTGGCCTGACCTGCCGTATGCGGCGCCGGGCTACAGCGCATACGGCAGCCCAGCGTTCACCTATGGACCGTATCCGTCGAGCACACAAGCGGGGCGCGGATGAACCCGGCATTCGACATCGAAGCACTCGTTCAACCGATACCGGGGGGCGCGCCGGCCGGCGTTTCGCTCCTGCACGACGCCGCCTTCGACGCGATCAAGGCGGCGCGACGCGAGGACGATCCGGCATTGCCTGCGGGCATCTGGCAAACCGCGCTCAAGGTCGCGGACTGGGCCGCCGTGGAAGCGGGCTGCGAGGACCTCCTCGCTCGCCGTAGCAAGGATTTGACGCTCGCTGCATGGCTGGGCGAGAGCTGGCTGCATCGATACGGATGTGTTGCCTTGCCGGATTGCTTCGTCTTGCTGAGTGAATTGTGTGTGCGCTATTGGGACGACATTCATCCGTTGCCGCGCGATGGCGATTTGGGCTTTCGGGCCGCGCCGCTCGCCTGGGTGGCCCAGCAGTTTCCGACCTTGCTGGGTGGGCGGGTCGCGTTGTGCGCGGGGCCGGATGGATCTGCGCTGACGCTTGCGCGCTGGCAGGGTGCGCAGCGCGATGCGGTGGCGGTGAAGGACCGCAAAGACGTGCCGGCCGCGAAGCGCGAGGAGGCTGCACGCGTGGCGCAGGCGTTGGCTCAGGCTGCGCATGCGGCGGAGCCTGCCGCGTTGCGCGATCAGTTGCAGGCGCTGCGCGCGGCGCGTGGGCCTATTGCGAGACTCGATGCGTGGTGCACCGAGCGGCTCGGCGCGGAGGCGCCGTCGTTCGGGGTGCTGCTGGAAACGCTGGAACGCATGGAGAGCGTCTTGCGCGACTGGCTCACGACGCATCCCGAGTGGGAGGACGTACCAATGGTTGACGTTGCAACGATTCAGGAGAATGCGGTGGTCGAGCCTGCAATGATTCAGGTTGCTGCGGCTGTAGGGGTGCCGGAGCCGGCTGTGCCGAGGAGACTGGATGCGCCGCAGTCGCGTGATGAGGCGTATCGGTTGCTCGCTATCGTGGCGGACTATCTCATGCGCTATGAGCCGCATAGTCCTGTGCCTTATATGCTCAAGCGGGCGCTTGATTGGGGCGGGAAACCGTTGCCCGAGTTGCTCGCCGAGTTGATGGCCGGTGAGCGTGGCAGGGCGCTGGGGGCGGCGCTTGGGTTGTTGCCAGAGAGTGGACAAACGCAGTAGGCGAGGCGTGTACCCGATTCATGATTGGAGATGACCGAAATGTCCAAATATGCTGCGCAGATCATCATCAATGTCCTGTCTGGTAACAACGACGGCACCATTCTGAACGGAACCCAATCGATCGTGGCCAAGGGCGTTAGCCAAGGGGTGCCGACTTACGTCTTTACGGCAAACACGGATAGCCCGCAGGCGGTGTCCCAGGCGGCGGCTAACCTGATGCAGCCGTGGCGCCTCTATATACGCGGTCACGGATCCGTTTCGAGGCAAACGCTGGGCGGGGTGGACGCTGCGCTGTTAGCCCAGTACCTTTCGCACTGCGGGCTGGCCGGCAACTTGCCGGCCATCGTTTCGGTCACGGCTTGCAGGCTGGCATTGGGAAAGGATCAGGCGAAGGACCAGATTCCGTACGTTGCCTCCGGAAACAGCTACGTTGGCGACCTGCACCGGATTCTCGGTCAAACACACGGAATCTACGTGAGCGCGAGCGGACGCACGATGAACAATGCGGTGATCAATCAGGGGGCGCGCATCGGAAGGAAACTCACGAAGAATCCGGTCACAAACCAGCGGCACCACAATCAGCTCTTTTCCAAGGTCGTCTTCTATTGGGACGAGCAACGCGCGCAGCGCTTCGGATTTGCACGCACGGAAATGGATATCGACGAAGACGCGGACTATATGGATATCGATGAGGACATGATGGACATAGGCTAGGGCCGCCAGGCCTCGCCCTCAGGGAAGGTGTGCTTCTCGAGTGAGTCCAGCTTCATTTCGATGCTATACCCAGGCTTCTGAGGCGGAATATAACGCCCATTCCGAATCACAACAGGATCAACAAAATGCTCATGCAAATGATCGACATACTCGAGCACGCGCTTCTCCAGCGAACCCGAAACACACAAGTAATCGAACAGTGAAATATGCTGCACATACTCACACAGCCCAACGCCGCCCGCATGCGGGCAAACAGGCACACCGAACTTCGCCGCCATCAGCAAAACGACGATGACTTCGTTAAGTCCACCTAACCGACAAGCATCCACCTGACAAAAATCGATCGCCTGCGCCTGCAACAGCTGCTTGAACATCACGCGATTGTGACAGTGTTCACCCGTGGCAACCCCAATCGACCCCAAACGCCGGCGAATCTCCGCATGGCCGAGAATATCGTCGGGGCTCGTCGGCTCCTCGATCCACCACGGATCGAATTCCGCGAGCCGCCGCATGTTCGCCACCGCTTCGTCCACGTCCCACACCTGGTTGGCGTCCATCATCAGCTTCAGATTTTCGCCGATCTCCTCGCGCAGAATGCGCGCGCGCCGCACGTCTTCGTCGAGATTGCCGCCCACTTTCTGCTTGAAATGCGTCCAGCCAAGCGCGACGCCTTCCCGTGCGAGGCGCCGGATCTTGTCGTCGTCGTAGCCCAGCCAGCCGGCCGAAGTCGTATAGGCGGGGTAGCCCTGCGCGAGCATTTCCACTTCGCGCGCGCCCTTGGTCTTCGCGTGGCGATGCAGAATGGCCAACGCTTCGTAAGGCGTAATCGCATCGGTCACGTAGCGAAAATCCAGGCAGCGTACGAGTTCCTCCGGACTCATGTCCGCGAGCAGTTTCCATACGGGCTTGCCAACCGATTTGGCCCACAGGTCCCATACCGCATTGACGACTGCCGCCGTTGCCAGATGAATCGCGCCCTTGTCAGGGCCGATCCAACGTAGTTGGCTATCCGAAGTAAATGCGCGCCAGAATGCGCCCATGTTCGCCGTAATGTCTTCGAGCCGCTTGCCGACGATGAGCGGCGCCAGCGCGTTGACCGCCGTCACGCAGATTTCATTACCGCGCCCGATCGTGAACGTGAGCCCGTGCCCTGTGAATCTGTCTGGAGAATCGGTTTCGAGCGTGACGTAAGTGGCGGAGTAGTCCGGCGCGGCATTCATGGCGTCGGAACCGTCGAGCGAACGCGAAGTGGGAAAGCGGATGTCGCGAACGGATAGCTTGCTGATCGTAGTCATTCGAACTCCCCGGTGAAGGGACGGCTTTCGGTAGGGGAAAACCAGACGTTTGCACGCGTTGACAACGCTGAATCTGCTACCTAGCATGCTAGCATGTCTTCTTAAAATCAAGCGTGCCGTGAACTCTTCATCCGAAATGGCGAGTGTTGGCGATCCTTATGTCGCACTGCAAAAGATTAGAGGCGGCGAGCGCGGCAGCCTGACCGATGCAGTCGAGCACGCACTGAGAGAAGCGATTGTGACGCTCGCGCTGGAACCCGGGATGATGATCGACAAGACGGCGGTCTGCGAACGCATGGGCGTGTCGCGCTTTCCGGTTTCCGCCGCGCTGGCGAAGCTCGCGCATGCGGGTCTCGTCGAGGTTTTGCCGCAGCGCGGCACGCGCGTCAAACCGATCGCGCTCGACGATATTCGCCAGCATCTGTTCATTCGCAGCGCGCTCGAAGTCGAAACGGTGCGCGGAGTCGCGCGCATGAAGGACCGTGCCACGATCGACGCACTGGCAGCCAATCTCGATGAGCAGCGCAAGATTGCCGGTAATGGCCAGCGTCTCGAGTTTCATGAGCTCGATCTGGCGTTTCATGAAATCCTGTTAGACGCGGTGAACCTGCCGCGCGTGAAAGAGATCGTCGCGGTGTCGCGCAACGCGCTGGACCGCGCGAGGCAACTGCTGGCGAGTCCCGAGCGTCTCGTGCACACGCTCGAGGAGCACGAACGGATTTTCGAAGCCATTCGCGCCGGCCGTGCCGACGCAGCGGCCAAAGCAATGCACGACCATCTCGATCAGGTCATCGAGGAATTGCGCCGGTCCGCGAAAGAACGGCCAGATCTCTTTGCACCTTGAGCGCTTTGGTCGTACGTCGAGCAATGCCCATCCTTCAACCCCCTTTGTGCAGCGCTGCAAGCCACGCCGCGCACGCAATCAAGAGGCCCCGGTAATGTGTCTGGCTTTTCTTCGCGGATCAGCGCCATGACGCCGCTCATCTCCGTCAACAAGCTGAGCAAGAGTTTTCCCGGCGTGAGAGCGCTTCACGAAGTGCAATTCGATCTCATGGCGGGCGAAGTGCACGCGCTGATGGGCGAGAACGGCGCGGGCAAGTCGACCCTGATGAAGATTCTCGCGGGCGTGTATACGCGCGACTCGGGCGACATTCTCTACGATGGCCAGCCCATAGCGTTCGCGAGTCCGGGCGAGGCCCAGGCCGTGGGCGTCGGCATCATTCATCAGGAACTCCAGCTGATGAATCATTTGACCGTCGCGCAGAACATGTTCATCGGCCGCGAACCGCGCGGGCGCCTCGGGCTCTTTCTCGACGAAGATAAGCTCAATGCGCAGGCGCGCGAGATTCTCGCCCGCATGCACGTGCACCTCGATCCGCGCACCGTGGTCGGCTCGCTCACGGTGGCAAGCCAGCAGATGGTCGAAATCGCCAAGGCGCTGTCGTTCGATTCGCGCGTGCTCATCATGGACGAGCCGACTTCCGCGCTCAACGACGCGGAAATCGCCGAGCTTTTCCGCATCATTCGCCAGTTGAAAGAGCGGGGCGTGGGCATTGTCTACATCTCGCACAAGATGGACGAGCTCAAGCAGATCGCCGATCGCGTCACCGTGCTGCGCGATGGCGAGTACGTCGCCACCGTCGCCGCCGCCGATACGAGCGTGCAGGCCATCATCGGCATGATGGTCGGCAGAACACTCGCCGATGTTGCACCGTACCAGGGGCCGGCGCACCAGGGCGAAGTCGCGCTCGACGTGAAGCATCTGAACGCGGGCCCGCTCGTGCGGGATGTGAGCTTCACGTTGCGCAAAGGCGAAATACTGGGCTTTGCGGGACTCATGGGCGCGGGCCGCACTGAGGTCGCGCGCGCCGTGTTCGGCGCGGACCCGGTCGAATCCGGCGACATCTTCGTGAAAGGCGCGAGGGTATCGATCAAAACGCCGAGCGATGCGGTCGCGCACAGCATCGGGTATCTCTCCGAGGACCGCAAGCGCTTTGGTCTCGCGACCGGCATGGACGTCGAATCGAACATCGTGATGTCCAATCTCGGCAAGTTCCTCTCGCTGAACGTGTTTCTGCGTCGCATGCAAATCCGCAAGACGGCGGCGCATTTCATCAGCCTGCTCGCCATCCGCACGCCTTCCGCCACGCAGCCGGTGCGTCTGCTGTCGGGCGGCAACCAGCAGAAGATCGTCATTGCGAAGTGGCTGGAGCGCGACTGCGACGTGCTTTTCTTCGACGAGCCCACGCGCGGCATCGATGTCGGCGCGAAAAGCGAGATCTACAAGCTGTTGCGGGCGCTCGCCGAACAAGGCAAGGCGATCGTGATGATCTCGTCGGAACTTCCGGAAATCCTGCGCATGAGCGACCGGATCGTAGTGATGTGCGAAGGCCGTATCACTGGCGAACTCTCCGCCAGCGAGGCGACCCAGGAGCGCATCATGCATCTCGCGACCCAGCGCGAAACCCTGCAAGCGGCATGAGCCTCAAGAGGTCGAATCCATGACTATGCAATCGGATACTGCGGCGCTGACCGACCAGAAACGGTCGTCCGGCATCAAGGCGCGCATTTTCTCGCCCACTGCGCTGCAGAAAATGCTCGCGTTCGCGAGCCTGATCCTGCTGCTGATCTTTTTCAGCTTCGCTTCGCCTGCCTTCATGCAGATGGACAACATCCTCGGCATTCTGCAGGCCACCGCCGTGAACGGCGTGCTCGCCATTGCCAGCACGTTCGTCATCATCACGGGCGGCATCGATTTGTCGGTTGGCACGCTGATGACCTTTACCGCGGTGATTTGCGGCGTTTTCCTGACCTACTGGCATTTGCCGATGTGGATCGGCGTACTGGCGGCAATCGGCACGGGGGCGGTGTGCGGCACCATTTCCGGCACGCTCACGGCGAAGATGAAGATCCCGCCGTTCATCGCCACGCTGGGCATGATGCTGCTGCTCAAGGGGCTCTCGCTCGTCGTCTCGTCCGACAAGCCGATCTATTTCACCGACACCGAAAACTTCTACATGATTTCGCAGGACTCGCTGATCGGCTATTTTCTGCCCAGCGTGCCCGTACCGAACGCCGTGTTGATTCTGTTCGTGCTAGCCATTGTGAGCTCGATTACGCTGAACCGAACGGCGCTCGGACGCTATACGTTCGCGCTCGGCAGCAACGAAGAGGCCGTGCGCCTTTCAGGCGTGAATGTCGATCGCTGGAAGATCGCCATTTATGGCCTTGGCGGCGCGATTTGCGGCATTGCGGGACTCTTGATCGCTTCGCGCCTGAACTCGGCGCAACCGGCACTTGGCCAGGGCTACGAGCTGGAAGCCATTGCGGCCGTGGTGATCGGCGGCACGTCGCTGAGCGGCGGCTCGGGCACGATACTCGGCACCATCATCGGCGCGTTCATCATGAGTGTGCTGACCAATGGCTTGCGCATCATGTCGGTCGCACAGGAATGGCAGATCGTGGTGACGGGTCTCATCATCATCCTCGCGGTTTACGCGGATATCCTGCGCCGCAAGAAGACTTAGAAGAGGAGACGGAAGAAGCACGGAGAGAACGGGGAGTAAAACAAGGCTCCCTCAACGGCTGGAGGTCTATGGCCCACCTTAGGAGGAGAAATGTCATGTTGAAAAGAAAACTGATCAGTGCCGTAATCGGAGTGGGCGCGCTCGTGGGCACGTCCAGCTTGGCCTATGCTGAGGAACCCTACATTCCGATCATTTCGAAGGGCTTTCAGCATCAGTTCTGGCAGGCCGTGAAATCCGGCGCGGAACAGTCGGCGACGGCGAACAACGTCAGGATCACGTTCGAAGGCCCTGAAACCGAGGCCATGGTCGACAAGCAGATCGACATGCTTTCGGCCGCGCTCGCCAAGAAACCGCAGGCGCTCGGCATCGCCGCGCTCGACAGCAAGGCCGCCGTTCCGCTGCTCAAACGCGCGCAGTCCAGCAAGATCCCTGTGATCGCGTTCGACTCGGGCGTCGACAGCGATATTCCGCTCACGACCTGCGCCACGGACAACCTCGCCGCCGCCGCGCTCGCCGCCGACAAGATGGCGGAGATGATCGGCAATTCCGGCGAAGTCGGCGTGATCGTGCATGACCAGACGAGCCGCACGGGTATCGACCGCCGCGACGGCTTCGTCAACGAGATAAAGACGAAGCACACGGGCATCAAGATCGTTTCCGTGCAGTACGGCGCGGGCGACCACCTGAAGTCGGCGGAAATCGCCAAGGCCATGATTCAGGCGAACCCGAACCTCAAGGGCATTTTCGGCGCCAATGAAGGCTCGGCGGAAGGCGCGGCGATCGGCGTGAAGGAGTCGGGCAAGAAGCTGGTGCTGATTGGCTTCGACTCGGGCAAGGAGCAGAAGGAGGCCATCATGTCCGGCCTGATGGCGGGCGCGATTACGCAGAACCCGGTCGGTATCGGCAAGTGCGTCGTCGATTCCGCGGCGAAGGCGTTGAAGGGCGAAACACTGCCCAAGAAAATCGACACGGGCTTTTACTGGTACGACAAGACCAATATGAACGACCCGAAGATCGCGGCGGTGCTTTACAACTGATTGATATCGGTGTGAGCCATGTGCAGGGAAAAAGGAAGAGCCGAGGCTCTTCCTTTTCGTTTTACGCGTCTGCGGCGCACTTCACTCGGAAACCGCCGCCCCAACCGGCGAGCGCCGGGGAGTACGCGAACCGTCTTTCGAAGCGAACACGTAGTAGGTCAGCGCTGTCGCGACGAGGCCAACCATCCACGAGACATCGGCGCCGCCGACGATCGACGCCAGCGGGCCGTGGAAAAAGCTCTCCGCCATGAACGGCACCTGCACCGCAATGCCGAAGAGATAAATCGCGATGGCCTTGAAGTTGAAGGAGCCATACACGCCGCCGTGGCTGCTTACGATTTCCGCGACGCGATAGCGCCGGTGGTTGATCAGATAAAAGTCGACCAGATTGATCGCGACCCACGGCGCGAGGACGATGCGCATGGCAAAGATCGCCGTCAGGAAGATCGCGATGAAATTGCTCGAGGCCCACAACGCCGTGACGGTAGAGGCGACCAGCAGCGCGCTCGAAAAGACGATGCGCACCGCGCGGCCAGGCACCCAGTCGGGGCGGAAGGTCTGTGCGGCGGTAATGAACGACAGCACCCCGCCATACAGATTCATGCCGTTGTGGCCAATGATGTTGACCAGGAAGAGGAAGATCAGCACATAGCCGAACATGCCCGTTTGCGTGCGGATGGCTTGCATGGCGTCGATGGAATGACCGGTGCTGACTGCGAGCACGCCAAAGAGAAACGCGAAGATGGTGCCGAGCGAGGTGCCGAAATACGTGAACGCAAAGGTCTTCGCAAAGCCCGCCGAGGTCGGCAGGTAGCGCGAATAGTCGGACGTGTAGGGCGCGAAGCTGATTTGCCAGACGGCGCACAGCCCGAACATCGCGAACCAGTTCGACACGTCGAAATGACCCTGCTGCAGGATTTGCGCGTCAAGACCGGGGGCCATCATGATCATGCCGATCAGGAGCGCGCCGCCCATGAACCACGCGCCAATCTTGTTGAAGCGGTGAATGAAGTGATAGCCGATCACGCCGACGAGCGTCGCGAGAATCGCGCCGAGCACGGTGCCTACCGGCACGGGCACCGCGGGCGCGGCGGTGTGAAGCGTCTTGCCCGCGAGGATGATGTTCGAGACGAAGAAGCCGAGATAGATCAGCGTGGTGAAGCTGACCACGAGCAGCGAGCCATAGCGGCCGAATTGCGCGCGGCTTTGAATCATCTGCGGCACGCCGACGAGCGGGCCTTGCGCAGAGGTGAGGGCGTGAAAAATGGCGCCAAAGAATTGCCCGGCGACGATGGCGAGAATCGCGCTCATCACGTCGAGGTGAAAGACCAGGACCGAAGTCGCACCGGATATCACCGCAAGTGGCGCGACATTCGTGCAGAACCACAACGTGAACAAATCGACTGGCTTGCCATGCCGATGCTCGGGAGCGACATACTCGATCGAGTTGCTTTCAATGGTCAGAACGCTGTTGTCGTTCGCCGGGTTTTTCATAGTGTCTCCATCTTTATTGCACAGGCCGAGCCACGCCACGAAGGTGGCGCGGCATGGCCTTGAACGGCTTTGAAGCGGCTTTGGAACGGCTTTGGACCGGCTTTGAAGCGGTGCAGCGGGGAACGGATCAGCGCATCACGAACGGATCGCTGATCGGTTCGTCCGAGGTGCGCAGCCACACGGACTTCGTCGTCGTGTATTCGAGCGCGGCAGCCATGCCGCCCTCGCGGCCGTGCCCGGACAACCCGAAGCCGCCGAACGGCACGAGCGGCGACACCGCCCGATAGGTGTTGATCCAGACGATCCCCGAGCGCACGCGCCGCGAAACGCGATGTGCCCGCGTGAGGTTGGTGGTGAAGATGCCCGCCGCGAGTCCGTAGGCGGTGCTGTTCGCCTTCTCGATGGCTTCCTGTTCGGAAGCGAACGTATCCACCGAAAGCACGGGGCCGAACAACTCCGTCGTGATGCTGTCCGCGTTGCTCACGCCCGAGCAGTCCAGAATTGTCGGCGCGTAGTAGTAGCCGTCGCGCCCCAGCGCCTTGCCGCCCGCGAGCACCTTTGCCCCCTGGCTCACGGAACTCGCGACGATCTTCTCGATGTTGCGCAGTTGCCTTTCGGTGCAGAGCGGCCCGTATTCCGTCGTCATCTCGTTGGGCGAACCCACGCGAATGCGCGAGACGCGTTCGACAAGCAACGCGAGGAATTCGTCCTTGACGGATGCCTCGATCAAAAGACGCGAGCCCGCCACGCAGCTTTGGCCGCTTGCCGCAAAAATCGCCGCGACTTGCGCATTCACCGCGCTCTGGATATCGGTATCGGCGAACACGATGAATGGCGACTTGCCGCCCAGTTCGAGCGAGACCTTGGCAAGATTGTTCGAGGTGTTCCTGACGATATGCCGCGCGGTTTCGGGGCCGCCCGTGAAGGCCACCTTGTCCACCCTGGGATGGCTGCTGAGCACCGCGCCGCATTCCGGCCCGAAGCCGGTGATCACGTTGACGACGCCCGGCGGAAATCCTGCCTCGTGCACGAGCCGCGCGAATTCGAGCAACGGGCCGGGCGCTTCCTCGGAAGCCTTCAGAACGACCGTGCAACCGGCGGCGAGCGCCGGCCCGACCTTCACGGCGGAAAGAAACAACTGGCTGTTCCATGGAACGATGGCGGCGACCACGCCGACGGGCTGCCGTTCGAGCCAGACCTGCATGTCCGGCTTGTCGACGGGAATGTGGCTGCCTTCGATCTTGTCGGCGATTCCCGCGTAGTAGCGGTAGTATTCGGCCACGTAAGCGATCTGGCTCGACGTTTCGCGAATGATCTTGCCGGTGTCGTTCGTTTCAATTTCAGCGAGCCGCGGCGCAGCCTTTTCGACGAGCCCGGCCAGCTTGTGCAACAGCTTGCCGCGCGCCGAGGCCGTGAGGCCGGCCCACGCGGAATCGGTCAACGCGCGGTTGGCCGCTTCGACGGCGCGGTTGACCTGCTCCGTGCGCGCTTCGGGCATTTGCGCCCACACGTTGCCCGTGGCCGGGTTCACGCTGTCGAACGTCGCGGCGCCCGGTTCGAACTGGCCGTCGATATACAGCTGAAAATGAAAGTCCATGGAATCCGCCCCTTACCTGAATGCAGGCATGACGTCGTTGATCATGCGCTCGAGTGACGCCTTCTTGCGCTCGAAGCTCATGCCCGTATCGATCCAGAACGAGTACTCGTCGAAGCCGAGTTTCTCGTAGGCCCGCAGACGCCCGATCACTTCCTCGGGCGTGCCGATGACGTTGTTCTTGCGCATCGCCTCGGGCGTATAGAACGGGTGAGCGGCGATCTCTTCCTTCGTGAGGGGCTTGATCATGCCGCGGCTCACAGGGCGCTCATTCTTGAACCACGCGCCGAAGTAGTTGTAGAACGTGTTCACTTCGTCGGCGGCGATCTGCGCGTCGTCCTCGCTGCTCGCCACGTACGTGTGGCGCAGCAGCATGATCTGCGGGCGCGGCACGTTGCTGAACTTCTCGCACGCGGCGTTGAAGTGGCCGACGAGCTTCTCGACTTCTTCGTCGCCGAAATGCAGCGGCGTGACTTGCACGTTGCAACCTTTGGACACGGCAAATTCGTGGCTGTTCGGATCGCGCGCGGCTACCCAGATCGGCGGATGTGGGCGCTGCAGCGGCAACGGCGACGACGTCGTCGAGGGGAATTTCCAGAACTCGCCTTCGTGCGCGTAATCACCTTCCCACAGCTTCTTCACGGCCGGAATGAGTTCGCGCATGCGCTGGCCCGCGCCCCACGCGTCGAGCCCCGGCATCAGGCGTTCGTACTCGAACGAGTATGCGCCTCGTGCAATGCCCAGATCCAGACGGCCGTTCGAGATGATGTCGGTCATCGCGGCTTCGCCGGCGAGCTTGATCGGGTGCCAGAAGGGCGCAATGACCGTGCCCGTGCCGAGCCTCACGTTCTTCGTCTTGTTGGCGAGGTCCGCGATGTTGAGGAACGGATTGGGCGCGATCGTGAAGTCCATGGCATGGTGCTCGCCGGTCCAGATCGCATGCATGCCGCCGCGATCGGCGATCTGGCACAGCTCGATCATTTCGTCATACAACTGCTTCTGACTGGTCTGATCGGAGACGCGCTCCATGTGAACGAAAAGTGAGAATCGCATGATGGAACCTTTCAGGAATGAAGCGGGCGGACTGTGCCGTTGCTATGGTCGCCGAAGTACATCCCGTAGCTCTTCAGTTCGCTTTCCTTGCGGTAGCGCTGGAGCATGCTGGCAAGTGCGCTGTCCTGGAACGCTTGCGTTTGCACGTCTTCCAAACTAACGAATTGTGCCGAGGCGTCGCCCGCTGCGGCGAGTTCATCCGGCGCGCTGCACAGGAACGAGATGTACTGGTAATGGGTTTCGGTATTGTTGTAGACCGAATAGATGAAGCTTGCCGATGCATCGGGCTGGTACTTCGTGAAGATCTCGGCGAGCGCCTTGTCGGCGCCTTCCTTGCCGATCTCTTTCGAAGGCAGGCCCCATTTGCCGTCTGCGTTTTTCACGAGCAGCACCTTGTCCTCGCGCGCGATGATCGCGCTCACGATGACTTTCGGACCCGCGATGACTTCCGCCGATACCCTGGCCGGCGTGAAATAACCGCCGCGATAGTAGCCGAGGCCAGCGAACCCCGCGGAATGAAACGCCTCGACCCGGCCGACGATCAGCGCGTGGTCGCCCGCGTCGATCACGGCGTGCGTCGTGCAGTCGAACCAGGCACTGACGTCGCCAATGAGCGGGTTGCGGTTGGCGCTCAATTGCCAGTTCACGTTGGCGAAGCGGTCGTCGCTCGGCCGCGCGAACGTGTTGGACAAATCCTTTTGTCCTTCCGCGAGGATGTTGATGGCGAAGTGGCCCGCAGTGGAAAACGTCTGGTAATTGCTCGACGTCTTCGCAATGCTCACCAGCAGCAGCGCGGGGTCGAGCGAAACGGACGAAAACGAATTGGCGGTGAAGCCGAGCGGCTTGCCGTCGTCCGTCGCGGTCGTCACGATCGTCACGCCCGTCATGAACGCGCCGAACGCGTCGCGCAGCTCGCGCGTGTTGATCTTCGCGGCTTGCGGGTTAACTACCTGGCTCGTGTCTTGGCTCATTTCACACTTCCACTTCGTGGTTTTCCGCCTGCGGCTCCGTCTGCAACCAGGCACGCAGCGCGCGATTGACTTCGTCGGGCGCGGTGAGGTTCACCATGTGGCGTTCGTTTTCGATCACCACGGCCGTGCCGTTGTGCGCGGCTTGCGCCATCTGTCTCGCCATCTGCGGCGTCGAGTTCGGATCGTCGGCGCCGGTCAGGACGAGAGCAGGGCAGCGAATCGTTTGCCAGCCGTCGGCGTACACGTCGTCGCCGCCCGCGAACGCCGTGTAGGCCGTCGCGTAACCCGCAAGGTTCACCGACTTCAGCCACAACTCGACCTTTTGCGCCGCCACTTGCTGAGCTTCGTCCGCGTTGAACCAGCGTCGCAGCGGCGTATCCACGTCGATGGTGCCCGAGCGCAACTCGGCGGCGCGCTGCAGCACGGCTTCGCGCGCCGCTTCGGTACGCCGGTACACACCGTTCAGGACTGCCACACGCTTGACCAGATCGGGACGCGTGACCGCGACGCCAGCCGCGATCAACGAACCCATCGAGTGCCCCGCCAGATTGACGGGACCCACGTGCAGCGCCTCGACGAAACTGGTTGCCCACTCAACGAACTGCGGCAAGCCGGCACCCGCTTCGAGCGCATCGCTTCGACCGTGGCCCGGCATGTCGACCGAGATCACGCGGAATTCGGCCGAGAGGTCTTCGATCTGCGGATACCACGCGCTCGCCTGCATGCCCACGCCGTGAATCAGCACGAGCGGTTCGCCCGCGCCTTGCTCCAGATAGTGCGCGACGCGCTTATTTGACAGCTGCAGGGTTCTTGACGTCATTTCCGAGCTCTGCGAGGTCTTTGTAGCGATCGCCAATGCGGTGATGCGGGCGGCCACCCGTTGCGGCGCCGATGGCGACCACGAGTTCGTCGGCGGCCGGTGCATCGGCAATCGAGAACTGGAGCGTGAGATAGTGCGAGCGGCGGCCTTCGTCGTTCTTGTCCATCATCGGGATGAGCAGCGGCGCATTGGCCGGGCCACGCGTGTTGTTGAACGCGAGATACGACTTCGCGCCCACCGCCGAGCGATAGATATTGCCGAAGTGCAGGGTGTGGATGAGCGCGGACGCATGCTCCAGTTCGCCCGCAAGACCGACGATGGCGCTCTTGCCGAACGCTTCGACCGCTTCGCCCGAACCGGCTTCGTCGAGGATGAGCTTCGTGAGGTGCTCGCTAAGTTGCGGCGCGATTGCGCGAATCTCGGGCGAGAGGTCTTCCACGTACCCGCGGCCCGCCCACGGGTTCTTGATCACCGCGACCGCGCCGATCATTTTCAGCGGCTTCGCAGCGGCCTTGTCGCCGTCTACGAAGACGTTCTCGACATGGAGGATGGATTTGCGAATCAGGCTCATGGCAACTTCCTTCGTACGTTGATTGTGTGAAGCATTTTGGTATACCATGTTACGGCATTCCATGAGTGTTAACCCGATAGCTCACGGTGAACCCCGTCTGCCAAGGGATTGCCGCTTTTTCTTGATGAATCCGACGATGAAAAACGAGGAGGAGAGATGACTGCATACTGGATTGCACATGTCACCGTGCTGGACGCCGCGAAGTACAAGGACTACACGGACATCGCGCCGCTGGCGTTCAAGAAGTTCGGCGCCGTATTCCTCGCGCGCGGTGGTGCGGCGCAGGTGCTGGAAGGCGAGTCGTTCGCGCGGCACGTCGTGATCCAGTTCCCCGACATGCAAACGGCGCTCGACTGCTACCACTCGCCGGAGTATCAAGCGGCCAAGGCGAAGCGCGATGGCCATTGCGTGGCGCAGATCTCGATCGTCGAGGGGCTGGAGAACTGACCGGGCCGTTGCGGCGGGGCGCAAAAGGGGCAAAGCGCAGGCAGAAGGAAAGCTGGGCGTCAGTTGCGTCATAATATGGCATTCCATGTCCGCATCCTTGTGCGCGGGCTTTCGTCCTTCTCCTGTTGCCGCCTATGCAAGACCTCAAAATCGATCGCAATGCCAAGACCCTGCGTGAGCTCACGCTCGACAAACTGCGCGGCGCGATAGTCCAGGGGTATTTCCGGCCGGGCACGCGGCTCGTCGAACGCACGCTGTGCGACGAGCTTGGCGTGAGCCGCACGGTGGTGCGCGAGGTGCTTAGGCATCTCGAGACCGAGGGGCTCGTCGAGACCGTCGCGCGGCAGGGGCCGATCGTGGCGCGGCTCGATCCCACGCAAGTGGGCGAGATCTACGAGTTGCGCGGATTGCTCGAAGCCAATGCTGCCCGGGCCTGCGCCGAGAACGCCACGCCCGAAGTCGTGCAGCGGCTGCGCGCGATCCGCGCGATCATCGAGGACGCGTTCGAAAAGCGCGACCTGCCGCGCGTGGTGGAGCACACCGAGCGCTTCTATGAAACGCTGTTCGAAGCCGCCAACAAGCAGGTGTCGCTCACGGTCGTCAAAACGCTCAACGCGCGTATCAACCGCTTGCGCGCGTTGACGATCGCGATGCCGGGGCGCGGCGGCGACTCCAATCGAGAGATGAACCTGCTGCTCGACGCCATCGAGCGGCGCGACGGCGAAGCGGCCTCCGCGGCGTCGTTCGCGCATATCAAGCGCGTCTCCGAGCTAGCGCTCTCGGCGCTCGCCCAGCAGAACGAAGGTCTCAGCGACGCCTGACGCTCTAGCTGACCCGCCAGCCTAAAAAGGCCGCCGGCACACGCTGGCGGCCTTTTCTTTTGTCTGCTCAATTCAGGTCGATCGGGCGCAGCCCAAAGCATGCCAGCGCGCCCGCGAGCGATCTCATGGTATTCCATAATACGCAATAGTTTGTTGTGGGCCATAAGATGGCATACCATAATCTCATCGAACGCGAACTCCGGCGATTTTCCGTATCGCCCGAGTTGCCGGATGGAGCCTGAATTCCATGAAGCCTGCTTTCGCCTCCGAACATGGCGTCTCGCGCGCGCAGCGCGGTCGAACCGCGGGCACGTGCTACAGCGTGTACGCGCCGCAATCGAGCGCCGCGTGCGAAACCGTGGTGCTGATCCATGGCGTCGGCATGAATCAGAGCGTGTGGGCGCCGCAGATCGATGCGTTGTCCGAATCGTTTCGCGTCGTCGCCTACGACATGCTGGGTCACGGCGAGAGCGCGCTGCCGAGCGCACAGCCCACGCTCGACGAATACGCCGCGCAGCTCGAGTCGCTGCTCGACGCCATCCAGGTCGAGCGCGCGCACGTGGTGGGGCATTCGATGGGCGCGCTCGTCGCGCTCGAATTCGCGCTGCTCAATGCGCCGCGCACGTTGAGCGTCGTTGCGCTGAACGCGGTGTACGACCGCACGCCGGCGCAGCGCGAAGCGGTGATGACGCGCGCGGCGAGTCTCGGCGAAGCGCCGGCCGCAAGCGGCGTGGACGCGACGCTCTCGCGCTGGTTCGGCCACCCGATCCCGGGGCATCTGACCCAGGCGGCGCAAGCGGTGCGTGCGCTGCTGCTCGCCGTCGATCCCGTGGGCTACGCGCGCACGTACCGTCTTTTCGCATCTTCCGACGCCGCGCACGTGGGCCGTCTCGCGAATCTGGAGGTACCCGCGCTCTTTCTCACCGGCGAGTGCGATCCGAATTCGAGCGCGCAGATGTCGCACGCGATGGCGTCCGTCGCGCCGCGCGCCCGCGCGGAAGTCATTGCGAACGCGCGCCACATGATGAACGTGACCGACCCGGAACGCGTCAACGCAAGCCTGCTCGCGTTCCTGGCCGTTGCGTCGGCGACGCAGGCAGCCAATACCGCAGCAAACACAGGAGAACGCCATGGCTGAGCCGATGACTGCCCAACCCGCGCAACCGGCTTTCGATATCGCCGAATTTCGCCGCGCGCTGGGCGCGTTCGTGACGGGCGTGACCGTCGTCACGACGATCCAGCCCGACGGATTGCCGCGCGGCTTCACGGCCAACTCGTTCACCTCGGTGTCGCTCGACCCGCCGCTCATTCTGGTGTGCATCGCCAAGACGGCGTCGAGCTATGCGGTGTTCTCGCAAACGGGCCGCTTCGCGGTGAGCGTGCTCGCCGAAGACCAGCAGCAGGTTTCGGGCGTGTTCGCCTCGAAGGCCGCCGACAAGTTCGCGCAAGTGCCCTGGAGCGCGCGCAAAACGGGTGCGCCCGTGATGGACGGCGCGGCGGCGAGCTTCGACTGCACGACGCATGAAGTCGTCGACGCAGGCGACCACATCATCCTGATCGGCCGCGTGGTGGACGTCGTGCAAACAAGTTCGACGCCGCTTGGCTACTGCCGCGGCGCGTACGTGAACTTCAGTCTCTCGCAGGATGCGCTGGCTGCAGCCGGCGTGCGCGCGAAAGTGGGCGCGATTCTCGAGCATCGCGACGGCCTCGTGCTCATCGACACGCCCGAAGGCGTGGCGTTGCCGACGGGCGTCAAGCTCGAACCGGCCAGCGACGCGGCGAGCCTGCGCGGCGTGCTCGCGAAGCTCGGCCTGCGCGCCCATCTCGACTTTCTGTTCGCCGTGTTCGAAGACGGCAGCGGCAAAGGGCCGAGCGAGCATATCTACTACCGCGGCCGCGTGATTCACAACGGCTCGCCCTGGCTCGACAGCAGCATCCGCATCGTGCCGCTCTCGCAGATTCCTTGGGACGAATTGAGCGACGACGCCGTGCGCTCGATGCTCGAACGGTATGTGCGCGAACGCAAGCAGGACGCATTCGGCATCTACGTGGGCGACAGCGAAGCCGGCACCGTGCAGCCGCTCGCCCTCGCGCATTGACGGCACGGCACCGAACACAACCATGAAGAAGCCGACGGGTCTTCCCGCAGCCGGCCTGACGAAGCGACAACCAACCGTATCCCCGGAGATAGCCATGAGCAGCAGAAGCACCTCGTTTATCGCGCCGATGTTCATTGCGTGCGCAGCGACACTCGCCGCAGCACCGGCACTGGCCGCGGACCCCATCGTCTTCACGAGTTGGGGCGGCACCACGCAATCGTCGCAACAGAAGGATTGGGCGCAGCCGTTCACGCAGGCGAGCGGCATCACCGTGCTGATGGACGGCCCGACCGACTACGGCAAGCTCAAGGCGATGGTCGACAGCGGCAACGTGAGCTGGGACGTCGTGGACGTGGAGGGCGACTTCGCCTATGCCGCGCAGAAGGCCGGACTGATCGAGCCGATCGACTATTCGGTGGTGAAAAAAGACGAGCTGGACCCGCGCTTCGCGTCGCAGGCCGCGGTGGGCAGCTTCTATTACTCGTTCGTGCTCGGCTACAACAAGGCGAAATACACGGGCGCGCAGCCGCAAGCCTGGGCCGACCTGTTCGACACCAAGCGCTTCCCGGGCAAGCGCACGTTCTATAAGTGGTCGGCGCCGGGCGTGCTCGAAATCGCGCTGCTCGCCGACGGCGTGCCGCCCAACAAGCTCTATCCGCTCGACCTCGACCGCGCGTTCAAGAAGCTCGACACGATCAAGAGCGACATCGTGTGGTGGAGCGGCGGCGCGCAGTCGCAGCAGCTGCTCGCATCGGGCGAGGCGCCGATCGGCATGTTCTGGAACGGCCGCCTGCACGCGCTCGCGCAAACCGGCGTGCCCGTCGGCATTTCGTGGGACCAGAACCTCACCGCCGCCGACATGCTCGTGATCCCGAAGGGCGCGAAGCACCGCGACGCGGCGATGAAGTATCTCGCCGCAGCGACGAGCCCGCAGGCCCAGGCCAAATTCGCGGCCGATACCGGTTACGCGCCGATCAACGTGAAGTCGGCCGCGCTGATGTCGCCGGCCATGGCGAAGACGCTGCCCGATCAATACAAGGCATCGCAGATCAATCTCGACATGAAGTACTGGGCCGAGAACCGCGATGCGATTGCGAAGCGCTGGTACGCGTGGCAATCGAAGTAAGCGAGTCCCGTCGTCGCGAACCGGTTCAAAAGGAAACACCATGCCTAACGTATTGAGTACCGTCGCGCAACCAGCCGCGGCGGCCACGCGCAAACGGCGCGACTGGCGCAGCATGCGGCTGCTGGCGCCCGCCATGCTGCTGCTCGTGATCTTCTTCCTGCTGCCGGTGCTCTCGCTGCTGCTGCGCAGCGTGCTGGAGCCGACGCCGGGTCTGCACAACTACCAGCAGTTGCTCGGCTCGACCACGTATTTGCGCGTGTTCGGCAATACGTTCCTCGTGGCGACGGTCGTGACGCTCGTCACGCTGCTCGTCGGCTTTCCGATGGCGTGGCTGCTCGCCATCGCGCCGCGCAAGGTCAGCGCCGTGTTCTTCGCGATCCTGCTGCTGTCGATGTGGACCAACCTGCTCGCACGGACCTTCGCGTGGATGGTGCTGTTGCAGGAAACGGGGCCGATCAACCGTATGCTGATGGCGATCGGCGTGATCCATGAGCCGCTCTCGCTCGTCAACAACTTGACGGGAGTCACGATCGGCATGACCTACATCATGCTGCCGTTCCTCGTGATGCCGCTGCACGCCACGCTGCGCAGCATCGACCCTTCGACGCTGCGCGCCGCCGCCGTGTGCGGTGCGAGCCGCTGGCAGGCGTTCTGGCGCATTCTCGTGCCGCTCGCCATGCCGGGCGTCGCCTCGGGCGCGCTCATGGTGTTCGTGATGGCGCTGGGCTACTTCGTCACGCCCGCGCTGCTGGGCGGACCCTCGTACATGATGCTCGCGGAACTCATCGCGCAGCTCGTGCAGGAACTCTTGAACTGGGGCCTCGCCGGCGCCGCCGCATTCGTGCTGCTCGCCGTGACGCTCTCGCTCTATGCGCTGCAACTGCGCTTTACGCGCAACGCGCGCGCAAGTCTCGGAGGGCGCTGACATGTTGCTCGATTTCGATCGCCTGGGCGCGCTGCGCTGGATGTTGCTGGCCGTGGGCGGGGCCGTCGCGCTGTTTCTCCTGCTGCCCATTGTCTTTATCGTCGCGCTTTCTTTCGGCGACTCGCAGTGGCTCATCTTTCCAGCGCCGGGCTGGACGCTCGAATGGTACCGGCAGCTCTTCACCGATGCGGGCTGGATCGACTCGCTGCTAACGAGCGCGAAGCTCGCCGTGATCGTCACGGTGCTTTCCGTCGCCATCGGTTTTCTCGCTTCGCTTGCGCTCGTACGCGGCAAGTTTCGCGGGCGCGGCGCGGTGCAGGCCTTCTTCATCACGCCGATGGTGCTGCCGGTCGTGGTCCTCGCCGTCGCGCTCTATGCGTTCTTCCTGCGCGTCGGCATGAACGGCACGATGACGGGCTTCGTGATCGGCCACCTCATCATCGCCTTGCCGTTCTCGATCATCTCGATCAGCAATTCGCTCGCGAGCTTCGACACGTCGCTGGAAGACGCTGCGCTCATTTGCGGCGCCTCACCGCTGATGGTGAAGCTGAAGGTCACGCTGCCGGCCATCCGGCTCGGGCTCTACGCCGCGGCGATCTTTTCGTTCCTCGCATCGTGGGACGAGGTGGTCGTGTCCATCTTCATGTCGAGCCCGACGCTGCAGACGCTGCCCGTGCGGATCTGGTCCACGCTGCGCCAGGACCTCACGCCTGTCGTTGCAGCGGCGTCTTCGCTGCTCGTCGCGTTGACAACGTTATTGATGCTGGCGGGCGCTCTCGTGCGCCGCGGCCGCTAATCGAGGTAAACAAGCCATGACTGCTTTCCTGCAAATCCAGCGCCTGCGCAAGACCTACGACGACGTCGTCGCCATCGACCAGGTGTCGCTCGATGTGCGCAAGGGCGAATTCATGACCTTCCTCGGACCGTCGGGGTCGGGCAAGAGCACGACGCTCTATATCGTCGCGGGCTTCCAGGAGCCCACGGAAGGGCGCGTGCTGCTCGACGGCAAACCGCTGCTGGCGGTGGCGCCCAACAAGCGCAACATCGGCATGGTGTTTCAGCGCTATACGCTCTTTCCGCATCTCACGGTGGGCGAGAACGTGGCGTTTCCGCTGCGCGTGCGCCGCCGCCCCGAAGCCGAAGTCAAGGCGAAAGTGGAAAAGATGCTCAAGCTCGTGCATCTTTCCGAGTGCCGCGACCGCATGCCCGCACAGCTCTCGGGCGGGCAACAGCAACGCGTGGCGATTGCGCGCGCACTGGCCTACGATCCGCCCGTGCTGCTGATGGACGAACCGCTCTCGGCGCTCGACAAGAAGCTGCGCGAGGAAATCCAGCTCGAATTGCGCCGCATTCACCAGGAGACGGGCGTGACGATTCTCTACGTCACGCACGACCAGGAAGAAGCGCTGCGCCTCTCCGACCGCATCGCCGTGTTCAACAAAGGCCGCATCGAGCAGGTCGGCACGGGCGAGGAGCTTTACGCGAACCCGGCTTCGCGCTTTGTTGCGAGCTTCATCGGCAATTCGAATTTCCTGCCCGTGAAGGTGACGAAGACCAGCGAAGGCCGCATGAACGGCGTGTTCCCGAATGGCCATGAAATCGCATCGGACGCGTTCAATCCGTCACTCGCCGCCGGCGACGACGGCACGCTGATGATCCGCCCGGAGCAGATGCGCCTCAGCTCGCTGCAAGACGCAAACGGCACGACAGGCTTGCCCGTAACGGTGCGCGACGTCACCTATCTCGGCGACGCCATGCACTACGCGGTAGCCACGCCCTGGCAGCAGGAGATCTCGATTCGCATGCCGGCGGCGCATCGCCACGACGGCGGCATCATGATCGGCACGCAGGCGCTCGTCGACTGGGACGCGCGCGACGTGCGCCTGTTCGCGCAAGCGTGATGGCGGCTGTCATGAGTGACGCACTGCCATCGCTGCGGGTCGAGCGCCCCACGGCCACCTTGCGGGAGCTCGCCCTCGAAAAAATGCGCACGGCCATTCTGGAGGCGCACTTTCATCCAGGCGAGCGGCTGGTCGAGCGCTCGCTGTGCGAAATTCTCGGCGTGAGCCGCACCGTTGTGCGGGAGGTATTGCGGCATCTGGAAACGGAGGGTCTCGTCGACTCGATTCCGAACCAGGGGCCGATCGTCGCCGTGCTCGACTTCGAGACGGCGGCGGAGATCTACGAAATACGCGCCCTCCTTGAAGGCGAAGCCGCCATGGCGTGCGCGCAGCATGCTGACGAGAGCATCGTCGCGGATCTCGCCGGCTTCATCGACCGGATTCAGGCGGCCTTCGAAGCGCAGGACCATCATGCCGTGCGAGCACTCACCACGGCCTTCTACGAGCGCATGTTCATTGCCGGGCAAAAGCGCGTGGCCTGGGAGATCGTGCAGTCGTTGACGGCGCGCATCAACCGCTTGCGGGCCCTGACAATCGCTTCCGATGACCGCGGCCGCCAGGCTGTCGATGAAATGCACCGCATCCTGAGCGCCATTCAAGCCGGCAACGCGACCGGCGCACGCGAGGCCGCGATCGCGCACGTGGACAGAGTGGCCGAGATTGCGCGCCAGCTGCTGGCGGAGGGGCACGAGCACGCGTCGTGGCGTCAGGCAGGATAACGCAGCCTGGCTGTACTGATTATTGGCGTGCTCTGCCTGAGTGGGCCATCAACTTTTTATGCATCGAAGGAAAGTCACGTGGAATTGAAGACCCTATTGAAGGACGCGGCGCTGTTGCGCCATCAAGCCTATATCGATGGGCAATGGTGCAAGGCCGACTCGGGCGCGAGCTTCGACGTGTTCGACCCGGCGACGGGCGCGTCGCTCGGCAGCGTGCCTTTGATGGGAGAAGCCGAAACGACGCGAGCCATCGAGGCGGCCAATGCCGCGTGGCCGGCATGGCGGGCCCACACAGCGAAGGAGCGTGCGGCAGTCATGCGCCGCTGGTACGACCTGATGATCGAGCACGCCGACGATCTCGCGCTGATCCTGACCGCGGAACAGGGCAAGCCGCTCGCGGAAGCGAAAGGCGAGATCGCCTACGGCGCGTCGTTCATCGAATGGTTCGCCGAGGAAGGCAAACGCGTGGCGGGCGACACGCTAGCGACGCCCGCTTCGGACAAGCGGCTCGTTGTCATCAAGGAGCCGATCGGCGTTTGCGCCGCCATCACGCCGTGGAATTTCCCCACGGCCATGATTACCCGCAAGGTGGGCCCGGCGCTCGCGGCAGGCTGCCCGATCGTCGTGAAACCTGCAGAAGCCACGCCGTTCTCCGCGCTCGCATTGGCGGTGCTGGCGGAGCGGGCCGGCGTGCCCAGAGGCGTGCTCAACGTCGTCACTGGCGATCCCAAGGCGATTGGCGGCGCGATGACCAGCAGTCCCGTGGTTCGCAAGCTGTCGTTTACCGGTTCGACGGGCGTCGGGAGATTGCTGATGGCGCAAAGCGCGCCCACAGTGAAGAAGGTGACGCTCGAACTCGGCGGCAACGCGCCGTTCATCGTGTTCGACGACGCGGATCTCGATGCCGCGGTGGAAGGCGCCATCGCCTCGAAGTACCGCAACAACGGGCAAACGTGCGTCTGTACGAATCGCTTCTACGTGCATGAGCGCGTGTACGACGCGTTCGCCGCGAAGCTCGCGACAGCCGTTAAGGGGCTGAAGGTCGGGCACGGTACGGAGGGCGGCGTCACGCTCGGACCGCTCATCAACGAGGCAGCGGTCAGAAAGGTCCAAGCGCATATCGCCGATGCAGTGGGCAAAGGCGCGACGCTCGCCACGGGCGGAAAGCGCCACACGCTCGGCCACGGCTTCTTCGAGCCCACGGTGCTGACCGGCGTCACCGCGCAAATGGATGTAGCGAGAGAAGAGACGTTCGGCCCGCTCGCGCCGCTGTTCCGTTTCTCGAGCGACGAAGAAGTGGTGAAGCTCGCCAACGACACGGAGTTCGGCCTCGCCGCCTACTTCTACAGCCGCGATATCGGCCGTATCTGGCGCGTGGCCGAGCAACTCGAATACGGCATGGTGGGCATCAATACCGGATTGATCTCGAACGAGGTCGCGCCGTTCGGCGGCGTGAAGCAATCGGGTCTGGGCCGGGAGGGGTCGCACTACGGCATCGATGACTATCTCGTCATCAAGTACCTGTGCATGGCGGTTTGATCGCCGGATTCACACAAAAAAGAATGGGGACACGCCGCCATGAATACGTCGTCATCAAGCAGCGCCGAGGTCACGCTGGAACGCGCGCAAAGCGAAGCGGACTACCGCTTCGATCCCGCTTCCGTTGCGATACCCACTCGCGTGACGGTGCGAGTCGTCGCGATCTGCCTTGCGATGATCCTTGCCGAAGGCTATGACGTCGCGATTTACGGGGCGGTGCTGCCCATGCTCACGCATGGCACCGACTGGTCCTTGTCGGCGCTGCAACTCGGCGCGATCGCAAGCTGCTCGCTGGCGGGCATGATGATCGGCGCCATGGGTGCAGGCACGCTCAGCGACATGATCGGCCGGCGCCGCATGCTGCTCGGCAGTGCGGCGCTTTTCTCCGCGATGATGGCGGCCGCCGCGCTCGCGCCCACGCCAGCCTGGTTCGTCGTCGCGCGGATCGTGGGCGGACTCGGGCTTGGCGGCGTCGTGCCGACCGCGGCGGCGCTCACGGTCGAATACTCGCCGCCTGGGCGCCGTTCTTTCAACTATGCCTTGATTTACACGGGATATTCGCTGGGCGGCATTCTGGTCGCGCTGCTCGCGATGAACTGGTTGCCGACGCACGGCTGGCGGTTGCTGTTCGGTGTGGGCGCCGCGCCGCTCATCCTCGTGGCGCTCACGGCGCGCCATTTGCCGGAGTCGCTGGAGTTCCTGCTGGCGAGAAACCGCATCGCAGAGGCACGCGGCGTTGCACAAGCGCTCGGCATTCGACATTCGGCGCTAGAGAACGAAACCGGGGCGCGGGCCGTGCACGCTATGAATGCTGAAAAAGCCGCGCCGATTCGCGCGCTCTTCGACGCGTCCACCGTGCGCGCCACCCTGGCGTTCTGGATCGCGATGTTCATGGGCTTGCTTTTGCTCTACGGTCTGAGCACCTGGCTGCCGCAACTCATGCGCAAGGCCGGCTTCCCGCTCGGATCGAGCCTTGCATTGCTGGTGGTACTCAATTCAACCGCGGCTTTGGGCTCGCTGCTTGGTGGCGCGGTGGCCGACCGCCTGGGTTCGAAGTGCGTGGTCAGCGTGCTCTACCTGCTCGCCGCAGCCAGCCTGTGCGCACTGCCGTTCGCCCATGGCACGCTGCAAACCTATGTGCTCGTGGGCATTGCCGGGGTAGGCACGATCGGCAACACGATGCTGCTTGGCGCGTACATCACGCGCTACTATCCGCCCCGCAACCGGGCGACGGGCATTGGCTGGGCGCTGGGAATAGGGCGTTTCGGCGCAATCGCCGGGCCGCTGATCGGCGGCGCGCTGGCACAGGCGGGCGCGCCGCTGCCGTGGAACTTCTACGCATTTGCGGGCGCGGGCCTCGCAGCGGCGCTTGCTGTGCTTGCCGTTCCCAGGCAGGTTGCAGATAGCGAGTAACTCAATGCTGAAAGTGAAAAGCGGAGACCGGATTCAATATCCGGTCTCCGCTTTTTTTACCGCTTCAATCGTGCGTGTTACGCGTTGCCTTATGCCGATGCCATTCCGCTCGTCGCGGCAATCGCCCATTGCGGCGCATCCTGCAACGCAACGGGGCGCAGGAAGCGCTCGATGGCCGCATAACCGACCGAGGTGGTTTGCGGCTGCGTCGAAGCGGGCCACGGGCCGCCATGCTGCTGCGCATCGCACACGGCAACGCCCGTCGGCACGCCGCCGAACAGCACGCGACCTGCGATACGTTGCGCAGCGACTGCGAGCGCACGATTTTCCGGCGTATCGGCTTGCGCGCCCCACAGCGTGACCGTGAGCGAACCTTCGACCGCGGCGAGCACGTCGAGCGTCTGCGCTTCGTCACGCACCTTCACGATCAGCGCGGCCGGACCGAACATCTCTTCGTGCAGCGCTACGTTGGCGATGAACGTCTGCGCGTCGGTTTCGAACAGACGCGGCGCGGGCGCTGCGGATTGCTCGTCGTCTGCCGGTGCGGCCAGACGCACGCGCACGCCCGCCTGGCTCGCGATATGCGCCGCGGCGCTTTCGAAGCCGTGGCGCATGGCGGACGTGAGCATGGCATGCGGCTTTTGCGCGGACAACGCTTGCGCCAGCGCCTGTGCGAAGCGCTCGCCGTCGGCGTCGTCGCGCACGACGATCAACCCGGGGCTCGTGCAGAACTGGCCGCAGCCCATCGTGATCGAAGCGGCGAGGGTGGCGGCGGGCGTATCGACGCCTTCCGCAAGGGCTTGCGGCAGCACGACGAGCGGATTGATCGAGCCGAGTTCCCCATAAAACGGAATCGGCCGGCGACGCGCATTGGCCGCGCGCCACAGGGCCACGCCGCCCTGATACGAACCCGTGAACGCCACCGCCGCGACATCGGCGTGACCGACGAGATGCACGGCCGCTTCGCGCGACGCCTGATCGACGAACGCAATCACGCCTTCGGGCAGGCCCTGTTCGCGCAGCACCCGCGCGGCGAGCGCATGCACGCGGCGCGACAGTTCGGGATGGCCCGAATGCGGCTTGACGATCACCGTGCAGCCCGCAGCGAGTGCCGAGGCCGTATCGCCGCCGAGCACCGAGAACGCAAACGGGAAATTGCTCGCCGAGAACATGGCCACCGGCCCGAGCGGCAGTTGCACGCGCGTGAGGTGCGGGCGGCCCGCGGGCGGCGCGCCGGCCACGGCCGCGTCGTCGAGGTGGCGATTGGCGACGCCCGCGTCCACGCGCTCGGCGAAGCCGCGCAGCTGAAACGCGGTGCGCGCGAGTTCGCCATTCAAGCGCGCGGCGCCGAGCGACGTTTCTTCGTCGGCGATGGCGACGAGCTGCGCGGCGTCGCGCTCGAGCGCGTCGGCGAGGCCGCGCAACAGGGCGCTGCGCACGGCACGCGAAGCCGCGCCGTAGACGGCCTGTGCTTCACGCGCGAGCGCGGCGGCTTCGTCGATACGCGCGAAAGACGCGTTGTTTTCTGTCTGCATTACGAATTCACTCCAGATTAAAAAAGACCGCGCTCGGCGAGATTGGTATAAAGGGCGCGCACGCCGAACGTCCACGGTTCGATTTCGGTGCAAAGGCGCACGGTGTTGACGATGGCGCCAAGCGGCGGCGCGCTGATCGTGACCCGGTCGCCGAGGTGATGCGTGAAGCCGCCGCCGGGCGCGTCGCGGTCCTTGATCGGCGAGAACATCGTGCCGAGGAACAGCATGAAACCGTCCGGATACTGATGGTGGCGGCCCCATGCCTGCGAAACGAGGTCGAGCGGATCGCGGCTGATTTCCTGCATGTGGCTCACGCCTTCGAGCAGGAAGTTGTCGTCGGCGCCTTCCACGCGCAGAGAGACGCTGGTGGTACGAACCGTGTCGAGCGTGAAGCCTTCATCAAACAGACGAATGAACGGTCCGATCGCGCACGAGCCGTTGTTGTCCTTGCATTTGCCGAGCAGCAGGGCCGAGCGGCCTTCGATGTCGCGCAGATTGACGTCGTTGCCGAGCGTCGCCCCGACCACCTCGCCGCGGCTGTTGACCGCGAGCACGACCTCGGGCTCGGGGTTATTCCACGCCGAGGCGGGATGCAGGCCGATATCGGCGCCGAAGCCCACGGAGGACATCGGCTGGGACTTCGAGAACACCTCGGCGTCCGGCCCAATACCGACTTCCATGTATTGCGACCACGCACCACGGCGCTGAAGTTCTTCCTTCAGCTTGATCGCGGCCTCGGACCCCGGCTTGATTTTCGAAAGATCGGCGCCGATCAGCTTCGTGATTTCAGTGCGCACGTCCTGGGCTTTGGCGGGATCGCCACCGGCCTGTTCTTCGATCACGCGTTCCAGAAGACTCACGGCGAACGTCACGCCACACGCCTTGATGGCCTGCAGATCACAGGGCGCGAGCAGCCAGGGGCGATCCGCGGGGCGATCGCCCGCGAAGCTGTGTTCGAGCAGGGCCTCGGCCGTGCCCAGCGGCTCGCCTGGCGTATGCCGCACGACATCGAGCAGATCGTCGTATTCGAACAAGTCGGCAGTGGTGGGGGCCACCTGCGAAATATCGAAGACCATGCCGCCGCGCACCACGACGACGCACGGCCCGTCACCCTCCGGCGTGGGCCGCCATACACGGCCGACGAGCAGCGCGCTATCGAGATCGTGCGGGAGATAAGCGGATGTTGAGGACATGGCGGGCGTTCCGGATTGAGCGTGGCGACACGCATCGTAGGGCGGATGCGCGTGCGCGTCCAAAGGAACGCCTCTTTGTCCAACTGGCTGGACGATCGCCCGCCGCGGAAGAATGACCCGGCGGCGGCCCGTAATGCGGGTTAGAACAGGTGCTTGATGCCGGCCGACACCGCAACCTGGTTCGAGGTTGTCGAGGGCGAGAGATAGCCGATGTCCGCGACTGCCTGGCGGCCCCACGAATCGACCCCGCTCGCATGCTGGTAGGCAGCCGTCACATACAGCTCGGTGGCTTTCGAGAGCGAGTAGCCGGTGCCCAGATTCCACTGCTCGTAGCGCGCGCCGCCCGTACCGTTCAGGTTGCCGCCGTTCGTGTAATCGAACGAGGTGCCGACGCGCAGGAAGGGCGTGACCTGGTAGCGCACGCTCGCCCCCACCGTATTGTACGAGGCCGTGCCATGGTAGTTCTGCGTGTTCAGCGCGGCAGTGGCGCCGAGATCGCGGTATTGCGTGTTCGACCAGGCGAGGCCCAGGATGGCGGAGCCGATCGTCCAGGTCGAGGCCACGGCGACCGTCTGTTGCGTGCGGGCGGACGCGAATCCCGAGATGGACGGGTTCGATGCCGGCGTCGTGGCGGACCCGGCGGAGCCGAGATTGTTGCCGGTGGCACTCGCATTCGCATTGGTGCCATAGAGCGAAGTGTTCGGATTGCGCGCGTTGATGATCGATGCCGCGACGGCAACGCTCGGCCCGGTATAGCTGAAGCCCGCGGACCAATACTGATTCTGCGTGAAGTTGCCGGCTACTCCGCCCAGGCTGTACAGCGCGCCGAACCGGAATCCTCCAAAGGAGTCCGAACTGTACTTGATCGCGTTGTTGATGCGGTGCGTGAAATTCAGATTGTCATAGTCGGCCGGATGGATCGCGAGGTTGCCGAAGTACCAGGCATAGAGCAGCGGCGACACATAATCCACCGCGGCGTCCGACTGACGCCCGAGCGATGCGGTACCGTAGTTGGGCGCGGTGACCCCGATCCAGGCCTGACGGCCGAACAGGGTGCCGCCCTGGCCGAGCGTGCCATTGCTGACGCTGAAGCCGCTTTCGAGCACGAACAGCGTCTTCACGCTGCCGCCCAGATCTTCGATGCCTTTCAGGCCCCAGCGGCTCGAACTCGGGCCCGAGGTGCCGCTGTCGAACTGGGCGACCTGCCCGCCGCCTGTGGGCTTGCCACCGGCGGGCGTTGCCGCCGTCTGAACGTTGTTCGTGTACGTCACGTTGCCCGTGACGATCCCGTAGAGCGTCACGCTGCTTTGGGCATAGGCGGCGACGGGCGACAGTGCGATGGTAGTGAGCGCGAGAAGTGTTTTTTTCATGGTTGTGGGCTTGTCAAGCCGTGGTCGAGGCTAAGGCATCGGAAACATCGAAAGAGTTAATGCGGGAAGTAGTCGGGCAGGCGATAGCCCCGGTAGGTCGGGTTGCGCAGGATTGCCGCGCGGAATTCATCTGAACGATAGGCCGCGACGATATCGGCCGTTTCCTGCGAATTACGGTTCGCCGATTTGACGACCACTTGATTCACGTAAGGTGAGCGCATTTGCTCGAGTGCCAGTGCTTCGGTCAGACGGTGCCCGCTGGAAATGGCGAAGTTGCCCTGGATGGCTGCGAAATCGACGTCTTCGAGCGCACGCGGCGCCTGTGCGGTTTCGAGCGGGACGATGCGAATGCCGGCGGGATTGGCGACCACGTCACGCTCCGAAACATCCACGGGATTGGGATTCTCGCGAATGCGGATCCAGCCAATCTCTTGAAGAATCTTGAGCGCGCGTTCGAGGTTGACGGGGTCGTTTGGCACAGCGATCGTTGCGCCGGCCTTCACCTCGGAGAGCGAATGGTGGCGGGTCGAGTAGAGGCCCATGGGGGGCGTCGGCACTTGCACGACGCTGAAAGGTCGGTGCCGTTCCGGTCGTTGTATGCCTTCAGATAGACGCTGTGCTGCATCACGTCGGCGGCGATTTCGCCGTGCCACACAGCCTGGTTCGCTTCAAGCCCAGTGCTGAAGTTCACGTACTGGATGGTGTAACCCTTGCGCTTGAGTTGTGGCTCGACGCCTTCCCGGAATTCGTCGGCATACGGTCCGGGAACAAAGCCGACTCGCAACACGTGCGCGGCAGTTTCGGCGGCGTGGGCAGCCGGCGATGGCAGCGCAAACAGCGTGATAGTGGAGAATAACGTTTGGATAACTAATCGATGTCGCATGATGAGTGACTTGATGGTTTGGAAAGGCCGATTATGGTTGGGCCCTTTGCGGACGGCCAATATTTAATCGAGATTTACATATCGGCCACGCGCAGGGATTACGAGGCGCCGCGGTTATCTTTAGCGGGAATTAGAAGCGCAGGATTCGATGGTTTTCACGCTGCCGCGCGGCTTATAACATTGGCTTCTTTCTATCTATTGCCGAGGCAGCCACGCATGAACGCACGCCGCAACTTCATTCGAATCTCAGCCGGAGCCGCTGCGCTCGCCGCGTTGCCGGTGCTCGGCGCGCTTCCCGCGCGCGCGGCCAGCGCATCGCGTACGTTGCGCGTAGGCAATCAGAAAGGTTATCTGAGTTTGCTGAAAGGACGCGGAACGCTGGAGAAACGGCTTGCGCCCCTCGGCGTCGCGGTCACATGGACAGAGTTCGATGCAGGCCCGGTGCAACTCGAAGCCCTGAACGTAGGCTCGATCGACTTCGGCGACGTGGGCGAGGCGCCGCCCATCTTCGCGCAGGCGGCCGGTGCGCCGCTCGCTTATGTCGCGGCCACGGTGCCGCGGCCGCAGGCGGAAGCGGTGCTCGTGCCGCACGCCTCGGCCATTCGCAGCGTGACTGATCTCAAGGGCAAGACCATCGCGCTCAATCGCGGCAGCAACGTCCATTATTTCCTCGTCAAGCTGCTGCAGGCGCACAACATTCAGTATGGTGACGTGAAAGTCGTGTTCCTGGCGCCCGCGGACGCGCGCGCGGCGTTCGAGCGCGGCGCCATCGATGCGTGGGTAATCTGGGATCCGTTTCTCGCCGCCGCGCAAAAGACCCTCGATGCGCGCATTCTCGCCGATGCGAGCGGCGTGGTCGGCAACCGCGCCTACTATTTTTCGTCGCTCAGCTACGCAAAACAGAACCCGGATGTCATCAAGATCCTCATCGACGAATTGAGCCAGATCGATCAGTGGGGGCAGGCCAACCGCGCCGCGCTCGCCACGCAGCTTGCGCAAGTATGGGGCTTGCCGAACGACGTGGTCAGAGAGGCGATCGGGCGCGCGCAGTTCGGCACGGGGCCGATCACGAAAGCCATCCTCGCCGAGCAGCAGCAGATCGCCAATACCTTCTTCGACCTCAAGCTGATTCCGAAGCGCGTGAACGTGCTCGAAGCGGCAGCGCCAGGCATCGTTTAGCGTGACGATTTTTCATCAGCCCCGGCCGCTCCCGCGCGCCGGGGCTTTCTCACAGCTCACAAGCCCAGCGCGCGGCGCGCCGCCATGGTACGCAACAAGCTGTTGGACGGCGCGTGAATGCGCGCGCACTGCACGTTGCGGTGATGGCGCTCGAGCGGATTGTGCCGCGCGATCCCATGATTGCCCGCGAGTTCGAGCGCGATATCCACGGCCTGAATCGCATTGTCCACCACGTTATGTTTGACGACGGCGGACAACTCTGCGGGCGCCGTACCTGCGTCGATCGCGTCGGCATGGGTGCGCAGCAGCCAGTCGTTGCTCGCCAGCAGCATCTCGATGCGTCCCATGCTTTCCTGCACGATGGGAACGGTGGCGAGCGCCGCCCCGCCTAGCGCGGCAGGCTTGCGCCCGGTGAGGAAAGCAAGCAGCCAGTCGCGCGCGGCACGCGCCGCGCCGTCGTAGACCGTTCCGACCAGACTGAAGTACCACGCCGTGGCGTGCGGATCGCGCTGCACGCCGAGATGGGCCGGTCTCAAGCCGACGACATCGTCGACGGCAATCGCCACGTCCGTGAACACCACGTCGTGGCTTGCGCTCGCCCGCATGCCGAGCGGGTCCCAGGTCTCTACGATGCGCACGCCCGCCGCCTCGCGGGGGACGAGAAAATGGCCTAGACGCGGCTCGGGTTCGTCGGTGCGTGCAAGCACGTTGATCCACGTGAGCAGGGGTGCGCCCGTGACATAGAGTTTGTGTCCCGTGATGCGCCACGAGGCGCCTTCGCGGTGCGCGAGCGTGTCTGGCAGGCCGCCGTGCGAGGGCGAACCGAGCGCGGGCTCGACCTGGGCCGCGTTGACGAGCGCGCGGCCTTCCACGCTCGCCCGCGTGAGGCGCTGCGCGAGCGCTGCGGGCCAGTTTCCCGTTTGCTCGCGCGCGTCGTGCACGATCATGGCGTGCTGGCTGTAGTGCATCGAGAGAATGAGCGCGACCGATGGATCGCCATAGGCGATTTCGGCGACGATCGCACGCGCCACCGCGAGCCCCGCGCCGAAGCCACCGTCGCTGCGGGCAATATTCGCGCGCAGCAGGCCCGCTTCGCGCAATGCGCGGAACTGCTCGAGCGGCGCAGTGGCATTGCGGTCATGCTCGTCGGCCAGGGCGGCAAACGCGCGGCCGAGCAGCGCCGCGCGCTCGATCAGCGCGGCGGCCTGGTCCTCGTCGCGCGCGAGCGCGGCGTCCGGAGTGAATGCGTTCACGGTGCTCTCCCTGGGCAATTAGCGTTCGCCGCCCGGCGCACGCAGGTCTTGCGTGGTGCCATGGCGCACGAGGCGTCCGAAGAACGGGTGACCGGGGTCGTTGAACCCCGGTGTCGAGGGATGGCCGCTTGCCACGAGCGAATCGACAAATGCTTCGTCATCCTCATCGAGACGATACTGTAGCGCGGGCAGATAGTCGCGCCATTGCGCTTCGGTGCGCGGTCCAGCGATCGCCGAAGTGATATAGCGGCTATTGAGCACCCAGGCCAGCGCGAATTGCGCGGCGGTGAGGCTGCGCTCCTTTGCATGCGCCTCTACGCGCCGCGCAAGCTCGATCGTTTCGGCGCGCCATTCGGTCTCGCTCAGGCGGCGGTCTTGCCGTCCCGCGCGCGTGTCGGCTCCGGGCTGGGCACCGGGCTCGTACTTGCCGGTCAGCACGCCACGCGCGAGCGGGCTGTATGAGATCACGCCAAGTCCATAGTGCCAGGCGGCGCTCAACTGCTCCGCCTCGACCTGGCGATTGGCCAGGTTGTAGAGCGGCTGGCTCGCAACGGGCCGCGGCACGCCCAGCAGATCGGCCACGCGGCTGAACTCGGCAATGCGCCAGGCGCGATGATTCGACAGTCCGTAGTGTCTCAGCTTGCCTGCCGCGATCAGATCGCCCAGCGCACGCACGGTTTCCTCGACTGGTGTGTGGTGGTCCTCGCGATGCAGATACACGAGGTCCAGATAATCGGTATCGAGCCGCCCGAGACTCGCTTCGACCGCGCGGATCACGTGCTTGCGCGACGCGCCGGCCGCGTTGATCTCGCGCGGGTTGCCAACGGGGTTGCCGAACTTCGTGGCGAGCACCCAGCGGTCGCGTTGTCGCGCGATATGCCGGCCCACCACGCGCTCCGACTCGCCCTGGTGGTAGACGTCGGCGGTATCGATCGAATTCACGCCTTGCTCCTGCGCGGCTTCGATGATGCGTTCGGCCGTGACGTCGTCGGTTGGTCCGCCGAACATCATCGTGCCGAGCGTCAGCGTGGAGATTTTCAGGCCGCTATGGCCCAGTTGCCGGTAGTCCATGGATTTTCCTTGAGTCATTCAAACAGTGCGACGTGAGCGCGCTCACCGCGACAGCCAGACATCGGCGAAACTCGCGGCCGTGCCGTCGGGTGAAATGGCGTGGTCGCGCACACGCTTCGAGGCGAGCGTCACCCACTGCGGCGACACGAGATTCAGGTCCGGCAGATCGTGCTCCAGAATGCGCTGGATCTGCACGAACTGCTGCTTGCGCTTCGTTTCATCGCTTTCCCGCGCAGCCTGCGCAAACAGGCCGTCGACTTGCGGGTTGCTGTAGTGCGAGCCGTTGGTGAAGGGCACACCGCGGCGAAAGTTGTCGGTCGTGTACAAACGCGCCACGCCCACCACCGGATCGAACAGATTGCTCATGCCATTCACGGTGAAATCGAATTGCCGGTCGGTATAGACGCGCTTCAAATACGCCGCGAGATCCTGATTGCGGATCGTCACAGCGATCCCCACGCGGGCGAGCGCCGACTTGATGTATTCGCCCGTGCGGGCGGGCAGGTCGCCGATGGGCAGCGGGTCGAGCGTGAGCGCAAAGCGTGTGCCGTCCGCCTTGCGCGGATAACCGGCCTCGTCGAGCAGACGGTTGGCGCGCGCGATGTCGAACGGGTAGGGCGCGGGTGCCGCGTCATAGTAGGGGTCCGACGGCATCAGCGGGCTCGCGGTGGGCGTCGCGTAGCCGTAGTAGATGACCCTGCGGATCACTTCGCGATCGATCGCCGAGGCAATCGCCTGACGCACCTTCAAGGACTTGAGCACCGAATTGTCGAGATTGAACTCGATGCGCGCCACGCCCGCCTGAAACTCGTAGCCGCGTGTCTCGATGCCGAGCTTCGGATTCGCCTTGAGGCGGTCGAGGTCGGCGAGCGGCACGGGCGTATCGCCGCCGAGATCGACCGAGCCGTCCTCGAACGCCACCGCGCGCGCGGCGGGGTCGGCGATGATCTTCACGATGATGCGGTCCAGATACGGCTTGCCGGCGGTCCAGTAGTCGTCATTGCGCGCATATTCGATGTAGCTGCCGCGCACCCACTTGACGAAGCGAAACGGTCCGGTGCCGATCGGCGCGTTGTTGGCCGGATTCGCGAGCACGTCCTTGCCTTCATAGAGGTGCTTCGGCAGGATCGGCGTTTCCGAAGCCGAGAACGCGCGTATCAACCATGGCGTCGGCTCGCTGAGCGTCAGCACGACCGTATAGGGGTCCGGCGTGGCGATCGCGGTGACGTTCGCGAAGGTGGTGCGCGCTCGCGGATGCACGCGGCGCAGCGTTTCGATCGACCATGCAACGTCGGCCGAGGTAAACGGCGCGCCGTCGTGCCATTTCACGCCGTGCCGCAGATGAAACACATAGCGGCGGCCGCCGTCCTCGATCTCCCATGAGGTGGCGAGCAGCGGCTTGGGCTTGAGATCGAAGTCGTAGTCGAGCAAACCTTCAATCACTTTCGGGCTGACCTTGAGGACATTCACTGCCGTCGTTGCGACATCCACGAGCGCAGTAGGTTCCGGCGTCACCACGAAATTGAGCGTGCCGCCGCGCGTTTGCGCGTGCGCGGCAACGTGAGCGGCCACGCTCGCCATGACGAGGAGCATGAGAACGACACGGCGTGGCGCCGCGCGCAGGAGGTGAGCGATCATCGGTTCGGCAACAGACGATAAGAGGAAATGGACGCTGGCAGGCAGCGCCGCTTTGGTTAGCCTGCGAGTACGCCGGCGCGCTCCGCGCGGCGGGCCAGCGCCGCCTCGAGCGGCGCCGGATCGACCCATTGCGCGAAGTCGAAATCGTCCGCGATAAAGCCCTGCTCAAAGAGAAAGCGCTTGAAGTGCGCGAGCGCGTCGAGCGCTGCGGCATCGAGTCCGATCGCGAGTTGCCGGTGCAGGCCCGCGCCATACGCGCGTGTCACCCAGTGCTCGGCGCTGCGCACTTCGCGGGCGACATAGCGCGTGACTTCGCCGGGATGCGCGCCAGCCCACGCGGCCGCGTCGAGCGTGCGAACCAGCACGCGTTCGACGAGATCGGGGCGTTCGCGCAGCAGTTGCGCATCGACTGTAAGCGGGCGCGGCGTACCGTTGTTGGCGTGCGCCCGCCGGTCGGGATGCGCGCTGATGTCGACCAGCACGCGCGCGCCGAGCACGTTGGCAATATCGAGGCCGGTCGCGCCTTTGACGAACACTACGTCGGCCTCGCCGCGCAGAAGCGCCGCCGCCTCGCGGGAAAACTCGTGAGCGCGCTGCGCATCGAGCCATTCGCCGAGCGGTGCGGATTCGTCCGGTTTTGCGTGGGCGAGGCCACGGGGCGCATGCGGCAGATCGACGAATTCGACCTCGGCTGACGAGACGCCGATGGCTTCGAGCAGCGTATGAAAGCCACGCAAAGCCGTGGCACGATGGAAATCGACGACGCCAGCGGCGGCATTGATCGGTAATCCGAAGCGGCGCCCCGGGAGCGAAGCGCGCGTGGGCGTGAGGTGCGAATCGAGCGTGATGAGCGCCTGGAACTCATCGACCCAGCTCAAACCGATGAGCCGCGTATCGCTGCCCTGCGCCCGCGCCCATAGCGCCGGTATGTTGCCGCCCTGGCGAAACGACCACGGCTGCGTATGCGTGAAGTGCGAGCGGCGAATGGCCGGGTCGTCGGCGTCCTGCAATGCCTTCACTTCGATGCCGTCGGCAGCGAATTCTTCCTGCAGCAATCCTTGCTGGGCGGCAATGCCGAATGGCGTCGGCGCAGGGCAACGGGTGTACCAGAGCAGCGTCATCAAGATTCCTCGGTGGCGAACAAGGCGCATTGCGCACGATCTCTGCGCGGGCGGCATGGAACAATCGATTATCGGCAAGCGCTTGCGGCGAGGTCAAAGAACGAATCGTGAAATAGGTTCGTGCGCGGAAGTGATTTACTTTGGCCGCAACCCCGTGCTGCCCGATTGCGCGAACCGCCGGCCAACGCAGAGATGCGAATAACAAAATGCGAATTCCGTGGTTAGTCGCGGGCAATGCGCTCCCTATACTTTTCCTTTTGACAAGCCGCCCCGTGGCCGCCCGGGAATCAAACAATTCGCGGGCCTGACAAAAAGGAAAACTCAATGTCCGCTCTTCCCACTCAACTTCCGGTGCGCGCTCGCGCGGCCAGTCTGTCGTTGCAGGATGCGCTCGCCGACTTGCCTGCGCTCGCGAATGAAATCGGCCAAGAGGCGGCTGCGCGCGAAGGGCGTCGCGAATTGCCTTTCGAGGGCTTCGACGCATTCCGGCGCTCGGGGCTGGGACGCCTCCGGCTGCCGGTCGAATGGGGCGGCCTGGGTGGCTCGCTCGTGGACGAATTCGACGTGATCGCCACGCTGGCCGCGGCCGACAGCAATCTCGCCCACGCGCTGCGGATTCACTACGACCAGACCGAAGCGCTGCTGCTGTCGGCTCGCACGCCGTTCAACGATCTGCAGATCCAGCGCGTGATCGACGGCGCGATTTTCGGCGGCGCCTCGACCGAACTGGGGACGTCGCGTCCGGGCGAATACACCACGGCGCTCCGGCGCGACGGCGAGCATTACCGGCTCGACGGCCGCAAATACTATTCGACCGGCACGGCCTTTTCCGACTACGCGCGCCTGAGCGTGCTGAAGGACGAGGGGCAACCGGTGGTGGCGATCGTGCCGGTGCGGCGCGAAGGACTCACGGTGCTCGACGACTGGGACGGCATGGGGCAGCGCATGACGGCGAGCGGCAGTCTCGTGTTCGAGAACCTGCTGGTGCGTGCGGACGAAATCACCGAACGCGGCTTGGCCACGCTCGCCGGCCGTCATGGCGGCGCGCTGCGGCAACTCCACCTGGTGGCGGTGGCCGCGGGCATCGTTCGCAACGTGGTCGCGGATGCGAAGCGCTACGTGGTGGAGCATGGGCGCCCCGTACTGCACAGCACGGCGCCCTCCGCACGCGAGGATGCCTTCATTCAGCAGGTCGTCGGCACGCTCTCCGCGCACAGCCATGCGATCGACGCGCTGGTGCGCGAGAACGCCCGCACGCTCGATCGATCGGCGCAGGCGATCCGCGCGGGTGCGCCGGACGCGGATCAGCTCGTGCTGGAAGGCGCACTGGCGACGGCGCGCACGCAACTCGTGGTGAGCAAGCTGGCGCTCGAAGCCGCCGAGCGCCTGTTCGAAGCCGGCGGAGCTTCGGCCACTTCGCGCGCGCACAATTTCGACCGGCACTGGCGCAACCTGCGCACGATCTTCAGTCACAACCCGCTGCTGCACAAAGCGCGCGTCGTGGGCGACTATGCCCTGAACGGCGTGACGACCCACCTCACCGAAGGCCGCGTTTTTTGAAACCCACGATCGAGCGAGTGTCCAAAGAATGAGCCGAATTTCGTCGCGCCGCCTGCATTTGAACGTCAATATCCTGCATTCGGGCTTCGTGCCATCGGCGTGGCGTCTCGCCGATGCCGATCCCCGCGCATTCGTGGACGTAGCGCACTATGTGCGGGTCGCGCAACTCGCTGAAAGCGCGAAATTCGATGCGGTCTTTCTTGCCGACAACGCGGCGATCATCGACCAGATCGACTTCCGTCCGATCACGGCGCTCGAGCCCACGGTACTGCTCGCCAGCATTGCGGCGGCGACCACGCTCATCGGCGTGATTGGCACGGCTTCCACGAGCTACAACGAGCCGTACAACATCGCGCGTCGCTTCGCCACGCTCGATCATGTCAGCCGTGGCCGTGCGGGCTGGAACGTCGTGACGACGGCCGATTTGCCGTCGGCGCGCAATTTCGGCCACGACACGGTGCCCGATCACGCGCAGCGCTATGCGCGGGCTGCGGAGTTCACGGAACTCGTCAAGGCCCTCTGGGACAGCTGGGACGACGACGCCTTCATCGGCGACAAGGCGAGCGGCCGTTTCATCGACGCGACGAAGGTGCGGCCTGTCGAACATGATGGCCGCTTTTTCAGGGTGCAGGGGCCGCTGAATCTTCCGCGTGCGCCACAAGGTCATCCTGTGCTCGTGCAGGCGGGCGGATCGGGGGATGGCCGCGATCTCGCGGCGCGTCATGCCGAGGCCGTATTCTCCGCTTCGCAGTCGTTCGAGGAATCGGTGGCGTACCGGCGCGACCTCAATGCGCGCGCCGCAGCATACGGGCGCCCGCAGGGTGTGAAGGTGCTCGCGGGCCTCACGACGATCATCGGCGCAACCGAAGCCGAGGCGCTGCGGCGGCGCGACGAACTCGTCGAGCAGATTCCCTGGCGCTACAGCCTCACGCGTCTGGCCGGCACACTGGGCCTTTCACCCGATCAGCTCGACCTCGACGCGCGCCTGCCGGATAACCTCGCGCTACCCAACGGCGGCAATGGCAATCACACGTTCTTCCATGCCACGATCGCCGAGGCGCGGCGAGGCGGCCACACGGTGCGCGAGTTGATCCGCGCGCTCGCGGGCGGCGGCGGTCATCGCGTGATCGTCGGCACACCTGAGCAGATCGCCAACGATATCGAGCACTGGTTCAAGGGCGAGGCCGCCGACGGCTTCAACCTCATGCCGGACGCGCTGCCGGACGGGCTGGAGGCGTTCGTTGACGGCGTAGTGCCGATCCTGCAACGGCGTGGGCTCTTTCGAACCGAATACGAAGGCAATACCTTGCGCTCGCATCTCGGGCTCGAGCGGCCTGCCGTGGGCGTGGCGGCGATTGGCGAGGAGCTTCAGCGCGTCTGACGTGGGGCTCGCGCGGCGCGCTTCGGGCGCCGCGAGTATGCCACTCAGCGGCGCAGGCCGGCCTCGCGCAGCAAAGGCAGCACGCGTTCGCCAAAAAAGTCGAGGTCGGGCTGAAAATCGTAAAAGCTCAGTTGCACGCCGTCGACGCCTGCCGCGTGAAGCTCGATGATCTTGTCGGCCACCTCTTCAGGCGAGCCCACGATCGCGATGTTGCCGCCCACCGCGCGTGAGGCGGCCTTCGCACGATCTTCGAAACCGCCGCGCCAGGCATGTGCATCGCTGTCGAAACGGTGAAAACTTCCCTCGTCGGCATGTGCGACGATGGCATCGTGATAGGCGCGTGCCTCGGCGGACGTCTCGCGGCAGATCACCATCGGGTTGATGAGCGTGCGCACCTCGCGCCCATACGCGCGCGCCGCGGCCTTCACGCGCGCGGTGTGCGCGGGCAGCGCTTCCAGCGCGCGATCGATCTGCGGTCCCGCCGGGCTCGTGATGAACACCACGTCGGAGTAGCGCGCGGCGAAGTCGATCCCCGCGTCGGAGCCCGTCGCGTTGATGAGCAGCGGGCGCCCATAGCGCGGCTTGGGCGTGACGTACGCGCCTTGCAGGCGCCAGCTCGAAATTTCAGGCTCGAAACTGAAGTTGTCCGGTTGCGCCCACAACTGCTGCACGGCGTCGAGAAATTCGGCCGCCATCTCATAGCGCCGGTCGTGCTCGATGCGGTTCCAGCCAAACATTTCGTGTTCGACGGCGCGGTGCCCCGTCACCACGTTGACGCCCCAGCGTCCGCGCGAGATGTGGTCGAGTGTAGCCGTGAACTTCGCGAAATGCAGCGGGTGCCACGGCCCGTAGAGCACATGGGTCGTGGCGGCCAGGATGATGCGCTCGGTGCGCGCGGTCAGCGCCGCCAGCGTCATGAACGAGTCGAGCGCATGGCCGTCGAAAACGCCGCCATAGCCGCCTTTCGGCAGCCATTGCGACAGGGCGAAAATGAGATCGAATCCGAGCGCTTCGCACTTCTGCACGAGCGCGGCGTTGTAGTCGAACGACCAGTCCGTACCGCGCGGCAGCGTCGATGCGCTCCAGCCGCCAGCCTGGATCGGCAGGAACAGCCCCAGCATGAGCGGCTGCGCGAATGCACGCGCCACGGGACTATCGGAGAAGGCGGCGGGGGAGGCTACAGGCACGAAGGGCGTCGACGCCACGGAGGAAGTGCGCGGCTCGGCCACGGGAATTTCGCTCAAGACAGACACCTTGGAGGTCGTTGCGGCGCCGGGCGCCGTGCTAGTCGATTGGTCGATCCATTGATTAAACACGTGCCGCTCGCGAATAACAAAGAAGCTTTTCTGCTTTCCAATTGCGTTGTCGCTGCTTCGGCGCGGCGGGTCATATGGATAGCAGCATCGCTTGGTTAGCGCGCGAAGAGGCCGTTGCTACGATTGCAGCACTGTCGCCACGGCGCGAATTTCCCGGCTCGCGCAGATCGCAACGTTTAGCCTCTCGTAGCTTCACTGATATCGGAACGCATCAGCATGTCACGTTTGACCCGTCGTGAGTTTCTCATTGCAAGCGGCGCGGCTGCCGCCGCCGCGGGGTTGCCCGTGCTTGCGCGCGCCCAGGACGCCATCGCACGCAAGCGCGGTGGCACGTTGAACGTGCTGATCAATCCCGAGCCGCCCGTGCTGGTATCGATCTTCCAGACCACGGGACCGGCGCTCGCCGCAAGCTCGAAGGTGCTGGAAGGACTCCTTGCTTATGACTTCGACCTGAAGCCACAACCGCAACTGGCCACCGCCTGGAGCGTGAGCCCCGACGGTCTGCGCTACACCTTCAGGCTGCGTCAGAACGTGCGCTGGCACGATGGCCAGCCGTTCACTTCCGCGGACGTGGCGTTTTCGGTCGATTTGCTCAAAGCGATACATCCGCGCGGACGCAGTACTTTTGCTAACGTGACGCAAGTGCAGACGCCCGACGCGAGCACGGCCATCATCGAATTGTCGAAGCCCGCGCCGTTTCTGCTCAAGGCGCTCTCGGCGGGCGAGTCGCCGATCGTGCCGAAGCATCTGTACGCCACGGGTGACCCGCTCACGAACCCGCACAACAACGCGCCGATTGGCACCGGGCCGTTCCGCTTCAAATCGTGGACGCGCGGCGCGAGCATTGTCTACGAGCGCAATCCCGACTACTGGGACGCTGGCAAGCCGTATGTCGATGCGCTCGTCTACAAGGTCATTCCCGATCCGGCCGCGCGCTCGGCGGCGTTCGAAACCGGCGCGCTCGATCTGGGCGGCGAGAACCCCGTGCCGCTCACCGACTTGCCGCGCCTCACGCAATTACCGCAGCTCGTGACGGAAACGCGTGGCTACCGCTTCCTCGAGCCTTTGGCCGAGATCGATTTCAATCTCGATCATCCGGTGTTGAAGGACCCACGCGTGCGCCAGGCCATCGCGCACGCCATCAATGCGCAGGTCGTGCAGAAGACCGTGGCCTACGGTTATGCGGACGTCTCGCCCACGCCCATCACGCCCGCCTCGCCGTATCACGATGCGCAGATCACGCCCTACGCGTTCGACCCGCATGCGGCCGAGGCGTTGCTCGATGCGGCGGGCAAGCCGCGCGGCGCGGATGGCGTGCGCTTCAAGCTGACGCACGATTACCTGCCGTATGGCGACATGTACCAGCGCCAGGCCGGCTACGTGAAATCGGCGCTCGCGCGCGTGGGGATCGACGTCACGGTGCGCTCGCAGGATCTGCCGTCTTTTCTCAAGCGTGTCTACGCCGACCGCCAGTTCGATTTCACGAGCATCGGCGTCAACACGCTGTTCGATCCGGCCGTGGGCGTGCAGCGCCTGTACTGGTCGAAGAATATCCGCCCCGGCGTGCCGTTCTCGAATGCGCCGCATTACAGCAGCGCGGAAGCGGACCGTCTGCTCGAAGCGGCGTCGGTCGAAATCGACGAAAGCCGCCGCGTGAGCCTCTACAAGCAGTTCCAGCAAACCGTTTACCGCGATCTGCCGATCCTCAATCTCGTCGCGCCGCGCATGGTCACGCTCGCCAACCGGCGCGTGCACGATCACACGGTGAGCGCGCAGGGCCTGGAAGGCAACTTCGCCGATGTGTGGCTGAGTGCCTGAGCGCGTGCCAAACGCGCATCGCACCCTCGACGGAGCCCAACGATGAGCCGAAGCGCCCGCTGGCAAACGATCCTGCGCCGCACCGCCTGGCAGGCGGTGCCCACGGTGCTGGGCATCGTGATCCTCAACTTCTTCCTGCTCAAGCTGATGCCGGGCGACGCCGCCGACGTGATCGCCGGCGAAGCCGGCTCCGCGACGACGGAAACGATGACGATGCTGCGCGCGAAGTTCGGGCTCGACCAGCCCTTGCTGGTGCAGCTCGGGACGTACCTGAAGCATCTCGCGCATTTCAGCCTTGGCTACTCGCCGCGTTACGACATGCCCGTGATGCAGCTCATTCTTTCGCGCTTGCCCAACACTTTGCTGCTGATGGGCGTGGCGCTGTCGCTCGCGCTCGTCGTCGGCGTGGCGCTCGGCGCCGTGATGGCGCACTGGGCCGGCAAGTGGCCCGACCGCGTGCTGTCGGTGTTCGCGCTGCTGTTCTATTCGACGCCTGGATTCTGGATCGGCCTGCTCGCCATCATTCTGTTCGCGGTCCGGCTAGGGTGGCTGCCGAGCGGCGGCAACATCACGATCGGGGCGGACCTGCACGGCTTCGCCTACGTCGCCGATGTCGCGAGGCACGTGTTGCTGCCCGCGGCGACGCTCGCCACCTTCTTCGTCGCGATCTACGCGCGCATTACGCGTGCCGCGATGATCGAAGTCCAGCGCCAGGACTTCGTGCGCACGGCGCACGCGAAAGGTCTGCATCCGTGGCGCGTGACCTTGCGGCACGTGCTGCGTAACGCGCTGATGCCACTCACCACACTCGTGGGTCTGCATTTCGGCACGCTGCTTGGCGGCGCGGCGGTAACGGAGACGGTATTCAGCTGGCCGGGGCTGGGCCGCCTTGCACTCGACGCGGTGCTGGCGCGCGACTTCAGCGTGCTGCTAGGCGTGCTGCTGCTGTCGTCGCTGCTCGTGATCGTCGCGAACGTCGTGGTCGATCTGCTGCAAGCATGGCTCGATCCGCGCATAGGCTAACGGAGGAACCGCAATGAGTTTCGAATCGCCGGATCTGCCGGTTGACGCACGACGTGCGGCCGCGCGCCAGGGTTCGCCGTGGCGGCGACAGTTGGCGTTCGCGCTGCTTGGCCGCCGCGGCGCCGAGCGCGACAGCGCGCCCGCGCGCCGTGCCGGGCACGCTTTCTGGCGCGCGTTGCTGCGCAACCCTTCGGCCTGCGCTGGCCTTGTGCTGCTCGGGGCATTCGTCGTGCTCGCCGTGCTCGCGCCGCGGCTCTACCCGGGCGATCCGCTCGACATGGTGGGCGGCCCGTTCGAATGGCCGGGCAGCGACCCGCAATTCTGGCTGGGCACCGATTCGCTCGGGCGCGACGTCGCAGCCGGCATCGCGCATGGCGCGCGCGTTTCGCTGCTGATCGGCGCGGCCTCGGCAGGCATCGGACTCGTGATCGGCACGCTCGTTGGCGCCACCGGCGGCTATTTCGGAGGCCTGATCGACGACGCGCTGGTGCGTCTCACCGAGCTGTTCCAGACCGTGCCGTCCTTTCTGCTGGTGATCGTGCTCGTAGCGATCGGGCGGCCCAACGTGGTGGTGATCGCGCTCGCCATTGGCGTTGCCTCGTGGCCCACGGTCGCGCGGATCGTGCGCGCGGAATTCCGCACGCTGCGGCGCTCTGACTTCGTGCTTGCGGCGCGCAGCCAGGGGTTCAGCAACACGCGCATCATCTTCGGCGAAATCCTGCCCAACGCGCTGCCGCCCGTGATCGTCACAGCCTCCGTGATGGTGGCGAGCGCGATCCTGATCGAATCGTCGCTGTCGTTCCTCGGCATGGGCGACCCCAATGTGATGAGCTGGGGGGCGATGATCGGCGCCGGTCGCGATTCGCTGCGCACGGCGTGGTATCTCACGGCGATTCCCGGCGCGGCCATCGTCCTCGCGGTGCTCGCCCTCAATCTGCTCGGCGACGGCCTGACCGAAGCCCTCAATCCGCGGCAGCGGCAACGACCGTAAAGGTGCCACGTGAGCCAACTGCTGGAAGTACGCGATTTGCGCGTGAGTTTTGGGGCGCACGATGCGGTGCGCGGCGTGAGCTTCGACATCGCGGCGGGAGAGATACTCGCGTTGGTGGGCGAGTCGGGCAGCGGCAAGTCCGCCACGGCGCTTTCGCTCATGCAGCTCGTTCCCGAGCCAGGACGCGTCACGGGTAGCGTGCGCTTCGAAGGACGCGAGCTGCTGGGGTTGCCGCGCGGGGCGGTGCGCGATCTGCGCGGCAAACAGATCTCGATGATCTTTCAGGAGCCGATGACCTCGCTGAACCCCGTGCTCAGCGTGGGCGCGCAGATCGTGGAGACGCTGCGTCAGCACGAGGCGCTGTCGCGCCGGGCCGCTCGCGCGCGTGCCGTCGAGCTGCTCGATCTCGTGCGCATTGCCGAGCCGCAGCGCCGCTTCGACGACTATCCGCACGAGCTATCGGGCGGCCAGCGGCAGCGCGTGATGATTGCGATGGCCGTGGCGTGCCGCCCGCGTCTGCTGATCGCCGACGAACCCACGACCGCACTCGACGTGACGATCCAGGCGCGCATCCTCGAACTGCTCGACGCGCTGCGCCGGGAGCTGTCGATGTCGCTCCTGCTGATCACGCACGACCTGGGCGTCGTGGCCGATCATGCGGACCGCGTGGCGGTAATGCTGGCCGGACGCAAGGTAGAAGAAGCGCCGACGGCGGATCTCTTCGCGCGCCCGCGCCACGCCTACACGCGAGGGCTCCTCGGCGCTTCGCTCAATCTCGCCGACGATCTGCACTACCGCTCGTGGACCTTGCCGGAAATCCGCCACACGGCACCGGCCGGTCGCGTGGATCGCACCGACGAGGAGGCGGGCTTCGTGGTGGTGCCGCGCAAGGTGCCCGAGTGTACGGCATCGGGCCTTCAGACGACGGACGCCGCGCCGCTGCTCGCCGTGCGCGACCTGCGCGTGGCGTACCCGCAGCGCCATGGCGCGCCGGCACTTCGCGCCGTCGACGGTGTCTCGTTCGAGATTGGCCGGGGCGAGTCGGTCGGGCTCGTGGGCGAGTCGGGCTGCGGCAAGTCCACGCTTTCGCGTGCGATCATGCGCCTCGTGCCGGTTGCGGGCGGATCGATCGCGCTTGACGGCACGGAACTCGTCCCGCTCCGCGAGCGCGCGTTGCGGCCGTTACGGCGCAAGGTGCAGATGGTCTTTCAGGATCCCTATGCGTCGCTGAACCCGCGTCGCACCGTGGGCGACATTCTCGAAACCGTGCTGGCTGTGAATGGGGTTGGCGAAGCGGCGGCACGCCGCGTGCGTGTGCGCTCGGTGCTCGAACGTGTGGGTCTTCCCGCGGCCGCGCTCGCGCGCTTTCCACACGAATTTTCGGGCGGACAGCGTCAGCGCATCGGTATTGCGCGCGCGCTCGTGCTCGAACCCGCATTGCTGATCTGCGACGAGCCGGTGTCGGCGCTGGATGTCTCGATCCAGGCGCAAATCCTCAATCTGCTCGTCGAACTCAAGCGCGAGCTGGGGCTTTCCATGCTCTTCATTTCGCACGATCTTTCGGTCGTGCGCTACATCGCCGACCGTGTGCACGTGATGGAACAGGGCAAGATCGTCGAGAGCGGCGACCATCAGGACATCTGGCGCGCACCGTGCCATCCGTATACGCGTGCGCTGCTCGCTGCGATTCCAGGGCGCGAGCTGGAGGCCGAAGCGGCCTGAAGCGCGGGGTAGTGGGGCAGCGATCAGCTGCGATTCCGGTTTGGGTGCTTCAATGTGTATTGCACCGCCTTTGCCGGTTGACCGAGGCGATTCACGATGCGCGCTCCGATCCACTACCGATGCTGGCCCCTATGACGAACCGTACCGAAATCAAGGCCCTCGTATTCGACGTCTTCGGCACCGTCGTGGACTGGCGACGCGGCGTCGCGAGGGAAGCCGCCGCTTTTCTGCAGCGCCACGCGCCTCATCTCGATGCTTTCGAGTTCGCCGACGCCTGGCGCCGCGAGTATTCGCCCGCCATGGAGGAAATCCGCAGCGGCCGCCGGCCCTACGTGCGCCTCGACGTGCTGCATCGCGAGAATCTCGTGAAGGTGCTGGCGCGCAGCGGTATTGCCGCAGCGACGGACGCCGAGATCGACGAACTCAACCTGGCCTGGCATCGCCTCGATCCATGGCCCGATTCGGTCGAGGCGCTGAATCGTCTGAAACGCCGCTTCATCATCGCTCCCTTGTCGAACGGCAACATCCGGCTCATGGTGGACCTTGCGAGGCGCGCCGGCCTGCCATGGGATGCCATTCTCGGCGCCGAAGTGGTGCGCGCTTACAAGCCGTCGCCGCAGGTGTACACGGAAACGGCGGACATTCTGGGTCTCGCGCCCGCCGAAGTATGCCTCGTCGCGGCGCATAACGGCGACTTGGCCGCGGCGCGCCGGCTTGGCCTTTCGACCGCCTTCGTCGTGCGGCGGACCGAGCACGGTCCCGATCAGAAAACAGACCTGAAAGCGGAGCAGGCCTGGGATTTCGTGGTGAACGATTTAAACGAGCTTGCGAGTCAGCTCGATGCCTCGATAGATTGAGGTTTTAAAGGGTATCGTCAAAGCATACGGGCAGGCGGACACCGAGGCGTCTGCCTGCCCGTACTCAGATCGCCGCTGGCGCGGCGTTCACGTTGCGAGCGATCGTCGCGTTAGAAGCGATGGCGGATACCCACGGTCGCCACGGCTTGCGAGTTCGAATCCGAAGCGGAAACACCCATGATGTCCGCGTGAATCTTGCCCTCGCCATCCACGACACGCTGATACGCGGCTTCGGCGTACAGGTCGGTGCGCTTCGAAAGCGCGTAGTCGCCTTGCAGCGTGAACTGATGGAACTTCGGATTCACACCGTCCAGGCTCGCGTTCGTGTACGTATAAGCGCCAGACACCGTGATTGCGGGCGTGAACGCATAGCGGCCATTGAGTTCAAAGTTGCTGAAGCGCGCGCTGTTGCCGGCGAACGACGTCGTCGCACCCGCGTTCGAAGAGTTGATGGCCGTGAGGTTGCTCAGCTGCGTTTGCGTGAACACGAAGCCCACGTTGGCTGCGCCGAAAGCGTAGTTCAATCCGGCGCCATACGTGCGCTGACGCGATGCGGTGAAGGTGGCGTCGTCGCTGACCGCGCCGCTGCTATTGATCGTCGAACCCGAGTTGTTCAGCTGAAGATAGCCCGCACCCGCCTTGAGGCCGCCGAACGAGTATGTGGCGCCGACGCTGTATGCGCGGTTGTTCGCGAAGCCGCCCGCGGCGTTCGAGAAGCCGTACAGCGCATTGAACTTGAGGCCGCCGTAGTTCACGCTTTGGTACTTGAGCGAATTGCTCACGCGGAACGAGTTGTTGAGGTTGTCGTTGTCGTACGGGTGCGCGGCGAGCGTGCCGCCGTACTGCGTGCCGTTCAGCGACAGTCCGCCCAGGTTGTCGACCACGCTGTCGTACTGACGACCCAGCGTGACCGCGCCGGCCTGCTCGCTCGAAAGGCCGATAAACGCCTGGCGGCCGAACATGCGGCTGCCTTGCTTCGCCGCGCCCGTCGAAATGCTGAAGCCGCTCTCGAGCACGAAAATCGTCTTGAGGCCGCCGCCCAGGTCTTCGCTACCGCGCAGGCCCCAACGGCTGCCGTTGAGCGCGCCGCTCGACTGTTGCACGTTCGAGCTGCCCGACTGGTTGCTCGTGTACAGGACGCCCGCGTCGATCAAACCGTAAAGCGTGACCGAGCTTTGTGCGTGTGCGACGCTCGCGAAAGAGGCTGCGGCGACTGCGAGGGCGGAAAGGGTGTACTTTTTCATCGTAACTCCATTGCTTTGTTATTCACTCGAAAGCGAGCGAGCGCGGAGCATAACGCGATATCCGGAATGATTTTCAGGAGTTGTGGCATGCATGCCACGATTATTGGCTAACATTGTCTTACCTGTTCCAGACTATTACATCGGCAGCCTGGAAGATCGAAATATCCGGTAAAACAAGGAACTTTATGGCACGCCCATGCGCTGGTCAAAACGCGCTATTTATCGCATTTTTATCGTAATTTCTGGAAAGATTTTGCGATCCATATTCCTGATTATTACCGTGAATGAATAACGCGAAGAAATACGCGTTGTTCCACGTTTCAAATCGACCGCACCGTTCGTTATCGTGATTCCCGGCGACATGGTGCGACGGAACTGCGCGGGAGCGGCTGAGGTAAAATACGGCCTTGAGTCCTCATCCATGCATTCGGGCGCGAGCGCCCCGCGTTCCCATGACTGACACCATTGTCGCGCTGCTCGCCCAGGCGAAGCAGCATTTCACCGCCGGCCGCATCGACGCCGCGGAGCACGACCTGCAATCGATCCTGCAAGCGCATCCTGATCACGCGGGCGCACTGGAAGCGATGTCATTTGTCTACGCAACGCGCGAGGATTACGCGGGCGCCGCCGAATTCGCCTGGCGCGCGGCACAACCGGCCGCAACGCCTCAGGAGCAGTTGCAGCAGGCCGCACGCATTTGCCAGCTCGCGCAGCGTCACACCCAGGCCGTCGCGCTCTACGAACGCCAGCTGGCGCTCGCGCCCGATCACGTCGAAGCGCTGCATGGCGCGGCCATGTCGCTCATCCAGCTGGAGGAGGCCGAGGCCGCACTCGGGTATCTCGGGCGTCTGGCGCGCCGGTATCCGCGTTCGGCGGAAGTGCACTACAACCGCGGCACGCTGCTCGGCGAGCTGGGCCGGTACGACGAGGAACTCGACGCGTATCGGCGGGCAATCGAACTCAAGCCGAATTTCGTCGCCGCCTACGTGAACCTGGGCGTCGCGTTGCGCGACCTGCATCGCTTCGACGACGCGCTGCGCCAGTTCAAGAAGGCCTTGTCGATCGACACGAACGACGCCGGTGCGCGCACCAATCGCGCACAGACCAATCTACTGCTCGGCGAATTCGAGCACGGCTGGCGCGAATACGAATGGCGCTGGCGCGACGGCACGATGACACACGATTTCCCCGACGTGACGCAGTGGAAGGGCCAGCCGCTCGCGGACAAGACCGTGCTCGTGCACGCGGAACAGGGTCTCGGCGACACACTGCAGTTCGTGCGCTTCGTCGACCGCCTGCATGCGAAGGGCGCGAACGTGATCGTGCGCGTGCAGGACGCGCTGCTGCCGTTGCTGCAGAACGTAGCGGGTGCCTCGAGCGTCATCGGCGACTCGTCGGAATTGCCTGCTTTCGACTACCACGTGCCGATGTTGAGCCTGCCGCACGCCCTCGCGCTGCGTGAAGCGGATTTCGCGACTTCGGGCGCGTATGTCAATGCGGACGCCGACGCTGCCGCGCGCGCGTCGTGGTCCGATGTGATCGGCGCCGAGGAAGATGGCGACCGGCGGCTGCGTGTGGGGCTGGTCTGGTCGGGCAGCACGACGCATGTGAACGATCGCAATCGCTCGATGCCGCTTGCGGAACTCCTGCCGCTGTTCGACGCCGATGTGCGCTTCGTGTCGCTGCAAAAAGAGCTGCGCGAGCGCGACCGCGCGTGCATGGACGAACTCGTGCAGCGCGGCCGGCTGATCGACGCCGGCACGCGCCTGACGACGTTTTCGGCAACGGCTGCGCTCGTCGCGCAACTCGATCTCGTGATCGCCGTCGATACGGCGGTCGCGCATCTGGCGGGCGCGCTCGGCAAGCCCGTGTGGATTGCGCTGCCGTTCACACCGGACTGGCGCTGGCAGCTGAATCGCGACGACAGCCCGTGGTACGCCAACGCGCGTCTGTTCCGCCAAACGCGCCGCGGCGAGTGGGCCGACGTGGTGAGCGCATTGCGCACGGCGCTCGATGCGCGGATCGCCGCACGCCAGGCTGCCCAAGAATGACCGTACCTGGCAGACTGCCGCGCGCCACGGCCGGCCTGTTGGCGATTGCCCAACATCGCCCGGCCAGGTGATGGTCGCGCCCAGACTCGCATCGCTGCGATGCACGTGGGGAAGGGCGCCGCGCGGATCGCTCCCGGATGGCATGACATCTGCATAACGTGCTGCAGGCGGCTTGCCGCTTGACCGTTCCGGCATCCGTCGTGCTCAGGGAAACCCCGTCGGCGACGGTTGCTACCAACGCTGAGCGCCCAAGGACACATGGAGCGCGCGAGCGCTGCGGATGCAATCGGGAGGCTGACGTGGACCCAACCTGGCTGGGTATGGCTGCCGGCACGATCGTGCTTGCGATCGCTGCGGCCGGCGTGACGGCGCACTACCTCCGTGAGCGCCGCCGCGCCGATTTCCTGCGCAATTTCGATCACCACGCATGGTGGCAGCGGACCCACGGTGCAGCCTGCGCTTCGGGTGGATTCGACACAGGCCGCTGGGCAGTGCAAACAAAAACGTGGCGGAAACAACGAACGGGGAATCAGGCCTCCATCAAGTAATGGAGGCCAGCGGGGGCGCGGGAAAAGTTGCGGGAGCGTATTGAACCTGCGCATCGGTTCAAGCTAGTTGCATCCTACGTGGCAATCGTTAGAGGAACCTCATCATGAAATCCCTTGCTCAAACCTTCGTTATCCTTACCATTCTGTCTGCTCCGGCTGTCTCGTTTGCACAATCGAACAGCGCCGTGACGCCTGAGCAGGTCCGCGCCGAGCTTATTCAGCTCGAACAGGCGGGCTACCGCCCAGGTGACGGCGACAATACCAACTACCCAGCCGACATCCAGGCTGCCGAAGCACGCGTGGCCGCGCAGAACGGCGGAAGCGGTTACGGCGGGATGGCAGGCAGTACGTCGTCCTCTGGCGCGCCCGCCGCCGGTGACAGCATGAAGCCGGTTTACTTCGGTCAGTAAGCCAGGGCGTTGACGAGCCCCTACTTTCCCATCGACGAATCGAGGGGCTCTTTTCGAGCATCAGCCGAGAAATGAGGGCCGGACTTACGAGCGCATTGCATGAAACCTGAAAGATTGCCAGGATTTTATGTCGACCGGGCATGCGGTATGCTGTGCACCTTTGAAGAACGTTGAGCCATCGCTCATTTGACTGACATGTGGTCCATGACGCCATCACTGCGCTATTTGAGCGTTTTCGCAATCTGTGCGTTGTTCACAGCGTGCGGTCAAATGGCGTCCCGGCAAGCCGCGTGCAGCGGCGATTCCTGTCATATGCGCCACGAGGCGGTCCAATCCGGCGAGGCATCCTGGTATGCGGAGAAGTTCCAGGGCCATGAGACCGCGAACGGGGAACGCTTCAACACCGGCGCATTCACGGCTGCCCATCGAACCTTGCCGCTCGGCAGCTATGTGCGCGTCAGATCGGTGGCAACCGGGAAGTCGGTCGTGGTGCGCATCAACGATCGCGGCCCCTATGTGAGAGGCCGGATCATCGATCTCTCGTATGCCGCGGCGAAAGCGCTGGGGCTCACCGACGCACGGTCGATGCGGGTGCAGATCGAACGTATAGGGAACACGCCGAACGCACAGACGGCGTCGGACGACGACGGAATCCTGACGACAGGAAGATGACGTGAGGGGGCCGTCACATCCTCGCCTTCACCCTTCTACATGGACAAGCCCGCTGCCTCACCCAATGGTTTGAGCGGCGCTTGCGCTGCCCCGCCTGAAATGACCCGGCTTCAGCGCCACGACGGCCACGAGACTGAGCGCGATGCCGATCATCACATAGAGTACCGGCGCCAGCGGCGATCCCGTGAGTACGATGAGCCAGGTCACGAAAGTCTGCGCAAAGCCGCCAAAGATCAGGACGACGACGTTATTGACCACCGCGAGCGAGGTCGCGCGCGTGCGCTTGGGGAACATCTCGGCAAGCGTCGTGCAATAGACGCCGAGGAAGGTCGCACTCACTACGCCGATCACGATCTGCGCGACGAGCAGCCGGGAGACGGACGGCGCCGCCACGATCCAGGCATAGAGCGGATAGATCGCCACCAGGTAGGCGCCCAGCGAGCCGACCAGCAGCGTCTTGCGGTCATAGCGGTCGGATAGCGCGCCCGCGATCGGCGTGACGATCAGCATGACGATGGCCGCGATCATTTGCACCATGAAGCTTTCCGAAACGGGCAGCTTGAGCACCTGTTTCGCGTAGGTGACGGTGTAGCCGAACGTGACGTAGAACGTGACGGTGCTCGCCACCACCATGCCCATCCCGATCAGATAGTCGGACAGTCCGCGCTTGACGGCGGCCGCTTCCGCCGCGCGGGTAACCGGCGTCGCGTGGATGCGCGCGTAGGTTTCGCTTGCATGACGGCGCAGGTAGATGGTCAGCGGCGCGATGAGCAGGCCCACCGCGAACGGGATGCGCCACGCGCCCGCGAGTTGCTGCTCGGGCGTGAACACCTGTGTGACCACCATGCCGAGTGCGGCGCCCAGCATCGTCGACATGAGTTGTCCGCTCATCTGCCACGAGCCGTAGAAGCCGGTGCGATTTGGCGGCGCCAGTTCGATCAGGAACGCCGTCGATGTGCCGAATTCACCGCCGATCGAAAAACCTTGCAGCAGCCGGGCCAAGAGCATCAGGACCGGCGCGGCGAGGCCGGCCGTTGCATACGTCGGCGCGAAGGTCATGATCGCGGCGGCCAGCGCCATGATGCCCATGCCGAGCGTCATGGCCGCCTTCCGGCCGTACGTGTCGCCGTAAAGACCGAGCAGTACGCCGCCTACGGGACGCATGAAAAAACCCGCGCCGAAGAGGGCCGTGGTCAGCAGGATGGCGTTCAGATCCGCGCCCGCTGCGCCGTGCGAGGCCGGAAAGAACAACTTGCTGATGATCGGCGTCATCGCGGCGAAGATGGTGAAGTCGAACCACTCCATCGCATTGGCCAGTACGGCGGCCACGATGACAGGCTTGATGCCAGGTTGAGTGCCCATCGGCTATCCCCGGGTTTTGGTTGAAGGGAGGTCCAGCGTCGGTCGGTCAGGGGCGGGTGTCGGCTCGGGAAACACAGGTTCGCCGAGATTGAGCATCAGCCGGTTCGCCCACGCGAAGATGGCAATCGAATGGATCAAGTCGAGAATTTCGGCATCCGTAAGACCCACCTCACGCAATTCGCGCAGCTGGGCCGCCTCGATCTCGTCGGGGTGCTCGGTCAGCGCGGCCGAGAAGCGGGCAATCGCCTCTTCGCGCTTTGTCGTGCCCGCGCTGTGCGGATCGGCGAATACCTGCCGGATCACGTCGTTGCGCTTGGCGAGCTGCTCGAAACGCTGGGCGTGCACCGATGCGCAATACACGCAGCCGTTGAGCCGTGAAACCACGGTGGTCGAGAGTTCCCGTTCCGCGCGAGGCAAGCCGCCGGGCGCGTACATGATTGCGTTGAACGCGGCGGAGCGCTGCCGCAGGATTTCCGGCTGATGGACGAGAAACCGGTAGTAGTCCGATACTTTTGCCTTGGGGTGGCTTTCCTCGAGAACGGCAATTTGACCCGCGGTGGCCTGGTCGAGGTCGACGACGTCGAGCCACGCGTCCCATTCGAGTGATTCGTTCGTGAAGCCGTGCGATCGGATGATGTCGCTCATGATGCGCGCTCCAGCTGCTTGAGGGCTTGCAGACCCGCGACGAGGCGCGTCTGGTACGACAGAAAGGCAATCAGCTGGGCGAGCGCCACCACGGCCGGCGTCGTCAGGCCGGCGGCGGGCAGCGTCTGCAGCGCGGCCTTGTCGCCGGCAACAGGATTTTCGATCAGCGTGCGCGTGAACGCGAGGATCGCGCGCAGGCGCGGCGCAGCGAGATCCTCGGTCGCGCCCGTTGCCACGGCGGCGAGCGTCGCTGCATCGACATCGTGCGCGGCCAGTTCGGCGCGGTAGTGGGCAGCGAGCGCCGGTGAGGGCGCGAGGCGGCTCGCATAGAGCGCGACGAGTAGCCGCTCGATCAACGTGAGGCCTTCCAGCGTGGGGTCGAACAGCGCGTCGTAGCTGCCTTGCGTCGCTTCCACCACTTTGGCGCGCTGGTGCCGCAATGTGCGGGTGGCCGAGTCGGGCGCCAGGTCGGCAACGCGATCGACGATGTCGTCAGTGTCGTATGTCATGGTCAATTCCGGAGAACGGCAGATTCACGCGCTCATTTCGCTTCGCGCTCGGCGAGTGCCGGAGGCGATGGCGCGGGCGTCCATTCGTCGCCTTCGATTTCCGGCTCGGCGAAGGCCGCCATGTTGGCGTAGTGCAATTCGACATCCTCTCGATAGAACGTGGCGGCAAGCCCTTGTGCGAGCCGCTTCGCGCCGTCGCTGACCGCCGGAATATCGCCCGACAGCGCGCCGTGCGAGAGCGTCGCGGGCGCGCAAAAGCAGTGAATGCGCTCGAGCCCCGGGCACGCGCCGGGCGTCTTTTCCTGGAATTCGAACACCGGTCCGAGGTCGGGCGAATCGGCAAGCTCGATGTCGTCGTCGCCAGCTGGCGCCGCGTAGCGGTCTTTCCACGCACGAACGTGGCGGGCAAACGGCGCGAACTCGGGGCGGCTCGTCAGATCGATGCGAAAGCCCGTTGCGAACACCAGGAAGTCCAGTGCGAAGTCGCCTTTCGGTGTGCTGACGTGCAGTTCGTCGTCGACCTGTTCGACACCGGTTATCGGCGCACCGAGGTTGAAGCGGGCGTTGGCGTGGCGCGACACGCGCAGCGTACTGCCGCGCGGCGGCGGCACCTGCTGCACGTTGATGTAGTGGCGGATGCGCCACTTCCAGTCGTCGGAGAGCGCGACATGGCCATGTGTGAGGCCCGGGTTGCCCGCGCCCTTGCCCTTGTTGATGCGCGGGATGTCCGCGCGACGGATCAGCAGATCGACCGAGGCCGCACCCGCTTCGAGCGCGGTGGCCGCACTGTCCATCGCCGATGCCCCCGCGCCGATGACGCCGACGCGCTTGCCGCGCAGCGTGCCATAGTCCATGACGTCGGACGAATGGGCGTAGAAGCGGCGCGGCAGATCGCGCACGAAGGCCGGCACGGCGGGACCGCCCAGGCCGTCGCGGCCCGTCGCGAGGACGACGTGGCGCGCATGGATGGTCTCGCCGCCGGCAGCGCTCGTGAGGGACAGCGCGACGCTGCCGTTTGCGCACGGTGTGATGGCGGTGACGCGGTGTTCGTTGCGCACGTCGATGTCGAGCACATCGCGGTACCAGCGCAGATAGTCCATCCATTGCAGACGCGGAATCTTGTCGAGCGCGTCCCACGCCTGCCCGCCGAACTGCGCTTCGAACCACGCGCGGAACGTGAGCGAGGGCAGGCCGAGCGCGGGGCCGGTCAGCTGCTTCGGAGAACGTAATGTTTCCATGCGCGCGGTGGTGGCCCATGGACCTTCGAAACCGCGTGGCGACTGATCGTAAATGACGGCGTCGATGCCGAGATGGTCGAGCGCGGCGGCCAGCGCAAGCCCCGCCATACCGCCGCCCACGATCGCCACGTTGATCAAGGAGCGGCCATCGAGAGTGCGTTCGGGTATCCAGCGCTTCGCGGGCAGTTCGAGCCACGCGAGATCCTCGCGCAGACGGGCTTCGAGCGCGGCGAGACCTGCGGACGATGGGGTGGTCGGATTCATTACGGCAACGATTCCTTGGCGGCGGGCAGATCGCCATACAGCGACTGCAGGACCTGGGCGTGTTCGGCGCTCGCACGCAGCGCGAAATCGGGCAGCACAGCGCGAGCTGCGTCCGCGAGCGCGTCGATGAGCGTCACGGCCGAGGGGGGCAACGCGATGGCATCGCGCGAGATCACGCCGAAGAAATACGGAATGTCGGCGTCGATCGGGCGGATCGCGACACCGGCCAGCGGCATGCCGTAGGCGGTGACGGGTTCGAGCACCGAGATGCCGAGACCGGCGCGAACCGCGGTCAGCGCGTTCATCGACGAATTCGTCTCGATCAGCCCCGCAGGGGAAACGTCTGCTTGTGCGAACGCATGATCGAGCCGGCGGCGCAGGCGATACGGGTTCTGCATCGTGACGATGCGCCGGCCCTCGCAGGCCGACAGCGGCAGCCGCTCGGAGCGGGCTAGCGGATCATCGTCGCGCAGCGCCGCAACGCACGCGGATTGCCCGATCCAGTGCACGACCACGCCGCGATGCTCAAGCGGCAGGCTCGCCACGCCGATGTCGGCCGCGCCGGTGAGGACATCGTGCACGACCTGTTCGGGGGGCAGGCTGCGCAACTGGATCGTCTGCGCGGTGTCACCGACATCGGTGCGCGCGAGCGCGACGGGTACGAGGCCGGCGGCGAGGGCAGAAGTCGCGGCAATGCGCAGCGGCCGGCTTTCGCCGCGGCCGATTTCGCCGGCGCGCTTGCGGATCTGTTGCACGCCCGTCAGCACGTGCTCGACGTCCTCATAGAGCAGGATGCCTTGCTCGGTCGGCGTGACGCGTGGGCCATTGCGCGTGAACAGCGCATAGCCGACCTCGGTTTCGAGCTCCTGGATCAGCCGCGTGATCGCTGGCTGCGAGCGCCCCAGCAGGCGGCCGGCGGCGGTGACGCTGCCGGTCGTGATCACTGCGGCGAAGGCTTCGAGCTGGCGTAGTTCCATCTTCCGGTTGATGTTGGGTGCACGAGAATGCGTAAATCACATTCTGACGCTGTAAGAATACGTTTTTTAAATAATTGATCTTTATATCGTTATTCCGGAAGAGGGGTTTCCCCTAACGACATTGTTCCTGTCGTGGCGTGGGCGGCAAGACTCGGCACCGGTTCTCAACGTGTGCCCGGATGAAGAAGCGGTGGTATCGGCACGATGGTCTTCGCTGAACGCGCGTCCTGCAGTCTTTGAGACGAAGACGGGGTGATCAAGGCTGCATCAATCATGCGCCTGTCACGTTTTGGCAGAACCTTCGGGAGACCGCCATGAAGATCGTGTTGCTAGTGGCTTGCTCAATGATCAGTTCAAGCGCATTTGCGGAATGCGCGACCAACAACCGTGGACAAACTGCAACGTGGGCATACCGCGTGGCGGTTGCCCCGGCAACCGTGCGTCCTTGCCGTGTACAGCAAAACGCGGCTCGGCGGGATATCGGACCAAAGTCTCATTGTTTTTGCCCTGGACGGCTACCACACTTGACGACTACGAGCGCCGTGACAGGACGGCGCCAATACCAACGCGCCGGGCAGCGCTGGTGGCGCTTCGAGCGCGCCGTATGCGCGGCACCTGAGCCAGCGACCCAAAGATCATTCCGATCTTCGCGCGAATCATCGGGGCACGTTGTATCGAAGAAGTCATAACCGGCGTGGGCAATCGTCCGGGAGCGGCAAGTCGGCTGGCCCCGTCATGCTTGAGCCGGCGCCGTGTCCAGCGCAGTGTGCAGATCCTTGCTGATCCAATTCGCGAACAGTGAGAGCGGGCAACGCAGAGGTGACCATGGCGCGCGCGTACCGGGGCGATGCGCAGGTCCGGCGCGTTGCGGGAGGCCATTCATGAGCGGACCGTTCTTTCCGGAGCATCGACCGTTACCCCGGGTTGCGGCACGCCGGGACCGCCTGCCGCTAATCTTCGTCGTCATTGCGCTGACGCTCTTCGCCGGCTGCAAGAAGGCATCGGGGCCGCCGGCGCTCGGCGCACCGGAAGTCACGGTGATGACGGTCACGGCTCAGGACACCCCGGTTCAGCTCGAGTTCACCGCACAGACGCAGAGTTCGCGTGAAGTCGAAATTCGTGCGCGCGTGGACGGCTTTCTCGACCGGCGGACCTATTCCGAAGGCGACAAGGTGAAGGCCGGCCAGACGATGTTCCTGATGGATCCGAAGCCATTTCAGGCCGCGCTCCAGACGGCGCGGGGCGAGCTTGCGCAGCAGCAGGCGCGGCTCACGGTAGCGCAGCAGAATCTTGCCCGGGTCAAGCCGCTCGCCGCGCAACAGGCATTGAGCCAGAAGGACCTCGACGACGCGATCGGCAACGAGAAGCAGGCCCAGGCCGCGGTGATTTCCGCCCAAGGGCAGGTCGAGACAGCGGAACTCAATCTCGGCTACACGACGATCAAGTCGCCGCTGGATGGACTCGCGAGCTATGCAAGACAGCAGGACGGCAGCTATCTGATCGCCAATTCATCCGGTCTCCTTACGTTTGTCTATCAGCTCGATCCGATCTGGGTGAACTTCAGCATTTCCGAAAACGAAATGCTCCACTTTCAGGACGAGATTTCGGCAGGCAAGCTGATCTTCCCGCCGAATAGCGAATTCGTCGTGGTCGTGCTACTTGCGGACGGCACGGAATTTCCGCAGCACGGCGCCATCAGTTTTGCGAATCCGGCGTTCAGCACCGACACGGGCACGTTCCTCGTGCGGGCCTCCCTTGCGAACCCTAAGGGCACGTTGCGGCCGGGCCAGTTCGTGCGCGCGCGCGTGACGGGCGCCACGCGGCCGAATGCCGTCCTCGTGCCGCAACGGGCCGTGCTGCAGGGCGCGAAGAGCCACTTCGTCTGGGTCGTGGACAATGAGTCGAAGGCGAAGCAGCGCGTGGTGGAAGTCGGCGACTGGAGCGGCGACAACTGGTTCATCAACGATGGCCTGAAGGCCGGCGAGCGCATCGTGGTAGACGGCGCGATCCGCGTCGTGCCCAACGTGCCGCTCAAGATTGCCGGAACGCTTCCTTCGACGCAGACCGGCGGCAAGGCAGTCGTCGAGAAGGGCGGGGCGTCAGCGCCGCAGGCGAGTGCGGGCACGCGCGCGACGGCGCCTGCCGCAAGCAGCGGCGCGTCGCAGTAAGGGGCGACTCGATGAACATCTCGCACTTCTGCATCGATCGGCCCATCTTCGCGTCCGTCATCTCGATCGTGATCACGCTCGGCGGCGCATTGACGATGCTCGCGCTTCCCATCGCCCAGTATCCGGACGTCACGCCGCCGCAGGTCACGGTCTCCGCGACCTACCCGGGGGCCAGCGCGGACGTCGTGGCGAACAACGTGGCGGCGCCGATCGAGCAACAGGTCAACGGCGCGGACAACATGATCTACATGTATTCGTCCGGTTCGTCCACGGGCAACTACACGCTCAACGTGTTCTTCGGGATCGGCACCAATCCGGAACTCGCCCAGGTCGACGTGCAGAACCGCGTGAACCTCGCGCTGCCGCAACTGCCGCAGCAGGTGCAGTCGCAGGGCGTCCAGGTCCAGAAGAAGTCGAACGCTTTCATGATGGTGATCGCGATCTACTCTCCGGACGACCGCTTCGACCCGACCTATATCGCGAACTACGCAAACGTCTACGTGCTCGATACGCTCAAGCGGATTCCAGGCGCGAACCAGTCGTCGATCTTTGGCACTCCGGATTATGCGATGCGGATCTGGTTGAAGCCCGATCGCATGGCGCAGCTCGGCATTACCGCCGGCGACGTGCAAAACGCCGTGCGCGCCCAGAACCAGCAATTCGCGGTCGGCACGGTCGGCCAGGCGCCAACCGGCAACCCGGTCGAGCAGTCGTTCGCAGTGACGACAACCGGGCGGCTCGCGACGGCGGCCGAATTCGACAACATCATCATCCGCGCAGCGAGCAACGGCGCGGCGATCGTCCGCCTGAAAGACATTGGCCGGGCCGAACTGGGTCAAAAGAGCTATTCGAATCGCACCACCTTCCAGGGCAAGCCCGCGACGATCATCGCGGTCTACCAGCAGCCAGGTGCGAACGCGCTCGACGTTTCGAAGCAGGTACACGAGACACTTGCGCAACTCAAAACGTCGTTTCCTGAAGGGCTCGACTATCAGATCGCGTTGGACACGACGGATTTCACGCGTGCGTCGATCGCAGACGTGATCCATACGTTCTTCGAAGCGCTCGTGCTGGTGGTGATCGTCGTGTACGTGTTTCTGCAGAGCCTGCGCGCGACGCTCATTCCGGTGCTGGCCGTCCCGGTGTCGATCGTCGGCACGGCGATGGGGATGGCGGCGCTGGGCTTTTCGATCAACATGCTGACGTTGTTCGGCATGGTGCTCGCCATCGGCATCGTCGTGGACGACGCGATCGTCGTGATCGAGAACGTCGAGCGCAACATGACGGTATTCAAGCTCAGTCCGAAAGACGCGGCCAAGCGGGCGATGGACGAGGTGTCGGGCCCGGTCATCGCGATCGTGCTCGTCATGTGCGCCGTGTTCGTGCCGGTTGCGTTCCTGGGCGGGATCACCGGACAGTTGTACAAGCAGTTCGCAATCACGATCGCGATCTCGGTGGTGTTCTCGGGCATCGTGGCGCTCACGCTGTCTCCGGCACTGGCCGCCATTCTGCTCAAGCCCACGCACCATGAGAAAAAAGGCTTCTTCCGGTGGTTCGACAACCAGTTCGCGCGGATGACCGCCGGCTACGGGCGCGCCGTGCAGTTCATCATCCGGCGCTACGTGTTGGGCCTGCTCGTTTTCGGCGCCGTGATCGCGCTTGCGGTCCTCATGGGCAAGTCGATCCCCGGCGCTTTCCTGCCACCCGAGGACCAGGGCTATCTGCTTGGCGCGATCATCATGCCGGACGCCGCGAGCCTCGATCGCACCGCGGCCGTGGGCGACAAGGTCACCGACCATTTCATGAAGCAGGCCGCGGTCAGCAGCATCACGATCGTGAACGGCTTCAGCTTGCTCGACAGCCAGAACAAGAACAACGCGGGCACGTTCTTCGTCGGCCTGAAAGGGTTCGACGAACGGTACAAGTTCTCGAACATCCGGGAGCAAAACGCGCGTGCCGTGCTGATCAAGGCTTACGAAACGCTCTCGAAGATTCAGGAGGGCATCGTCGTACCGGTGAATCCACCGTCCATTCCCGGTCTCGGTACCACGGGCGGCAGCGAAATGTGGATCGAAAGCCACGGAGACGGCTCCATTCAGCAGCTCGCTGGCGTCGTGCAGGACTTCATGACGAAGGCGAAGGCGCGCCCCGAACTGGCCGGTGTGACCACGACGTTCAACGCAAGCTCGCAGCAGTTGCTCGTGAACGTCGACCGCGACCAGGCGGAGACACTCGGCGTGCCGGTCGAAGAGGTGTACAGCGCGATGCAGACGATGTTCGGCTCGCTCTACGTCTCGCAGTTCAACAAGGACGCGCGGCTCTGGCAGGTGATCGTTCAGGCCGATCCGCGCTACCGGCTCACGCCCGCCGACCTCGACCAGATTTACGTGCGCAGCCGCTCGAACAACATGGTGCCGATCAAGGCGGTGATGACTTACAAGTACGTCACGGGACCCGATCTGATCACGCGCTTCAACAACTTCCCGGCGGTGAAAATTACCGCGAATGCGGCGCCGGGCTACAGTTCGGGCCAGGTGATCGACACCCTGAAGGAACTCGCCGCGCAGATGCCGCCGGGCTACGCCGTCGGGTGGAGCGGCGAGGCGTTCGAAGAGATCAAGTCGGGCTCGACCGGGGGGCTCGTGTTCGTGTTCGGGATCGTCATGGTGTTCCTGATCCTCGCCGCGCAATACGAGAAGTGGTCGCTGCCACTCGGCGTACTCATGGCGGTGCCGTTCGCGCTGTTCGGCGCGCTGCTCGCGATCCTGCTGCGCGGCCTGAACAACGACGTGTACTTCCAGATCGGGCTCACCATGCTGATCGCGCTCGCCGCGAAGAACGCGATCCTGATCTTCGAGTTCGCCGTCCTGAACCGGGAGACGGGCAAGACGCCGTACGACGCCGCGCTCGTCGCCGCGGAAGAGCGCCTGCGGCCGATCGTGATGACGTCGCTTGCGTTCATCCTCGGCTGCGTGCCGCTCGCCATAGCACTCGGCGCCTCGCAAAACAGCCGCCATTCGATCGGCACCGGGGTGATCGGCGGGATGCTGGGTGCGACCGCCATCGCCGTGTTCTTCATTCCGATGTTCTACTGGGGGATCGAGTCGCTGGGTTCGCGCAAGGGCGGCGGCAAGGAAACGCCCAAGCCGGATAGCGAAGCGCCACCACCGGCCTCGGGCGGCCCTGGCTCGCCGACCGTCACGCCGTCCGCGCGGCATGAGGGCGACTGACATGCGTGCCGCAGCCTTCACGCGCGTCGCCGCGCCAGTCCTGCTCATCGGCTTGCTGAACGGCTGTCTGCTCGGCCCCAACTACGAGCGGCCGAAAGTGGAGGTGCCGGCAACGTACCGGTTTGCTTACCCGGACGTGGCCGACGTCGCCAACACCATGTGGTGGGCGCAGTTCGACGACCCGGTGCTGAACGACCTGGTGAAGACCGCGCTGGAAAACAACCTCAACGTGAAACAGGCGGCTGCGCGTGTCGACGAGTTCATGGGACAGTTCGTGAGCACGCGCTCGGCACTGTTCCCGCAGGCGAGTGCCAGTTTCAGCGCGACGCGCGAGCGCGCATCGCAGAACGGGCCGACGCCGATACCGGCCGGCGTCTCGCCGGTCTTCAACGAGTTCCAGCCGAATCTGTCTGCCTTCTGGACCATCGATCTGTTTGGCCAGGTGCGGCGCGAAACCGAAGCGGCACGTGCCAACGTGAACGCGGCCGAGCAGAGCCGCCGCGCGACGATCCTGACGCTCGTCGCATCGGTTGCATCGTCCTATATCACGCTGCGCAGCCTCGACGCGCAGCTCGAAATCGCGAAGAGCACAACGGAGAGTCGCGCCGATTCCGTGCATGTGTTCACGCTGCGCCAGCAGTTCGGGCAGACCTCGGATATGGAACTTGCCCAGAGCCAGTCCGACTATGCGGCGACGAAGGCGACCATCCCGCAATTCGAGCAGCAGATCGCTCAGCAGGAAGACGCGATTGCGGTGCTGCTCGGCAGCAATCCCGAGCCGATCCTGCGCGGTCGCGCACTGGTGGATCTCTCGACGCCGGCCGTGCCTGCGGGCATGCCGTCGGACCTGCTCGAACGCCGCCCGGACCTGCTGCAGGCCGAGCAGAATCTGGTTGCGCAAAATGCGCTGATCGGTGCGGCGCGCGCGCTGTATTTCCCGCAGATCTCGCTCACGGGGCTCTTCGGATCAGTGAGTACGCAGTTCTCCAGTCTTTTCACCGGACCTGCTCGGGTATGGGCGTTCGCCGGCTCGGCAACGATGCCGCTCTTTACGGGCGGCAACATCTACGGTCAGAACAAGCAGGCCGACGCGCGTCAACAGGAGGCGCTGTTCGCCTACGAAAATGCGATAAGGGTCGCGTTCCAGCAGGTTGACGACGCGCTGATCTCGACGCAGAAGTCGCGTGAGCAGCTTGAGATTCAGAACGATCAGGTCGCCTCGCTGCGCAAGTATCTGCGGCTCGCGCGGCTACGCTACGAGGGCGGTTATACGAGCTACCTGGAGGTGCTCGATGCCGAGCGCAATCTGTTCAACGCGGAACTGCAGCAGACGCAGACCCGGGCCGCGACGCTGACGAACCTCGTCAATCTCTACATGGCAATGGGCGGCGGGTGGGTCGTGCAGGCGGAGCAGATGAGCGTGCCGCAACCGGCAAGCGGACCGCCTCCTGCACAGCCCGCTACGCCGGAACCCGTTGCGCAGGTGCCGCAATGATCCTCGGGGGGCTTGATGCGAGCGCCGGTCCGTCGCTACGCTGAGGGAGGCGGATCGCGAGTAGATTGGTGCTGGAGACATGGTTATCTTTTATTTAACATAATGCAAATTATCGAACTTTTTGATGTGTACGGGTGTGGGGGCTACGTCCTAATGTCGTGTTCTGGCTATTTACAGATGTCGTGTTTTT
>NZ_JBMIQH010000025.1:0-115915 GCF_056155635.1 Paraburkholderia sp. BR10141 | reverse complement strand
CGCATCTTTAGTCATGGCAATGCGCCTTCGTTCGCGCAAGATCCGCAGGTCCAGCAGGTCGTGGGCCAGGTCTCGTCGCTCGTGTTCGCGGCCGAGGCCACAGCCGTGCGCGCGGCGCAGGCTTCGCAACGCGCGTATGAGGCGCGTTTCGGGGGCGATGAGCAGGCCGAGCACGAGGCGAACGTCGATGCCGAACTGGATTCCGCACGCGGCCAGAGCGCGATTGCCGATCTCGTGCTGCGCGCGACCACGCTGCTGTTCAACGCGCTCGGCGCATCGGGCACGAGCGAGCAGAAGCGGCTCGACCGCCACTGGCGCAACGCCCGCACGGCGGCCTCGCACAATCCGATCGTCTTCAAGGAGCGCATTGTGGGAGATCGCGAAATCAACGGCACCGAGCCGCCGTACGTTTGGGCGATCGGAGCCGGTCCCGCGAAGGGGCAGAAGGCGGCCTGAGTACGAACGTGCGGTGCCGTCTCGCGGACGGCGCCGCTATTTGATGGCCGCGATTTCCTTCGTCCTGATCAGCCGCGCGCGCAGCACGTTGCGGCTGATGCCGAGAAGTTTCGCCGCCTGAATCTGGTTGCGGTGGCTGTACTCGAACGCCGTGCGCATGACCATATCCTCGATCTGCTCGAAAAGATTCTCGTGCTCGCCGTTGAACAGTTCGAGCAACGCCGATTCGAGTGCGTAGTGCGGGCCGCTCGGCGCACTCACGCTCGCACCAGCCGGGGCCGTGATGCCCGACGAGAACAGGTGCAGGTCACCGTCCTGAAGGGTGTCGTGGCGGCTCACGAGCAGGGCGTGATGAATCACGTTCTCAAGCTCGCGAATGTTGCCCGGCCAGCTGTACGCGAGCAGCTTCTGTTCGGCGCGCGGCGAGATCGTGCCTGGCCCGTAACCGAGCCGGCCGCGGTAGTCCTCGATGAAGTAGCGGGCGAGCGGAAGGATGTCGCCGGTGCGCTCGCGCAGCGTCGGAATGGCGAGCTGTACGACGTTGAGTCGGTAGAACAGGTCGCTGCGGAAATGCCCGGCCGCCACCGCGTGCTGCAGGTGAACATTCGTCGCCGCCACCACGCGCACGTCGATCGGAATACCGCGCCGGGAACCAAGCCGCACGACCTCGCGCTCCTGCAGCACACGCAGCAGCTTGACCTGCATCGACAGCGGCAGGTCGCCGATCTCGTCGAGGAAGAGCGTGCCGCCGTTGGCCGCCTCGAACCAGCCCGGCTTGGCGTTGAACGCGCCGGTGAAGGCGCCTTTCTCGTGCCCGAACAGCTCGCTTTCGACCAGCGTTTCAGAAAACGCGCCGCAGTTGACCGCGACAAACGGCTTGTCGCGCCGCCCGCTCAGGCTGTGGACGTGGCGCGCGATCAGTTCCTTGCCCGTGCCGGTCTCGCCGATGATCAGGATATTTGCGTCGCTGGGCGCGACCAGCTGGATCCGCTCAAGCAGTTCGATCGAGCGGGGATCGACGAAGACCTGCGCGCGTGCACGGATCGAGGTGGTCAGCGAATGCCTGTGCGGCAGCGTGAGGACAGAAACATCGCCGTTGGCTTCGGCATCATCGGGCCATGCGTGGGAGAGCGGTTGGTTCATGAGTAGAAGCTCGGCGTAGGATAGGTTCGGTTGAGCGCCCATTCGCCGATCTCGCGGATCTTGTAGGCGAGCGGATCGTGTAGCGTATGGGTGCGCAGGTTGCGCCAGTGGCGGTCGAGCCGAAGCTCTCCATGGGTCGCGCGGGCGCCGGCGACATCGAACATGCGCGTACAGATGTCGAGGCCTGTTTGTGCGGCCACGACCTTCGCGCTGGCAATGGCCAGCGCCACCTCGCCGCGTTCGGTCGCCGTGAGGCCGGTGTCGCGCGACCATGCCTTGTCCAGTCCTGCAGCGGCCCGGTCCGCGAGCGCGCGGGCGGATTCCAGTCCGAGCCAGAACTCGCCGTACTGGCTCAGGATGTACGGGTCCTCGCCGGTGCTCGCGACCTTCGCGGCGGGCCAGGGCCGTGCTTCGTTCAGGGTGTAGTGACGGGCGTCCTCGAACGCGGCCTCGCCAATGCCGAGATAGATGTTCGTCAGGATCAGTTGCGCAATGAGTGGCCTCAGACATGCAAACGGCGACGAGAGCGGTCCTGGGTCCGAAAGGATCTCGTGATGCTCGACACGGACCCGTTCGAACGTCACCGAACCGCTGTCGGTCTGGCGTTGGCCGAAATTATTCCAGTCGTCTGCAATCGCGATGCCGCTTCGCTGGGTTGGCACGGCGGCTACGAGAAACGCACGCGTTTCGGCGTGGCGCGCGGAGACGATCAGCATTTCCGAGTCGAGCGCGCCCGAGCAGAAGCTCTTTTGCCCGCTGAATTCGAGCCACGCTCCGCGCGGATGCGCAAGTGTGCGTTCGTCGAGCGGATTGAGCGCATTGCCCCAGAACCACCGGTGCCGCGAGGTCTGTTCGAACAGCGCCTGCCATTGCTCCCGCGAGCCGAACAGGCGGGCCGTGGCCAGCATCAGGTGATGGAATCCGAACACGTGCGCGAGTGAACTGTCGGCGCACGCGAGCACGCGCACGACGTCGAGAGTCGTGCGCCAGTCCGCACCGAGGCCGCCATGTACCGCAGGGATGCTCAGTGCGAGCAGGCCGCTCGCACGCAGCGCGTCGCGTTCCGCCTTCGGTGTGCCGCCGCGCGCGTCGCGCTCAGCTGCGGTCCGCGCAAAGCGTTCAGCAAGACGCCGGGCGACGCTCAATGGCGATTCGACCTGCGGGATGGGCCGGATGTCCTCCGGCGCGTCGGCCAGCGGCAACGATAGGGAAGTGGATGCCATTGCAGTGTGATCGGGTGAAGCAGCACTGCACGCGCATGCGTGCTGCAGGATCAGCACAGTGTTCAAGGTTTTGGCACTCGAGAGAAGCAAGGATTTCTCATAACCTAATCAGGCTGCTGCGCTAGCAGCATCGAGACGCGAACCCATGCGTCTTAAGTACTTTCATTCATGTGACGAACCAGTGCTGCTGCGTGGGAAGCAACGAAGAAGCAGCGCTGTTGCCGGTGCGTCATCACATGTCGGCATATCGATCCGAGTGCTGCCGGGATGTGCTTATCAGGTGCATTTCCCCTTCTGGTAAGCCGCTCGATGACGAAAACTGCTGCTATGTCAGCCGTTCAGCTGTAATTGGCCAGTTCGCGCGATTTGGCACAGTCCTTGCCTTTAGCTCATGACGGGACCGATCAGGCACGTCCCGCTTCACGAAGGAATCCTCATGAGCAAGAAACACAAGATCGTGGCCGTGTCGGGCAGCTTGCAGCGGCCGTCGCGCACGCTGGCGCTGGTGCAGTCGCTGCTGTCCGCGCTGGAAGCCGCGCTGCCTGTCGAAATCCGCGTGATCGATCTCGGCGAGATCGCCGGACGGCTCTCCGGTGCGCTCACGCGTGCGCAGGTGCCGGCGGATATCGAAGAACACATCCGGGCGATCGAGACAGCCGACCTCGTGATTGCGGCAAGTCCGGTGTATCGCGCCTCCTATACCGGCCTCTTCAAGCATCTGTTCGATCTCGTGCACCACGAGGCGCTGATCGATGTTCCGGTGCTGCTGGCCGCCACGGGCGGCAGCGAGCGTCATGCGCTCGTGATCGATCACCAGTTGCGGCCGCTCTTCAGCTTCTTCCAGGCGCACACGCTGCCGATCGGCGTCTACGCCTCCGAAAGCGATTTCGATCGCTACGAGGTCGCAAGCGACGCGTTGCGCGCTCGTATCGCACTCGCTGTCGAGCGTGCGGCACCGTACGTCGGTGCGCGTGCGGAAAACGTTACTGCGGCGCTCGCCGTCTGAATCCAAAGTCATTCAAGGAATCTTCAATGAGCCAGACTTCCCAAACCACAGATGCCGTCAAGTTCGCCTACTGGGTGCCCAACGTGAGCGGCGGCCTTGTCGTCAGCACGATCGAGCAGCGCACCGACTGGAGCCTCGAGTACAACCAGCGTCTTGCGCAGACCGCCGAGCGTGCGGGCTTTGAATATGCTCTGAGCCAGATTCGCTTCACGGCCGGCTACGGCGCGGAGTATCAGCACGAGTCGGTCTCGTTTAGCCAGGCGCTGCTGCAGTCGACCACCAAGCTCAAGGTGCTCGCAGCGATCCTTCCTGGTCCGTGGCATCCGGCAGTGGTCGCCAAGCAGATCGCCACCATCGACCACATCTCGAACGGCCGCATCGCGATCAACGTCGTGAGCGGCTGGTTCAAGGGCGAGTTCACCGCGATCGGTGAACCGTGGCTCGAGCACGACGAGCGTTACCGCCGCTCGAACGAGTTCATCCGCGCGCTCAAGGGCATCTGGACCGAGGACAACTTCACGTTCAAGGGCGACTTCTACCGCTTCAACAACTACACCTTGAGTCCGAAGCCGGTGCAGAAGCCCCATCCCGAGATTTTCCAGGGCGGCAGCTCGCGCGCGGCGCGCGACAACGCGGCGAGCGTATCGGATTGGTATTTCACGAACGGCAACACGCCCGAGAATCTCAAGGCCCAGATCGACGATATCCGTGCGAAGGCGGCGCAGAACAATCACCAGGTGCGTATCGGCGTCAATGCCTTCGTGATCGCGCGCGATACCGAAGAGGAAGCGAAGGCCGTGCTCGACGACATCATCAGGCATGCGCACGTCGAGGCGGTGCACGCGTTCGGCGATGCGGTCAAGGAGGCGGGCAAGGCGTCGCCGGAAGGCGAGGGCAACTGGGCCAAGTCGACCTTCGAGGATCTCGTTCAGTACAACGACGGCTTCCGCACGAACCTGATCGGCACGCCGCAGCAGATCGCCGAACGTATCGTCGAACTGAAGTCGATCGGGGTCGACCTGGTGCTGACCGGCTTCCTGCATTTCATCGAGGAAGTCGAGTATTTCGGCCAGAAGGTGCTGCCGCTCGTGCGCGAGCTCGAGGCGCAGCGCGAAAAGCAGGCCGCCTGACGCAAGCGGCGGCGGGGCGGGGCCGGGCGCGCGAGCAGACCCGCCCGCACGAAACAGAAGAACACAACTGGGAAACGGCACCCCAAGGGGTGAATCAGCATGACGCAAGCCTCGACGGCCCTGCTCGCGCTCGACGGCATTTCCGTGTCGTTCGGGGGCGTCAAGGCCATTACCGATATCAGTTTCGAAGTGGCGGCAGGCGAGATCTGTGCGTTGATCGGCCCGAACGGCGCGGGCAAGAGTTCGCTGCTGAACGTGATCAACGGCGTCTATCGTCCGCTGCATGGCACGCTGCGCTTCGACGGCCGTGCTTACCGGCGCATGGACGCGCACGACGCCGCGCATCGCGGCATCGCACGCACGTTCCAGAACCTCGCGCTGTTCCGGCGCATGAACGTGTTCGACAACGTGCTGGCCGGGCGCAACCTGCATCGCCGTAGTACATGGCTCGAGCAGACACTGCACGTTGGCCGTGCCGCACGGGATGAAGCCTTGCAGCGCGAGCGCGCTGAGCGCGTGATCGAAGCACTGGATCTGCAGCCGTGGCGCGACAGCGTGGTGGGCACCCTGTCCTACGGGTTACAGAAGCGGGTCGAACTGGCGCGTGCGCTCGCTGCCGAACCACGCCTGCTGCTGCTCGACGAGCCCATGGCCGGCATGAATACCGAGGAGAAGCACGCGATGGCCGGGTACGTGCTCGATGCCAACGAGCATCTGGGCGTCACGGTCGTGCTGATCGAGCACGACATCGGCGTGGTGATGGGCTTGTCCGATCACGTGGTCGTGCTCGACTACGGAAAAAAGATTGCCGACGGCAGGCCCAACGAAGTCCGCACGAACCCGGATGTGCTGGCGGCCTATCTCGGCACACGTCATTGAGAGGGTGCGCAATGCAATTCTTTTTCGAGGTGCTGGCAGGCGGACTGCTCGCCGGCGTGATGTATTCGCTGGTCGCGATCGGCTTCGTGCTGATCTATAAGGCGTCGGGCATCTTCAACTTCGCGCAGGGCTCGCTCGTGCTGTTCGGTGCACTGACTTACGTGAGCCTCGTTGAGCGCGGCTGGAACCCGTGGCTGTCGTTCGGGGCGACGCTCGCCGCGCTCGTACTGATCGCGATCGCAACCGGCCGCTTCGTGCTGCGCCCGCTGGTCAACCGCGCGCCGATCGTGCTGTTCATGGCCACCCTCGGTCTGAGCCTGATTCTCGAAGGCGCGGCGCAGCTGTTCTGGGGCGCGCAGGTGCACGGGCTCGATCTCGGCATCGACGACCGGCCGCTGCATCTGGGAGGCGTAATGGTGAGCCGCTTCGACCTGTTCGCGGCCGCCACGGCGGGCGTGCTGGTGCTTGCGCTGTCGCAGCTCGCGAAGCGCTCGCGTTTTGGCCTGTCGCTGCGGGCCGTGGCCGACGATCCGCTCGCCGCCTTCGCGGTCGGCGTGCGGCTGCCGCGCGTCTGGGCCATCGTCTGGGCACTGGCTGGCTTCGTCAGCCTCGTTGCGGGTCTGCTCTGGGGCGCGCGGCTCGGCGTGCAGTTCTCGCTCTCGCTCGTCGTGCTCAAGGCTCTGCCGGTGCTGATCATCGGCGGCTTCTCGTCGATCGGCGGCGCGATCGTCGGCGGGCTGCTGGTCGGCGCAACGGAGAAGCTGGCCGAGGTTTATGTCGGGAGCGTGATCGGCGACGGCATCGAGAACTGGTTCCCCTATCTGCTTGCAATGCTGTTCCTGCTCGCGCGCCCGTCCGGCCTGTTCGGCGAGGCGGCCGTCGAGCGCATTTGAGGCAACCTTGATGGAATTGACCCGTCCCCTCGCCGAACCGCGCCGGCTGAACCTGCGCCGGCTGGCGGTGCCGCTTGCGGGCGCGCTCGTCGCGTTTGCCGGCGTGCCGCTCGCGGCGAACGACTACTGGCTGAACGCGATCCTCGTGCCGTTTCTGATCCTGTCCGTGGCCGGACTCGGACTGAACTTCCTGACCGGCTATGCGGGGCAGTTGTCGCTCGGTTCGGCCGCGTTCATGTCGATCGGCGCCTATGCGACCTACAACCTGCTCGTACGTGTGCCTGCGCTGCCGCTGCCGGTCGACCTGCTGCTCGGCGGCCTGGTCAGCGCCGCGGCCGGCGTGCTGTTCGGACTGCCGAGCCTGCGTATCAAGGGCTTCTACCTGATCGTCTCGACGCTGGCCGCCCAGTTCTTCGTGGTCTGGCTGTTCACGCGCGTGGGGTGGTTCTCGAACTACGACACGTCCGGCGTGTTGAGCGCGCCGCAGCTCGCGATCGGTCACTGGCGCATCGACACGCCGGTGTCGCGCTACCTGTTCGTGCTCGGCGTCGCGACCTTGCTGTTCGCATTCGGCGCGAGCCTCGTGCGCAGCGAACTTGGCCGGCGCTGGATGGCTGTACGCGACATGGAAGCCGCCGCGCGTGTGATCGGCATCCCGGTGGGGCGCAGCAAGCTGCTGGCCTTCGCGCTGAGTTCCTTCGTGCTCGGCATCGCCGGCGCGCTGTGGGCATTCGCGTATCTCGGCACGATCGAACCGGACGGCTTCAACCTGAATCTTTCGTTCCAGGTGCTGTTCATCATCATCATTGGCGGCATGAGCAGCATCTCGGGCAACTTTCTGGGCGCCGCCTTCATCGTTTTACTGCCGATCCTGCTTTCGAACGCGGCTGGCGCGCTGGCCCACGCGGGCATCGGCGCAGACCAGGTGCAGAACCTGCAGAAGATCGTCTTCGGTACGCTGATCATCGTCTTTCTGATCAAGGAACCGGAAGGCCTCGCGAGACTCGTGCAGATCGTCCGTCAACGTCGGCCGAAGCAATCTTGAGCCGTTAATCTCCCCCGCCTTATTTTTTCTTTTATCGTTCAAGGAATATTTTGTTATGCGAACTAATGATATTCGTCCCTCTTGCGCCAGGTGGCGACAGTGGTCCTCGGCTTTCGTGGCCGCGCTTGCGCTCACCGTTGGCGCGTTGCCTCAGGTGCATGCGGCGGGTGAGGAGTATTTTCCGCTGCAAAGCTACCGGGTCGGCCCCTACGCAGCCGGTGGCAGCGGCTTCTTCGGCGGCTTCATCGACTATCTGCAGTTGATCAACGCGCGCGACGGGGGCGTGAACGGCGTCAAGCTCGTGTGGAAGGAGTGCGAGACCGAGTACGTGGTGGAGAAGGGCGTCGAATGCTATGAGCGCCTGAAGAGCGGCGGCCCCGACGGTGCGCCGACCGCGGCCACGAACCCGTTGTCGGTCGGTATCGCTTACGCGACGCTCGACCGTTCGACGGCCGACAAGATCCCGCTCATCACGATCAACCATGGCCGCACCGATTCGACTGACGGCGCAGTGTTTCCCTATGTGTTCCCGCTGCAGCTGAATCCGTACAGCGAGGTCTCCGCGATCGTCAACTACATCGGGCAGCGCTCGGGCGGTCTCGCCGCGCTCAAGGGCAAGAAGATTGTCGTGCTATATCATGGTTCGCCGTACGGCCGCGAAACGATTCCTGTGGTCGATCTGCTCGCGAAGAAATATGGCTTCGACGTGACCCAGATCGAAGTGCCGCATCCTGGCAACGAACAGGGCTCGCAGTGGCTGAAGATTCACCAGATCAATCCCGACTGGGTGATCCTGCGCGGCTGGGGTGTGATGAATCCAGTAGCGATCAAGACCGCGCAGAAGGTCGGCTATCCGGTCGATCACATCATCGGCAACATCTGGAGCAACTCCGAGGAAGACGTGCGTCCCGCAGGTGATGCGGCCAAGGGCTTCATCTCGATCACGACGCACCCCTCGGGCACGGACTACCCGGTGCTGCAGGCGATCAACCAGTACGTGGTGAAGCCCGGCAACGGCAACCTCAAGGACCCGGCGCGCTTTGGCACCGTCTACTACAACCTGGGCGTGGTGAACGGTATTCTCAACGTCGAGGCGGTGCGCGTTGCGCAGCGCAAGTTCGGCAACAAGCCGCTCACGGGCGAGCAGGTGCGCTGGGGCTTCGAGCATCTGGATCTGGACGATGCGCGCCTCAAGCAACTCGGCGCACTCGGCCTCGTGCAGCCGCTCAAATTGACCTGCGCGGACCACGAAGGCGGCGGTGCCGTGCGCTTCCAGCAATGGGACGGCCGGAAATGGAACGTGATCAGCAACTGGGTGCAGGCGGACCGCGAGCTGCTACGTCCGATCATCGAGAAGTCTGCGCTGTCGTACGCGAAGGAAAAGGGCATTACGCCACGCGATTGCAGCAAGGACCTCTAACATGACGAGCACTCCGATCCTGCAGGTCGACGAGATCGCCGTGACCTATAGCCAGATCATCCCCGCCTTGCGCGGGGTGTCGCTGGCGGTGCCCGAGGGCGAGATCGTCGCGCTGCTCGGCGGCAACGGCGCGGGCAAGACGACCACGCTCAGGGCGATCTCGAACCTCGTACGCGCGGAGCGCGGCGAACTGACGGGCGGTCGCATCGTCTATCGCGGCGACGATGTCGCGCGCGTCGAGCCGTGGACACTGGTCGAGCGCGGGCTTGTCCAGGTGCTTGAAGGGCGGCGCTGCTTTGCGCACCTGTCAGTCGAGGAAAACCTGCGGATCGGATCGTTCGCCAGGCGGCCGCGACGGGCTGAGATCGCGGCCCATCTCGAGCGGATCTACGGGATCTTTCCGCGTCTGAAGGTCAAGCGCCAGTCGCTGGCGGGATTGACGTCGGGTGGCGAGCAGCAGATGGTGGCGATCGGCCGTGCGTTGATGGCGCGTCCTTCGCTCGTGCTGCTCGACGAGCCTTCAATGGGGCTTGCGCCGATGGTCGTCGAGGAAATTTTCGAGATTGTCGCGGCGCTCAACCGCGACGAGGGGGTCAGTTTTCTGCTCGCGGAGCAGAACGCGACGATGGCGCTGCGTTATGCAAAGCATGGCTATGTACTCGAAGGCGGTCGCGTGGTTGCACACGGATCGGCAGCCGAGCTCGCGCGCCTCGACGTGCTGCACGACGCATACCTTGGCGGCGCAGCGGTCGATTACATTGCGCGCCGCTCCGGGCGCGCGAGACAGGCTTTGACTGGCTGATATGTGCCCAAGCGATGGTGTGGAAACGTAGAAGTACCCGGCTCGGGTGTCGTTCAATTCCCATAGCCCGTCATCTTATTGTGCAAAATTTCGAACACCCCGTGCGAACCTGAGGGAATTATCGAACAGCGCGGCAGCGCCCATACTGGCGCCATCCGTTCACGAGGAGCACGACATGCCGCAGCCGTCCAACCATTCCCCCGCCCAGACCAAACAACGCGCACAACCCGCGCGCACGTTCCCATTCGCCGGCCGCACCGTCAACCGTGTGGGCTACGGGGCCATGCAGCTTGCCGGCCCCGGCGTATTCGGCCCGCCGAAGGACCGCGCGGCTGCCGTGGCTGTGCTGCGCGAGGCGCTCGCACTCGGCGTAAACCATCTCGACACGAGCGACTTCTATGGCCCGCACGTGACGAACCAGATCATCCGCGAGGCGCTCCATCCCTATGCCGACGATCTCACGATCGTCACCAAGGTGGGCGCGGTGCGCGACGGCACGGGCGCCTGGCTGCCCGCGCTGGAGCCCTCCGACATCGAGCGCGCCGTGCACGACAATCTGCGCAATCTGGGGCTCGACACGCTCGACGTGGTCAATCTGCGCATCATGGGCGACGTCCACAAGCCCGCCGAAGGCTCCGTCGAACGGGAAATGAACGCGCTCGCCGCACTGCGCGAGCGCGGGCTCGTGCGCCACATCGGCATCTCCAACGCGACAGCGAAGCAGATCGACGATGCAGAAAAGATCGCACCGATAGTCTGTGTCCAGAACCACTACAACCTGGTGCACCGCGACGACGATGGGTTGATCGATGCGCTGGCGGCACGCGGTATCGCCTATGTGCCGTTCTTCCCGCTGGGCGGTTTCACGCCGATTCAGTCCTCAGCGCTGTCAGACATCGCAAGAACGCTCGAGGCCACGCCGATGGCCGTTGCGCTAGCGTGGCTTCTGCACCGGTCGCCAAATATTCTTTTGATTCCGGGGACATCGTCACTGGCGCATCTACGCGAGAACATGACAGCGCAGACGCTTGAGCTCTCCGGTGAGTTGCTGGCGCAACTGGACGCGATTGGTAAAGGGCAGAAAACAATCGCATGAATCGATCGCCGCAGGCGCACAGGAGAATGTCTACGGCGTGGCCTGTAGCCGGGAACGTTGTATGTATGGGCGCGTTCGAATTGTCCGATAATCCCATCTGATCAGAATAGGCTGTGCGGGAAATCGAACAGTGCGGGGTGAACCATGCCGATGGAAATGAACGATCTGGCCGCTTTCGTTTCGGTGGCGCGTGCGGGCGGCTTTCGCGACGCGGCGCGCGTGGGCGGCGTTTCGGCGTCGAGCCTGAGTGCCGCGGTGCGCAGGCTGGAGGCGAAGCTCGGGCTGCGCCTGTTGAACCGCACCACGCGCAGCGTCGCGCCGACAGAGGCGGGGCAGCGTCTGCTCGAATCGATCACGCCGCTTTTCAGCGAGATGGAAGCGGCGCTCGACGTGCTCAACGGCTACCGCGAAAAGCCGGCGGGCACGCTCAAGCTCAACGTGCCCGCGAGCGCGGCGCGCACCATCCTGCCGGGCGTGCTCACGCCGTTCCAACGCGAGTATCCCGAGATCCGCGTCGAGGTGGTGGTGGAGGACGGCTTCGTCGACGTGCTGCAGATCGGCTGCGACGCCGGTATTCGCTACGACGAGCGGCTGGAGCAGGACATGATCGCGATTCCCATCGGTCCGCGCGTGGAGCGCTTCGCGACGGTCGCTTCTCCCGCGTATCTCGCGGCGCGGGGGCGGCCTGAACATCCACGTGAACTGCTCGACCACGCTTGCCTGCGCGTGCAGTTTGCGGGCGGCGCGATGCCGCTCTGGCATTTCGAGCGGGACGGCGAAGTGCTGCGCCTCGACCCGCCCACGGTGCTCGTCGTGCGTCCTGGCGCCGCGCTCGACCTGCTGATCAACATGGCGCTCGACGGCGTCGGCATCGTGTATCTGTTCGAAGAGATGTTGCTGCCGCATATCCGCAGCGGCGCGCTCGTGCGCCTGCTCGACGACTGGGATGTGTCGTTTCCGGGGCCGTTTCTCTACTACCCTGGGCGGCGGCACCTGCCGGCGCCGCTGCGCGCGTTCGTCGACTTCGTCAAGGCGAATGCGTCAGACGATTCGGCATCCTGAGTACGCGTCGAGCGCCCAGTATAAGGGCGTAACAACAGCGCTCAGCGACGCTTCATGCCGTATTCGATGAACGTGCGGCACAGCAACTCCATGCCTTTCGCGTCCTCTTCGTCGAAGCGCGCGAGATGCGGACTGTCCACGTCCCATACGCCGATCAGCTCGCCGTCCGGCGTGACGAGGGGCACGACGATTTCCGACTGCGAAGCCGAATCGCACGCAATGTGGCCCGCGAACGCGTGCACATCGGGCACCACTTGCGTTTGCCGTGTGGCCGCCGCCGTGCCGCATACCCCCTTGCCCAGGGGAATGCGCACGCACGCCGGTTTGCCCTGGAACGGACCGACCACGAGCTCGGTGCCGTCGAACGAGTAAAAGCCCGCCCAGTTCAGGCCCTCGAGCGAATGAAACACGAGCGAAGCGAAGTTCGCGGCGTTCGCGATGACGTCGGATTCGCCTTCGATCAGCGAGCGCGCCTGCGCAGCCAGCGATTCGTAGAGGGCGGGTTTGTCGGAGGGAAGGGTGTCGGAAAGCGAGAACATAAGTCGGTCGATCTGGATATGCGCCGTTCCAGCGAAAGGCGCGGTGGAGCCAAACGAGATTCTAGGCGAGATCGGCTATCGGCAGGAAATCGGCGGGCGCTGAATATGGCGTATCCATGGACGGTAGCGCGCCCTCGTGCGATTATTCACGTTTCGTGTTGAATCTGTCCACGCCTGCGGGGCTGGTTGCCGGCGGTTTTTCGGGCATGCTGGCGCATCAGCACAGAAACGGAGAACGCGACATGAGCAAGACATTCAAGATCGCCGCCATCGCCGGCGACGGTATCGGCCAGGAAGTGATGCCCGAGGGCGTGCGCGTGGTCGAGGCGGCGGCCGCGAAGTTCGGCCTGAACCTCGAAATCAGCCATTTCGACTGGGCAAGCTGCGACTACTACCTGCAGCACGGCAAGATGATGCCCGACGACTGGTTCGCCACGCTCAAGGGCTTCGACGCGATCTATTTCGGCGCGGTCGGCTGGCCCGACAAGGTGCCCGATCACATTTCCCTGTGGGGCTCGCTGCTGAAGTTCCGCCGCGAGTTCGACCAGTACGTCAACCTGCGCCCGGTGCGTCTGCTGCCCGGCGTGCCGTGTCCGCTCGCCAACCGCAAGCCCGGCGACATCGACTTTCTCGTCGTGCGCGAGAACACCGAGGGCGAGTACAGCTCGGTGGGCGGCAAGATGTTCGAAGGCACCGAGCGCGAGTTCGTGCTGCAGGAGTCGGTGTTCACGCGCCACGGCGTGGACCGCATTCTCAAGTACGCGTTCGAACTCGCGAACGAGCGCGGCCGCAAGAAACTCACGGCAGCCACCAAATCGAACGGCATCTCGATCAGCATGCCGTACTGGGACGAGCGCGTGGCGGCGATGGGCGAGGCGTATCCCGACGTGAAGTGGGACAAGCAGCACATCGACATTCTGTGCGCGCGTTTCGTGCTGCAGCCGGACCGCTTCGACGTGGTCGTCGCCTCGAACCTCTTCGGCGACATCCTTTCGGACCTCGGCCCCGCATGCACGGGCACGATCGGTCTGGCGGCTTCGGCCAATCTGAATCCCGAGCGCAAGTTTCCCTCGCTGTTCGAGCCGGTGCACGGCTCGGCGCCCGACATCTTCGGCAAGCAGATCGCCAACCCCATCGCGATGATCTGGTCGGGCGCGATGATGCTCGACTTCCTTGGCAACGGCGACGCGCAATACAAGGCCGCGCACGACGCGATCATGCAGGCCATCGAGAAGGTGCTGGTGGAAGGCCCGCGCACGCCCGACATGGGCGGCACGGCGAACACGACTGCGCTGGGCGAAGCGGTAGCCGCCGCGCTGTGACGCCGCGGTGACGCCTATGCCGGACGCACCGAAAGCGCCGAAATCTGTCGCGTCGCCGGAGCTCGACGACCTGCGCGTGTTCTGCATGGTCGCGCGCAAAGCGAGCTTCACCGCGGCGGCCGAAGCGCTTGCGGCGTCGCCGGCCTATGTGAGCAAGCGCGTGGGCGTGCTCGAGGCGCGTCTCGGCACGCGCCTGTTGCACCGCTCGACGCGGCGCGTCGCGATGACCGAGGCGGGCGAGCGCGTCTATGCGTCGGCGGGCAAGATCCTCGACGACGTCGAGCGCCTCGTGGACGACGTCTCCACCACGCGGCGCATTCCGCGCGGCACGCTGCGCGTGTCGAGCAGCTTCGGCTTTGGCCGCAACTTCGTCGCGCCCGCGCTCGCCGGGCTTTCCGAGCGGTATCCGCAACTGAGCGTGCGCCTCGAACTGTTCGACCGGCTCGTCGACGTGGCGGGCGAGGGTTTCGATCTCGACGTGCGTATCGGCGACGAGATCGCCGGCCATCTGATCGCGCGCCGTCTCGCCACGAACTATCGCGTGCTTTGCGCAGCGCCCGCGTATCTTGCGCGGCGCGGCGCGCCACAGGAGGTCGCCGATCTCGCCGAACACGCGTGTCTCGCGATCAAGGAGCGCGATCATCCGTTCGGCGTTTGGCGCCTGACCAGGCATGGCGAGACGGTTTCGGTGAAGGTAGCCGGGCCGCTCTCGACCAATCACGGCGAGGTGGCCGTGCAGTGGGCGCTGGCGGGCCGCGGCATCGTGCTGCGCTCGATGTGGGATGTCGCGCCATTGCTGGAGAGCGGGCGCCTGCAGCGCGTGCTGCCCGGCGTCACGCAGCCGGCCAATGTCTGGGCCGTGTACCCGGCGCGCCTCGCGCAGTCCGCGAAGGTCCGCGTGTGCGTCAATCATCTGGAGGAAACGTTCGCGCGCATCGGCATTGCGGCACCGGCAAACGAGGACGAGAGCGGGCGCTGACCGGGTTCGGCGGGAGCCTTACTCGCTCTCGGGGAGATCGAGCGCCTTGCGCTCGCGTCGTTCCTCGTTGCCGCGCCTCGCACGCTGGCGCTGGCGCGAAAGCACGGTGATGATCTGGCCGGTGGTGGCGTCGGCGGGGATTTCGTTGCGGATCACGTTCGCGACCATCGGCAGTCCCTTGCGCTGGCGGTGCAGCGCCTGCGCGATCGCCTGGCGGCACGCTGGCCCGTGGCAATCCCATTCGTCGCGCAGTTTTCCGCAGTAACGGCAGGTGTCCATGCGTCCCAGTTTACCCAAAATCGATGGGTGGTTTTAGGGGCGCGATCAGCGTGCCTCACGAGTGCCATTCGTGCGCCGCCTGGCGCCGGCCGGCGGTATGATCGGCTGCGGATGTGGCGGGACAGCAGTGCGAAATATCGTGGCGGGAGCGGCAGATGGCGGCGATCGGCGTAGTCCTGTTCGACATGGAAGGCGTGCTGTCCCACTACGATCGCGACGCGCGCGTGGCGAGCCTCGCGGCCGCCACCGGCGCGCCGCCTGCAGCGGTGCGTCACGCGATCTGGGGCTCGGGTCTCGAAGCGCGCGCCGACGCGGGCGAAATCGACCCCGACGCTTATCTGCGCGCACTGGGCGCAATGCTCGGCTGCGAGGTGGGCCGCGACGTGTGGCTCGCGGCGAGGCGCGCGTCGATCACGCCGAACGAGGCGGCGCTCGTGCTGGCGCAGCGTGTGGCCGCGCGTTGCCGCATCGCCGTGTTGACCAACAATTGCTCGCTCGTCACGCATCACCTCGACTATCTGAATCCGCCCGTTGCGCGGCTTTTCGGTTCACAGGTCTATTCGTCGGCGACGTTCGGCGCGGTCAAGCCGGCCGCGCAGACCTACCTGGGCTGCGTTGCACAGCTCGGCGCGCAGCCCCAGGAAACGCTCTTCATCGACGACAGCGAAGCGAACGTCACGGGCGCGCTCGACGCGGGGTTGCAGGCATGCCACTTCGTCGAAACCGAATCGCTCGCGAGCGACCTGGCGCGGCTCGGGCTGATCGACGCTTGATGGCCGTGCCGCACGGGCGCCCACGGCGTGAATGAATGCATGAATGAATGGATGGCTGGCGAACGTACGGGAGCTTGCGATGAAGATGCAATGGAACTGGAAGCGGGTCGCGACGCTCTGCCTGTGCGCGTTCGCGCCGCTCGCCGCGGCTCAACAACCGGGCGCGCCGCTCGTCTACGTGACGGACTTCGAACTCGACGCGGCCAACGTCAAGCAGGATTCGAATCCTGTGGAGAATGCGCGCGAGCACATGGGCGGCTTGCTGCCACGACCGCTGTTGCGCCACCGCGACCCGCAGCAGCAGGCCGATCAGGTCGTCACGAAAATGGCCGATGCGCTGGTGAACGACCTGCGCGAGAAGGGCCTCGACGCACGCCGCCTGCCCAGCGGCACGCCGCTACCCGCGCAGGGCTGGCTCGTGCGCGGCGTCTTCCTGAGCGTGGACGAAGGCAACAGCATGCGGCGCGCGGTGGTGGGGTTCGGCTCGGGCGCGAGCCAGATCGAACTGGCGGTGGCCGTGGACAACCTGGCCACCCAGGCGCCGCAGCCGCTTTATCAGGTGATCGACAGCCAGTCGAGCCATGCGAAGCCGGGCGCCGGCGCGGCCATCGCGCTCAATCCGTACGTGGCGGCGGCCAAATTCGTGCTCGCGCGCGCGGATGACCGCAAGAACGTGGACCGTGCGGCGGCCGAAGTGGCCGACTCGGTTGCGGCGCGCGTGAAAGCGGCGCCGCAATGACGCCGTGGGCGCGCCTTAGCCGCGCGGCGGAATGTTGAGCCCGCGCTCGACCGCCGGACGAGCGACGAATGCTCCGAGCGCGCGCGCGACGTTCCTGAAATCGGCGTAACCGACGAGGTCGCCGGCCTCGTAGAAGCCAACGAGGTTGCGCACCCAACCAAACGTGGCGATGTCGGCGATGGTGTACTCGTCGCCCATGATCCACTTGCGCCCCTCGAGGCGCTGGTCGAGCACGGCGAGCAGACGCCGCGACTCGGCGACGTAGCGGTCGCGCGGACGCTTGTCCTCGTACTCCTTGCCCGCGAACTTGTGGAAGAAGCCCACCTGGCCGAACATCGGCCCGATGCCGCCCATCTGGAACATGACCCACTGGATCGTCTCGTAGCGCGCCGCGCCTTCACGGGCGAGAAAACGGCCGCTCTTGTCGGCGAGATAGATGAGGATCGCGCCCGATTCGAACAGCGCGAGCGGTTCGCCGCCCGGGCCGTCGGGATCGAGGATCGCGGGAATCTTGTTGTTGGGGTTCAGCGAGAGGAATTCCGGCGACATCTGGTCATTCGCGTCGAAGCGCACGAGATGCGGCTCATAAGGCAGGCCGCTTTCCTCCAGCATGATCGAGACCTTGACGCCATTGGGCGTGGGCAGCGAATAGAGCTGGATGCGATCGGGGTGAAGCGCTGGCCACTTGCGGGTGATGGGAAATGCGGAAAGGTCGTTCATGCGGCGTCCTTGAAGGCCTTCAACGGCGCGGCGCTTGCCGTGCAAGGCGCGCCGCGGCCTGATCGACAGGCGGGAGTGGAGTCAGGCCGCCAAGTTTAGTGGAAATGGCGCATACCGTCTTTTCGCCGCAAGACGCGGCTTACACGCTGCCTTCGCGCTCGACCACGAGAATGCGCGCCTCGCCGCGCGGATGCGCGACGTGCTCGCAGCCCACGCCCGCGAAGAACACGTCGCCGGCTTCGAGCACCGCGACCTGCTCCGCGCCATCTTCGCGGTAATGCATGTCGACCACGCCGTCGAGCACGGCGAACACTTCCTCGCCGTCGTTGACGTGCCATTTGTACGGCTGGTCGGTCCAGTGCAGGCGCACGGTGGTGCCGTTCATGTTGGCGATGTCGAGCGCGCCCCACGGGCGGGTGGCGGTGAAGGTTTTCGAGCGGATGACTTTCATGGTGGTACGGCCTTGGGTGTGATCGTGCGGCGCCGCGGAGCGGGGGTCAGGGATTGGCAGGCATGGACTGCGCAAGACTCATCAGATTGAGCGGCGCGACGCGAATGAGGCCGCCGCGCGGGCTGTCGATATCGGCGATGAGCGTGAGCGACAGCGTCACCGTGACGGGCAGGATGAGCAGCAGCACCCGCCGGCCGACCTGGCCGTGCGCGCCGTAGCCCTGCATCAGGTTGCTGAAGATGGCGATGCTGATCATCAGCACCCACGCGGCGACGGGAATGCGGTTGATCCACGCGGCCTGCGTGTAGCCCTGGGTGTTGATGACGTCGTTCATGCCGGAGACCACCAGCGCCATCACCGGATTCGGCTGCGCCTTCGCGGGATCGCGCACGCTCGCCCAGAGTTGCGTCTGAAGCTCGCCGGTGTCGCGGTTGATCTGATCGAGTGCGCCGGGCTCGTGCACGACGTAGAAGTGGATGCGCGCCTGAAGATAGCGCGCAAGCAGCGCCTTGGTCTGGGCAGCCGCCTCGCCGCCAAGCAGCTCGGCGCGCAGATACTCCGTGCCGATCGCGTTGGCTTCCTCTTCCTCCAGGTTCTTGCGCTGGTCGTAGCGGCTCACGGCCATCGAGAGCGTGAAGCCGATCAGGAGCGCGAGCAGCGTGAGCGTCGCGCCCTGCACGATCTTGTAGTTCTCGCGCGCCTCCTCGGCGAGCGGGAAGTAGCGGTGCAGCATGTTTGCGCCGAGTGCGGCGGCAAGCGGCAGCACCAGGATCAGCACGATGAACAGCAGCGCGGGGCGCTGGAGGATGAGCGGCGTCATGGAGTCTCCGCGAAAAGCGTGAGAGGGACGAAGGCGCTGCAATGCAAATCGGCGTCGCCCGCGCGAGGCGGGGCGACGCCGATTCTACGACAGTTCCGCGCGGCGGCGCGGGCCGCTGCCGGTGCTTTAGCGCGCCGTGCGCTGCGGCCACATCGTGCGGCCCCAGAACGTCAGCGAGCGGTCCCACGCGAGCTGCGCCCAGACCGGATCGTACTGCGTGATGGGGATGCGGTTCGGGCCCACGGCGGTCTCGTTCGCAAACGCGTGGTGGGCGAGATAGCGATGGAACTCGACGTCGACGTTGGCGCCCTTGAGCTTCGTTTCGAGTTCCGCGACGGTTTCGATGCTGAACGCCTGGTCCTGGGTTGCAAAGTGGCCGAGGATGGGCGCCGTGATCTTGCTCGCGTCGATGTATTCGAGCGGCGGGAAGCCATACCACACCACGGCGCTCGCAAGGCCCGGCACCATGGTGGCCGCGAGCAGCGTGAGCGCGCCGCCCATGCAGTAGCCCGTCACGCTCACACGGTCCGTGAGCGTCTTCAGATAGTTGACCGCGCCATACACGTCCTGCGAGGCGGCATCCGCGAAGTCGAGGCCCGTCATCAGATGGTGGGCCTCTTCCTGTTCGACCGTGCTCTTGCCGCGATAGAGGTCGGGCACGAGCGCGAAGTAGCCAGCTTGCGCGAGCCGGTCGGCCACGCCGCGGATCTGGTCGTTCAAGCCCCACCATTCCTGGATCACGACGATGGCGGGCGCGCCTTCGGTCTTCTCCGGTTTGGCGAGATAACCCTGGAGCGACTGGCCGTCAGGGCGGGTGAAGGAAATCATGGATCCGGCGGACTGTTTCATTTGGGGCAACCCTCGGTGAGTCGGTTGAACGAAAGACGCAAGCATAGCGCTTGCGTACGGGATTTGCGTGTCTGCGCCTGACCTGCTCATTCGCCGATCAGATGCAGCACGATATCGCGCGTGTGCGCCGCGCGCCGATGCTCGAACACATAGATGCCCTGCCACGTGCCCAGCACGGGATTGCCGTGCTCGACCGGGATGCAGAGCTGCGTGTGCGTGAGCGCCGTGCGCAAATGCGCGGGCATGTCGTCGGGGCCTTCGGTGTCGTGCTCGTAGCGCTGGGGATCTTCGGGCGCGAGCTGCTCGAAGTAGCGTTCGATATCGCGGCGCACCGAAGGATCGGCGTTTTCCTGGATGACGAGCGACGCTGAAGTGTGGCGGCAAAAGAGGGTGAGCAAGCCGGTGGCGATGCGCTGTTCGCGCACGAACGCGCGCACCTCCTGGCTGATCTCGACGAGCCCGCGCGTGCGCGTGCTCACCGGCAGATGATGGATGGCCTGGCGCATGATCGGTATTCTCCTTGCTGGCGGCGCATGGCTGCTGAGCGGCCGCTGCGGCGATTTCAGCCTTCAAGCATAGCGCAGGCGCGCCGGGCGCGCAGACCGCCCCCGCGGCCGGCACACGATGCTGGTACGATGTCGCCCTTGCCGGGTACTGCCCCGGCCGACCGCATACGAAGGAGAAAACCGCTTGAATCTCACCCGCTTCGCGAAAGCCCGCCACGCCACCAAGGCGTTCGACCCAGTCCGCAAGATTCCCGCGGCCGTCATCGACGAACTCAAGGAGCTGATCCGCTTCAGTCCCTCGTCGGTCAATTCGCAGCCGTGGCATTTCGTGGTGGCCGAAAGCGACGCGGCGCGTGCGCGTATCGCCAAGGGCATGGAAGGTTTCGCGTACAACGAGCCGAAGGTCACGCGCGCCTCGCACGTCGTAGTGCTGTGCGTGCGCACCGACATGGACGAAGCGCACCTCGCCGAAGTGCTCGCGCAGGAAGAAGCGGACGGCCGCTTCGCCAATGCCGAGGCGAAGGCGGGTCAGGAAAAGACGCGCGCGTTCTATGTGAACCTGCATCGCGAGCGCAACGACCTGCCGGCCTGGATGGAAAAGCAGGCGTATCTCGCGCTCGGCACGCTGCTGATCGGCGCGTCGACGCTCGAAATCGACGCCTGCCCGATGGAAGGCTTCGACGCGAAAGCGCTCGACGAGGAACTGGGCCTGCGCGAGCAGGGCCTCACCGCTTTGGTGGTGGTCGGCCTCGGCTACCGCAGCGCCGACGACTTCAACGCGAAGCTGCCGAAGTCGCGTTTGTCCGCAGCTTCGGTATTCACCGATCTCGGTTGATTCGCGCAGGGTTTCGCCGCGCTCGCAGCCGGTGCGGCGATTGACGCGGCCCGAAGCCACGCGGGAGCCGCATCAGGAGCATGGGTCCATGCAGGGTATCAAACGCCGGATCGTGTACGTCACGCTGTTCGAAGGCATCGCGATCCTGATTACCAGCACGAGCTTCGCCTCGCTCTCGGGCAGCGGCATGGACCGCGCGGGCGCGGCGGCGGTGTTTTCATCGCTGATCGCGGTGGGCTGGAACTTCGTCTTCAACCTGCTGTTCGAGCGCTGGGAAGCGCGCCAGACGAAACGCGGCCGCAGTGTCGCGCGCCGTATTGCGCATGCGGTCGGCTTCGAGGGCGGCCTCGTGGTGTTCCTCGTGCCGATGATCGCGCTCACGCTGCACGTGACGTTGATCGAGGCGTTCGCGATGGATATCGGCCTCTCGATGTTCTTTCTCGTCTACAACTACGTCTATAACCTGATTTTCGATGCCGTGTTCGGCCTGCCGGCCTCCGCCATGCCGGTGACGACGGCTTCGGAACGCGAGCCGCGCGCGTAGCGCAGGGTCGCCCGGTCAGGGGCTCGCAGCGGCGCCCTGCGTCCTGCTCGCTTCCACGTTTGCCGGACCGCTTGCGCTCGCGCCCGCCGCCGCGGCGTCGGAAGCCGGCGCCACCGCACGCGCCGGATGCTGCGCATCGTGCAGCTGCCCGGACCAGCCGCCGCCCAGGTCGCCGATCAGCGAAGCCGTATCGAGCAGCCGCTGCTGATGCACGTTGAGCGCGCTCTGCTGATTGGTCACCTGTGTAGCCAGGGCCGTGGCCACTGTCGTGTAGTCCACGGTGCCCGCCTCGTATTCGTTTTGCGCGATCTGCGCGCCGCGGATGGCGTCGCGCACGGCGGTATCGAGCACGTCGGCCTGCTGCGCGAGGATGCGCAGCCCCGAGAGATCGTTCTCCACCCCCTGGAACGCCGTCAGCACCGTGCCGCGATAGTTCGCCACCGCCGCGTCGTAGCTCGCACGCGCGGCCGCCACCTGGCCGCTGCGCTGGCCGCCGTCGAAGATCGTCTGGGTCGCGCTCGCGCCGAGCGACCACACATAGTTGCTCATGTGCAGCAGGCCCGAAAGCGGCGACTGCGTGAAGCCGTCGAGCGCAGTGAGCGAGATCGTCGGATAGTACGCAGCCACCGCCACGCCGATCGCCGCGTTGGCCGACGCCATCTGGCGTTCGGCGGTCGCAATGTCGGGCCGCCGCTGCAGCAGCGTGGAGGGCACGCCGGCGGGAATGGCGGGCAGCGCGGGAAGCTGAGTGCTGTGCGGGATATCGACCTCTTCGGGGTTGCGGCCCACGAGCACCGCGATGGCGTGCTCGTTTTGCGCGCGCGCCACGCCCAGGGCGATCAGGCTCGCACGCGCGGATTCGAGCTGCGTGCGCGCGGAGATCAGGTCGGACGGCGGCACGGTGCCCGCCTGGTCCTGGTTGGTCACCACGCGCAGGAAGTCCGAGTACGCCTGCACGGTATGCGTGAGCAGGTCGATATCGGCATCGGTGATGCGCAGATCGATCACGGCGTTCGCCAGCGCAATTTGTTCGGAGAGCGTAGCGTTCGCCAGTGTCGCCTCGCTTGCCTGCGCCGTGGCCGACTGTTCCTCGATCTGGCGGCGCACCTGGCCCCAGAGGTCGATGTCCCAGCTCGCGTTCGCTTCGAGCGTGCCGCCGTTGACGATACGCGCGCCGCTCGGCGTGGACGTGATGCTGCTCACGCTGCTGAGCGTGCCGGTGGAGGAGCGCTCGCGCGCGAGCGAGCCGGTAATGCCGATGGTCGGGAAGAGGCTCGCACGCGCGACACGCACTTCGGCGAGCGCTTGCTGGTAGTTCGCGTAGCTCTGCCGCACGGTCTGGTTCGAGACCTGGACGAGCGGTTCCAGTTCGTCGAGCAGCGGGTCCTGGAAGGCGGTCCACCATTCGCCCTTGGGGCCCTGGGCGGCTTCGGGCTCGGCCTGGGTCCAGCCGGGCAGCTCTTTCCACGTGGCGGGCACGGTGACCTGCGGGCGGTGGTAGTCCGGCCCGACCATGCAGCCTGCGAGCAGCAGCGCTACGGTGAGGGGCGCGAGCGCCTGCGCGCGCGTGGCAGCGCTTGCGGCGGCGGGGATCAGCATTCGCATGAGCGATGGATTAAGGCGGGTTTTCATCATGATGCGCTCTCATCGGCCTGGCGATTCCACGGCAGGCGCGCGGCCCAGCGCGCGAGGCGTGCGCGCACGCGGTCGAGGAACAGGTAAATCACCGGCGTGGTGTACAGGGTAAAGACCTGGCTCAGGAGCAGGCCGCCCATCACCGTCACGCCGAGCGGCTGGCGCAGCGAAGCGCCCTGGCCAATGCCGATGGCGAGCGGCAGCGCGCCGAGCACGGCCGCGAAGGTCGTCATCATGATCGGTCGCAGGCGCACCACGGCGGCTTCGTGAATCGCGCGCCGCGCCTCCATGCCCTCGTTGCGCTGCAACTGGATGGCGACGTCGACCATCATGATGCCGTTTTTCTTCACGATGCCGATGAGCAGGATGATGCCGATCATCGCGATCACCGAGAACGGCGTGCCGAAGATCAGCATGGCGAGAATCGCGCCGATGCCGGCCGAAGGCAGGGTGGAGAGGATCGTGAGCGGGTGGATGGTGTTTTCGTACAGCACGCCCAGCACGATATACACCACGGCGAGCGCGGCGAGAATGAGCAGCGGCACGACGCCCATGGACTGTGCGTAGGCCTGCGCCGCACCCGCGAACGCGCCGTGGATGGAGGCCGGCATGCCGATGTTGCGCTCGGCCTGCTCGATGATCGTGCCAGCCTCCGAAAGCGAGCCGCCCTTGGGCAGATTGAACGAAATCGTCCCCGCCACTTCGGTGCCCTGGTGATTGACCTGGGTGGCCGTATGGCGCGTCTTCCAGTCCATGAGCGCCATGAGCGGCACCATGGTTTCGGCGGCCGTGCTGTCCGCGCTGCCGCTGGAGCTGCCACCCTTGCTGTTGGCGATCGCGTTGTTCTGCTGATTGGCCACCGCGTTGGCGTTGCGCTCGTTGGTGTTGCCGTTTGCCGTGGTGGCCGTGGTCACGGCCGTGAAGGGCGTGACGCCCGAGATGACGCTCGACGGCATCTGCGTTTGCGCGGCGCCGCTCGCGTTGCCCGCCGCCGTGCTCAGCCAGATGTCCTGGAACGACTGTGGAAACTGCCAGTACTGCGGCGCTACTTCCATCACGACGAAGTACTGGTTGATCGCGTTGTAGATGGTCGAAACGGTGCGCTGGCCGAAGGCGTCGTAGAGCACGTTGTCCACCTGGTTCGGGTCGAACCCGTAGCGCTTGGCGGTCGTGCGCTGCACCGTCATGTAGGCCTCCAGACCATTTTGCTGCAGGTCCGAGTTCACATCCGACATCTGGCTGCGGTGCTTGTTCAGCTCGTCCACTAGACGCGGCACCCAGGTGAAGAGCGCGTCGGCGTCGTCGCTCGTGAGCGTGTACTGATACTCGGCCGCCGACTGCCGCCCGCCGATCTGCAGGTCCTGCTGGGCCTGCATGAAAAGCCGTGCGCCCGAAACGCCATTGAGCTTGGGACGCAGGCGGTTCACGACCTCGGTGGCTGTCAGGCGACGTTCGTTAAGCGGTTTCAGTTCGACGAACACGGTGGCCGAATTGAGCGCGCGGCCGCCCGTGAAGCCCGCCACCGATTGCACCGCCGGATCGGCCTTCACGATGGCCTGCAGCTGCGCGAGCTTTTTTTCCATCGCGGTAAACGAAATGCTCTGGTCCGCGATGATCTGCCCGATCAGGATGCCGGTGTCCTGCTCGGGGAAGAACGTGCCGGAAAGCAGCCGCGCGAGAAACACATTGCCGACCAGCAGCGCGAACAGGATGAAGATCGTGAGCCGCGCGTGATCGAGCGCGACGTCGAGCGTGCGCGAGTAGAACTGCTTGAAGCGCTCGAACTGCGCGTCGATCCACACGGCCGCGCGCGAGGGCTTCTTGTGCAGCGCCTCGCGCTTGAGCACGTAGGCGCACATGGTGGGCGTGACCGTGAGCGAGATCACGAGCGAGATGAGGATCGCGATCGAAAGCGTCATCGCGAACTCATGAAAGAGCAGCCCCACGATGCCGGGCATGAGCAGAATGGGCAGGAACACGGCGATGAGCGAAAGGCTCATGGAAAGCACCGTGAAGCCCACTTCGCCCGCGCCTTTGAGCGCGGCTTCCTTCGGGTCCATGCCGGCCTCGATGTGGCGCACGATGTTCTCCAGCACGACCACGGCGTCGTCCACCACGAAGCCTGTGCCGATGGTGAGCGCCATGAGCGACAGATTGTCGATGCTGTAGCCGAGCAGGTACATGGGCCCGAACGTGCCCACGATGGAAAGCGGCAGCGCCACGGCGGGGATGAGCGTGGCTCGCGGCGAGAGCAGGAACACGAACACCACGCCGATTACGAGCAGCACGGCGATGAAGAGCGTGCGTTCGGTGTCGGCCACGGAGGCGCGCACGGACTCGGAGCGGTCGATCGCCACATCCACCTTGATCGTGGCGGGCAGCGCGGCCTCGATGGAGGGCAGGCGATCGCGGATCTGCTGCACTGTCTTCACGACGTTGCTGCCCGGCATCGGGTAGACGATCACGAGCACGGCCGACTTGCCGTTGTAGAGGCCCGCGTTGCGGATGTTTTCGTTCGAGTCGATGACGGAAGCCACGTCGCGCAGGAACACGGGCGAGCCGTTGCGATAGGCGATCACCACGTCGCGAAACGGCGCGGCCTTGCTGATCTGATCGTTCGACGTCACCGTGTAGCGCTGGTTGCCCTGGTCGATATGGCCTTTCGCGCTGTTCGCGTTGGCCGCGCCGATCGACGCGCGTACGTCTTCGAGGCCGATGCCGTAGCTGTTGAGCTTGCCCGGCTCCAGCTCCACGCGCACCGAGGGCAGCGCGCCGCCGCCCAGTGTGATCTGGCCCACGCCGTCCACTTGCGAGAGCTGCTGCTGGATGACCGAATCGGCGGAGTCGTACAGCTGAGCCTTGGTGAGCGTGTCCGAGGTGAGCGCGAGCACCATGATCGGCGCGCTCGCGGGGTTGTACTGGCGATACGTCGGGTTGCTGCGCAGCGTGGTGGGCAAGTCGGCGCGCGCGGCCTGGATGGCGGCTTCGACGTCGCGCGCCGCGCCGTTGATGTCGCGGTTCAGGCCGAACACCACCACGATGATCGCCGTGCCCGTGTTGCTGATCGACGTGAGCTGGCTGACATCCGCGATGGTGCCGAGCCGGCGCTCCAGCGGCTCGGCCACCGTGGACGCCATGATGTCCGGGCTCGCGCCTGCCATGTTGGCCTGCACCACGATCACGGGGTAGGCGATGTTGGGCAGCGGCGCGACCGGCAGCCGGAAAAAGGCGAGCATCCCCGAAATGAGGATCGCGATCGCGAGGAGAGATGTCGCGACCGGCCGCCGGATGAAGAGCGCCGAGAGGTTCACGGCGTGCCCTCGGGCGCGGGTGGCGCGCCGTTGCCGGGACCGCCGCCCGCGTCGCCGTCCGCGTGGCTTTCAGGCCTGCGCTTGCGGCCGAAGCGTTCGGCCAGCCGGTCGAAGAGCAGATAGATCACGGGCGTCGTGAACAGCGTGAGCATCTGCGAAAGCGTGAGTCCGCCGATGATCGCAAGACCCAGCGGACGGCGCAGCTCCGAGCCCGTGCCGCTGCCGAGCAGCATGGGCAGCGCGCCGAGCATGGCCGCGAGCGTGGTCATGAGAATCGGCCGGAAACGCAGCAGCGACGCTTCGAAAATCGCCTCGCGCGGCGGCTTGCCGTGCACGCGCTCGGCTTCGAGCGCGAAGTCCACCATCATGATGGCGTTCTTCTTGACGATGCCGATCAGCAGCACGATGCCGATAATGCCGATCACGTCGAGGTCCTTGCCTGCGATCATCAGCGCGAGCAGCGCGCCAATGCCGGCCGAAGGCAGCGTAGAAAGAATCGTGACCGGGTGCACATAGCTCTCGTACAGCACGCCCAGCACGATATACACGGCCACGAGCGCCGCGATCAGCAGATACACCTCGCTGGCAAGCGAATCCTCGAACGCCTGCGCCGCGCCCTGGAACGACGAGGTGATCGAAGGCGGCAGGTTCACGGCGGCCTCGGCTTTGCGCACGTCGCGCACGGCGGCGGAGAGCGACGCGCCATCGGCGAGATTGAACGAGATCGTGACCGAAGGGAACTGCGCGAGGTGGCTGATCATGAGCGGCGAGCGCGTGATGCTGATCTTCGCAATGCCCTTGAGTGGCACCTGGCCTTCGCTGCTCGTCTGGCTCGGCAGATAGAGGTCGCCGAGCGATTCGACCGTGGGGAGCGCCTCGGGCTTCGCCACGAGAATCACGCGGTACTGGTCCGACTGCTGGAAGATGGTCGAAACGATGCGCTGGCCCAGCGCATCGTAGAGCGCGTTGTCGATGGTCGCCGCCGTGATGCCGTAGCGCGCCGCGAGCTGGCGGTTCACTTCGACATTCACGGAAAGGCCATCCGTGTTGAGGTCGCTCGTGACGTCGCGGATCGACGGGATCTGCTTCATGCGTGCGATGAGCGCGGGCACGTACTGCTCGAACGCGTCCTGGCTCGGCCCGCGCAGCACGAAGTTGTACTGGTTGCGCGAGACCGTGGTGTCGAGCGTGAGGTCCTGCTCGGGCTGGATGTAAAGGCGCACGCCCGCGACCTTCGCGACCGACTGCTGAATGCGCCGACCGATTTCGTCGGCGGTTTCGGAGCGGTCGTCGTGCGGTTTCAGGTTGATGAGGAAGCGCCCGTTGTTGAGCGTGTTGTTGATGCCGTCGATGCCCACGTACGAGGTGAGCGAAACGACATCGGGGTCCTTGAGGATTTCCTCGGCCAGGGCAGACTGGCGCCGCACCATCGCCTGGTAGGAGATGGAATTGTCGGCCACGCTGATGCCTTGCAGCACGCCCACGTCCTGCACCGGGAACAGGCCCTTCGGAATCACGACGTAAAGCAGCCCGGTGAGCACCACCGTCACCACGAACACGACGAGCGTGAGCGTCTGATGGTCGAGCACCCAGCGCAGGCCGCGCTCGTAGGCGTTGAGCGTCTTGTTGAAAAGCCCTTCGCTGATGCGCTCGAAGCGGCTCGGGTGGCGCTCGGCCTGGGCGCGCAGGATGCGCGCGCACATCATCGGCACGACGGTGAGCGAGACGACGGCCGACAGCACGATGGTCACCGCGAGCGTGACGGCGAATTCGCTGAAGAGGCGTCCGATCACGCCGCCCATGAAGAGCAGTGGAATCAGCACGGCGATGAGCGAGATCGTCAGCGAAAGAATCGTGAAACCGATCTGGCCAGCGCCTTTTAACGCCGCCTGCAAGGGTTTGTCGCCTTCCTCGAGGTAGCGCACGATGTTTTCGATCATCACGATCGAGTCGTCCACCACGAAGCCCGTGGCGATGATGAGCGCCATGAGCGAGAGGTTGTCGATCGAATAGCCCAGCTCGTACATGATCGCGAGCGTGCCGATCAGCGAGACCGGCACTGAGATGCTCGGAATGATGGTGGCGGGCAGATTGCGCAGGAACACGAAGATCACGGCCACCACGAGCGCAACGGCGAGCACGAGTTCGAAGGCCGCGTCGCTCACCGAAGCGCGGATTACGCCCACGCTGTTCGACACCACCGTGACCTGCATGCCCGCGGGCAGCGCCGCTTCGAGCTGCGGCAACTGCTGCATGATCTGGTTGACGGTGGCGATCACGTTCGCGCCCGGCTGGCGCTGCACGTTCAGCACGATGGCGGGCGTCTTGTTGTACCAGGCGCCGCGCTCCACGTCCTGCGCGGCCGTTGAGACGCGCGCCACGTCGCGCATGAAGACGGGCGAGCCGTTCTCATAGGCGATGACGGTGTCTTCGTAGTCCTTCGGGTCCGAGATCTGGTCGTTCGAATTGATCGTGTAGTTCAGTTCGGGGCCGTCGAAATTGCCCTTCGGGTTGCTCACGTTGACGTTGGCGAGCAGGGTGCGCAGGTCGTCGAGATTCAGGCCGTAGGCGGCCAGCTTCTGCGGGTCGGCTTCGACGCGCACGGCGGGCACGTTGCCGCCCGCCGTGGTGACGAGGCCCACGCCCGGCACTTCGGAAATCTTCGTGGCGAGACGGTTGTTGGCCGCGTCCTGCAACTGCGTGAGCGACATCGACTTCGACGTGATCGCGAGCGTGAGGATCGGCTGGTCGGCCGGGTTCACCTTGGCGTAGGTCGGCGGCGCGGGCAGGCCGCTCGGCAGGAAGCTGTTGGCCGCGTTGATGGCCTGCTGGACGTTCTGCTCGGCCACGTCCAGGCTCAGCGAGAGGTCGAACTGCAGCGTGATGATCGAGGCACCCTCGGAGCTGTACGAGATCATCTGCTGCAGGCCCGGGATTTCGCCGAGTTGCACTTCGAGCGGCGCCGTGACCGTGGTCGCCATCACGTTCGGGCTCGCGCCCGGGTAGAAGGTCTGCACCTGGATGGTGGGATAGTCCACCGCGGGCAGCGAGGAAACCGGCAGGAACTTCATCGCGACGAGGCCGATCAGCACCATCGCGATCATCAGGAGCGAAGTCGCGACCGGCCGCAGGATGAAGAGACGCGAAATATTCATCGGCGCTGGGTCCGGGGCTCAACGCGCTTGCGAGGCCGCGGCGCTCGCGTCGGAGGCGTTCGGCGCCGTGGCGCCGGGTTCGCTGGCCGCGCCCGGGGCGCTGCCATGGTGCGGCGCACTCGCCGCGCCTGCGTGCGTGGCGGGCCTCGGCCCCGCAGGCTGGATCTTCGTGCCGTCGTTGAGGCGGTCGAGGCCGTCGGTCACGACATGCTGACCCTGCTGCAGGCCCGCGGAGATCACCGTGTAGCGGCCGTCGCTCGGGCCGAGCGTGACCTTGTGAACCGACACGGTGTTGTCGGCGTTCACGAGGTACACGTAGTCGCCTGGCGCGCCGGTCTGCACGGCGGGCGTCGGTACGAGTACGGCGTTCTGCAGCGTGTCGACGAGCAGCCTCACGTTGACGAACTCGTTGGGAAAGAGCGCCTCGTTGTCGTTGGGCACGCTCGCGCGTAGCGTGACCGTGCCGGTGGCCGTGGCCATCTGGTTGCTGAGCGCGAAGAGCGTGCCGGTGGCGATCTGGCGGGTGTTGTCGCTGCTGAAGACGGTGATCGGCAATTTCGCGCCGGCGTTGACGCGCTCGAGCACGCTGCCTAGCGAGGTTTGCGGGATGGCGAACTGCACGGTGGTGGGCTTGATGGTCGTGATGACGGCAATGCCCGTGGAGCTGGACGACGTCACATAGTTGCCCGGATCGACGAGCCGCAGGCCCACGCGTCCCGACACCGGCGCCGTGATGCGGCAATAGATCAGGTCGAGCTCGAACAGCCTGACGTTCGCCTTGTCGGCCTGCACCGCGGCTTCGTACTGCTTGACGAGGAACTGCTGGTCGCTGTAGGTCTGCGCGGCGATCGACTGCTTTGCGTTCAACTGCGTATACCGTGCGAGGTCGGCGCGCGCCTGTGCCAGCAAGGCCTGGTCCTTGGCGAGCTGCGCGAGCGCCTGCTCCTTGCTGATCTCGTACTGGCGCGGGTCGATCTGGGCGAGGAACTGCCCCTTCACGACGTCCTGGCCTTCCTTGTAGCCCACCTCGGTGAGGTAGCCGCTGATTTGCGGCAGAACCGTGACAGTCGCGACAGGCGTGACGGTGCCGAGCGCGTTGAGCGTCACGGGCATGGGCCCGAGCGTGGCGGCGGCCACGGTCACGACTTGCGGCGCCGCGCCATGCTCCGCCTTCTTGTTGCGCATGATGTGCACGATCACGAGCACAATCAGCACGATCACGAGAATGGCGAGAATGATCGGGCCGAGCCGGCGGCGCTTCGGTGCCCGCGGGGGCGGAGCGGGTGGCGGTGGCGGGGGCGGCTGGGGCGCGGGTTGCGTCTGCGGGACGTCGCTCATGCCTGCCTCCAGGAGATCGGAACACCGCGCGAGGCGGTGCGGAGAAACCATGTCGGCGCACTCAACGGCTTGGGCGCCGCGAATTGCTGCCGGAGACTGTCGAGTTGCTGCATACGCATTCTCATGATTGTTATGCCGTCGAAGCCGTGCCCCGCCATGCAGCGAAGGCTAAGACTCGCAGTCTAACCAACTCGTGCGCCAATTTCGAAACGTTAGTTATTTGTAAGATTTTCGGGCGGTTACAGCGCGCGGATCGGTTGAGCGTTGAGCATGGGCCGCGCTGTGCAATGCATCGCAGAAATGCTTGTTTGCGTGCGCGCCACCGACTGTCTAGATTGGAAGGGGTCAACGCCTCGCAAGGAGTCCGCAATGTCGAAGCTGTCGATACTGTCCGTGCCGGCGTGGTTCACGCGGCGCGGCCGGGCGAATCGGGCGCCGCCCACGCCGCAAGCCGATGAGCCCGAACTGCGCGACGCGTCGCGCGAAACCGAGCATCTCGAGCGAATCGCTACTTATGCACGGGCCGGTTACTTCAATATGGGCTATACGCCCGACATGTTTCCGCTAGTGGGCGATCTGCCGCCGCATTGAGCCGCGCCACGCGTCTACGCGCGTATTACTGCGCCGCGCTTTCCTCTGCGAAACCCGCCGTGTCGCCAAGGGTGCCGGCGGGCCGGAACTCGCTGGGCGGCACGCCCAGTTCGCGGCGGAACATGTCGCTGAAGCTGCTGGGTCGATAGCCCAGCGTCCGCGCCACGGCACTCACGGGCTCGCCTTGCGCCAGGCGCGATACCGCGACTGCGAGCTGCACCTGGCGGCGCCACTCCGCAAACCCCATGCCAAGCTCGCGCGTGAAGAGCCGCGAGAGCGTGCGTACGCTCGCGCCCACCCATGCCGAGTGTTGTTCGAAGCCGATATCGGCCGATGGGTTGTCGATCACCGCGCGGCACAGCGTGGCGAGGCGGCGGTCGGACGCGTCGGGCAGCGGAATGCGCAGCGTGGAGCGCGGTGCGTGGGCAAGTTCGATCGACGCGAGGCGATAGGCCGCGTCGAGCCAGGTGTCGTCTTCGCGCGCGCGTTCCGCGAGGCTCGTGATGAGTTCGCGCAGCAGGCCGTTGACCTCGAACACTTCGCACCGCTCGCTCAGGTGCCGGCTGTCGCGCTCGTGCAGATACAGATTGCGCATCTCGACGGCGCTCAGCATGTGGATGGCGTGCTGCGTGCCGGGAGGCAGCCACACGGCGCGCTGCGGCGGCACGACGAGCGCCTCGCGCTCTACCTCGACCCACATCACGCCGGAGACGGCGTAGAGCACCTGCGCCCATGTATGCGAGTGCGGCTCGATCTGGAGGCCGCGCGGGTAGTGGCGTGCTAGCGAACGGCCGCGCCCGGGCTCGTTGTCGAGTTCGGGCGGCGCGGCTTGGGGCATTGGGGGGCTCCGGGTGACAGGTGGGGCGTGGCGTGCGTGCCTCGTATGGCGATCGCCACGCTAGCATGGTTGGGCGCGGGTCGGAAGCACGGCGGTGGCATTGCCGCCCTGCGATGCGCATCGGTAATATGTGACGATTGACCGACCGCGCCCTGCATTATCCGCCCATGAACGCAACCGATCCTGCAGTACAAGACGAAGCCCCGCTCGGGCTCTACACACGCGGCGCCGGCCGAGCGCGCGAATGGTGGCGCGTCACGCCTTCGGAACGCGCACACATGTACCGCATCGAGCACGGCCAGGGCGAGGACGGTGAAGTCGACATCGACATCGACACCGAAATCGATCTCGACAATCTCGAAGCGAAGCTGCTCAAGTGGCGTCGCGAGGGCTTCGTTTCCGAAGCTCAGCGCGCCGATGAAGCGCGAGCCACACAAGCGGGCAGCACATTTGCCGCCGCCTTGCAGCGGGCCGTCGAAGTGGCGCGCGACGCCAAAGCGACTCAAGCCAGCCCGCAAGTCCACACGCCCACCGTACGCATCGGCAGTGTCGACCTGCCGCGCGGGGAACCGAACGCGCTAGTGCCGCGCGTGAACGCGGCCTACCTCTTCACCGAACGCGGCGACGACATCGTTCAGGACATCGTAGAAAATCGCCGCGTCATGCTGATCGGTCATACGGGTTCGGGCAAGACGAGCTTCATCGAGCAGGTGGCGGCGCGCGCGGACTACGGCGTGCTGCGCGCGAACATGAACGGCCAGACCACCATTGGCGACTTCGTCGGCTTCTGGACCGTGAAGGGCGGCGAGACGATCTGGGTGGACGGCGTGCTGCCCGTGGCGATGCGCGAGGGCTACTGGCTCATCATCGACGAACTCGACTTTGCCGAGCCTTCGATTCTGGCGGTGCTCACCGCCGTGCTGGAACCGAACGGCCGCCTGCTGCTCAAGGAGCGCGGCAACGAAATCGTCGAGCCGCATCCGTCGTTCCGTCTCATCGCCACCGCGAACGCCGCGGGCGCGATGAGCGCGTACCGACATCTGTACCAGGGCGCGAATCTGCTCAACGAGGCGTTTCTCGACCGCTGGCGCGTCTACCTGTTCGACTATCTTTCACTTGAAGAGGAAACCGAAGTATTGCTGCGCACGCTACCTGCGCTCACGCGGCCGCTCGCGCACACACTCGCGGCCATCGCCGCCGACTGCCGCGCCGCGTTCGCCCGCGAGGATCTCGCGAGCGCGTTCTCCACGCGTCGCCTGATCGACTGGGCCGAACTCATGCTGCGCACCGGCGATGTCGAGCGCGCGGCGGGGCCGGCAATCTACGCGAAGGTGAGCGCGGACGATGCGGCGCTCATCCGCAGCGTCATCCGGCATCACGTGATCTTCGACGCGTGAGTGCGGAGGCGCTCGTGGCCAGCTTGCAGGACGCAACACATAGTTTGACGGCGAGCGCCGATCCCGCGGGCGCGCTCGGCCGTCTCGCGCGGGTGCTGACCGGCGACTCGCGCGTGAGCGTGACGTTCGGTGCGGGCGAGCCGCGCATTGAAGGCGAACGTTTCGTGCTGCCCGCGCGTCTCGCGACTGATGGCGTGGATGAAGCCGCACTGCTCGGCGCGCTCGATTTGCTGGCGGCGCGCCATCGCTACAGCGAAGCGGCGCGTCTCGACACGCCGCAAGCCGGCGTGACGGGGCGCATTGCGCAGGCGATCGAGGACCGTCGCGTGCTCGCGCAGCTCGCGCGGGCGTTTCCTGGTGCGCAACGTTACGCCCAAAGCTGGCGTACGCAGCGCGGCGAGGCAGTCGCGCGGCACTGGTCGAAACTGGCGTGGCGCGAGCGCCTTGCCTGGGCAATCGAGCGTACGCTGTGGGACGAAGCGCCGGGCGTGCTGGAGCGCGATGCCGCGGCGCTTGCCGCCGCGCTGCGCGCGATCGACGCTCCGCTCGGCGCGGCCCGCGCGAGCCAGTCGACGCGCGCCAGCCTGAGCGCCGCCGCGGCGATCGTGGCGGGCGTGCGCTCGCTCGCGTCGCGCGGCGCGAACAACATGATGCAGACGGCGGGCCCTTCCGAAGGGCTCGACGACGAATCGGCGCGGCTCGCGCGTGCGATGGACGCATTCGGCGAGGAAGACGAGGTCGAACCGCCGGGCGGCGCCGCGCAGCCCGATGACGCCCGCCAGGGTGACGACGGCGCGTCGGCACGCGCGAGCGCCGAGTCCGATTCCGCCTCCGCCTCCGGCTCAACGCTTTCCGAAGCGGACGCGCCGCACGCCGCCGCCACGAATCGCAGCCCCGCGCCAACGCGGCCACGATTGTCGATCCCGCTGACCACGGCTTACGACGTCGTCACCGATCTCACGGGCCGCGGCGACCCCGCCGCGTGGCGCAAGCTGCGCGCCCTGGCGCGCGCGGAGACCGGTGCGCTCAAGGCACAGCTCGAGCGCGTGCTCAAGGCCGACGAACTCACGCACTGGAAGCGCGAGCAGGAGCGCGGCGAGATCGACCGCGCGGCGCTAGCGCGTCTCGCCGCCTCGCGCGGCTACCGCACGCCGTTTTGCGTGGCGCGTCATGCGAGCGGGCGCGACACGGTCGTCACGCTGCTGCTCGACCTGAGCGGCTCGATGGCGGGCCGCAAGATCGAGTTGGCGCGCCTGTGCGCGGCGGCGCTCGCCGACGCGCTCACGCAGCTCGCCTTCGATTCGGAAGTGCTCGGTTACAGCTCGATCGAAGCGCCGGAACTGCGCGCGCGCTATGAGCGCGAGCGCGCGGCCGGCGCCGATCTGCGGGGCTATAACCGCTTTGTCGAGCGGCTGGATCTGCGCGTGTTCAAGCGCTTCGACTCACGCGACCTGAGCGGGCTCGCGGCCATCGAATGCGGCCACGAGAACCCCGACGGCGAAGCGCTCGCCTGGGCGGCGGCGCGGCTCGCCCAGCGCAAGGCGCGCCGTCGGCTGCTTTTGGTTCTCTCGGACGGCTATCCTTCGACGAGCGACGGCGACCCGGCTGTGTTGCGCAGCGACCTGCTCGCGCGGGTGCAGGCGGTCAGGGAGCAGGGCATCGAGCTGGTCGGCATCGGCATACTGGACGACGCCGTCGAGGCGTTCTATCCGGATGCCGTGGTCGTGCGCAAGCTGCACGAGCTGCCCGCCACCGCGTTTGCGACGTTGAGCCGCTTGCTCGGGGGCCGGCCGCGCTGAAACGGTGCGGGCAACGGCTGCGGCGCTTTCCTTGCCGGACTGGGCGCATTGCGCTAACTTGAGTGGGCAGGCGTTGCGCCGCCTGCCAACCCATCCACTGACGAACAGATACAGGTCATGCCAGGCCGCGATTACCGACCCGTGGATTACGACCGCCTCTACTACCGGCTCGATCTGGAGCCGGGGGCGAGCGAGGCGGACATCAAGCATCACTATCGCCATCTCGCGCAGATCCTGCATCCCGACAAATGGCGGCACCCCACGGCCGCCTCGATGCGCTGGGCCGACGACCAGTTCAAGCGCGTCAAGGAGGCGCGCGAGCTGCTCGAGGCGTACTGGTCCGTGCATCATGCGCCGCCGGTGAGCCGCTCCGCGCTGAGCGTCGCGCAAGCCGACGAACTGCACGCGCAGATGCAGGCGTTGCTGGCGCAGCGTGAACGCGTGCGCGCCGAGCTGGACGGGCTGCGCGCCGAGCGCACGCGTACCCTCGACGAGATCCAGCGCATGCGGACCGAGCGCGACTCGCTGCACGGCGAACTCACGGGGCTGCGCGATGAAGCGGATGCCGCGCAGCAAGGTGAGCCGGAGGGGGCAACCGCGGCCGAAGCCAATGACGTGCACGCGCGTTCAGGCGGCGTGCGCGATTTCCTGTTTGCGAAATTCGACGACCCATCGCGGGGCTGGCTGCTGACGCTCTCCGCGAGTGTGTTCGCGTGCATCGTGATCTTCGTTGCTGCGCACTGGATCGCGGGCTTGCTGCTCGCGCCCATTGCGCGCTTCGAGGTGGGCCGCTGGCTCACGCATATTCTGCAGTGGGCGCTCGTGGCGGGCGGCGTGGTGCTCACGTTCGGCTGGGGCTGGTCGCAGCGCACGCTGTATCGCGCCGGGCGTGCGGGGCGCGAGCACGCCGTGGCCTTGCCCGCTGATGAAACGCGCCTGCGCGTGAGCGCGGCGCTGCGTCACGAGGCGCACTACGGCGCGGAGTGGAGCATCGAATCGTACGAGGCCGCACCCGACGATACGCAATTCGCGCTGCGTGCGGTCATGCGCTTCTCGCCTGGTTCGCAAACCGCCACGCGGCGCCACATGGTGGCGTTCCGCTGCCGGGCGCACACGACCGGCGCCGCGCAGACGGCGCTCGCATACGACTTCTCCGTGGCGGCGCCCACATGGTGGCTGGTTCCCGCCGCGCGCGTGGTGCGCGATCTGCGCAAGCGGCTCGACGCCGATCTCGGCGCGCCGCGCTGAAGCGGCATCGCTTTCAATCGACGACGAAAAGCTTCGCACCCGTGCGCGTGTACGACTGGTGCGCCTCGGCGTTGTCGCCCACCTGATAGCTCATGCCGGGCGTGAGGACGAACTTGCGCCCGTCGTCGAGCGTAGTTTCGAGTTCGCCTTCGAGGCAGAACAGAATGTGCCCCTTCTTGCACCAGTGATCCGCGAGGTAGCCGGGCGAATACTCGACCATGCGCACGCGGATCGGGTTGGCTTCGTCGCCGAAGAAACGCGTGCGCCAGGTGGCCACGCCCGTTTCCCCGTTGTGTTGGGTGGGTTCGACGCTGGACCAGTCGGTGGTGCCGAAGCGAAATGCGTCCATCTTCATGCGGTTTTCTCCTTGTGCGTGACGTCAGAGTGTAGCGGAGCGCGCTCACGCCTCGTCGTCGTCCGCCACGCGTTCCCGGTCGTCCACTCGCTTCATGTTATCGAGCAGCTTCAGCAGATAGTGCAGCGTGTGCGTCATGTCGTCTGACGAAAAATTCTCTAGCACGGCTCCGTAGTACGCCTCGATTTTCGGCGTGGCCTGCGCTACCCATAGCTTGCGGCCCGGCCCGGTCATGCTAACGAGGCGCGAGCGGCGATCGCGCGCATCCGCCTGGGTGCTCACGTGGCCGTCGCGTTCCATCCGGCTGATCAAGCCCGAGAGGTTCTGGCGGCTCACCATCAGATACCGCGCGAGATCGCCCACGCTCATGCCCGGCTGGGCTTCCGGGCGCGAGAGCGCGCCGAGCACGGCCCATTGCTGCGTGGTCAAACCCTCGGCTTCCACGGCGCGCGTGCCGGTTTTATGCAACATGTTTGCGCATTGGTAGAGCCGGAAGAACAGCCGGTTGGCAAGATCGAAGCGGCTTGAATCCTGAATTTTTGGTGTTTTGGGCAAGGGTTTCTCCTGATGCTTCTACGCTTGTCTTCGATCTGAGTGTTACCTAGTATACGTCAACATATTGACGTAATTCGAGGCGAGACCCAAAGGTGGGGCAGCATCGAAGGCGTCTATGGTACTGCTCAACCGAATGGAGAATCGCGGTGCGAAAACTCGAAGGCAAGACGGTCGTGGTGACGGGTGGTGGCGGCGGCATCGGCGGGGCGACCTGCCGGCGCTTCGCGGCCGAGGGCGCGCGCGTGGCGGTGCTGGATCTGTCGCTCGAAGCGGCGCTGAAGGTGGCTGACGAAATTCACGAAAAGGGCGGCCAGGCGCTGGCGCTGCGTTGCGATATCACGAACCGCGCTGAAGTGGAGGCGGCGCTCGAGCAAGTGCAAGCGCAGCTCGGTCCTGTGGATGTGCTCGTGAACAATGCGGGCTGGGACGTTTTCCGCCCGTTCACGAAGACCGAACCGGCACAGTGGGACAAGCTCATCGCCATCAATCTCACGGGCGCGCTGCACATGCACCACGCGGTGCTGCCCGGCATGGTCGAGCGCAAGCGCGGACGCATCATCAACATCGCCTCGGACGCCGCGCGTGTGGGCTCGTCGGGCGAGGCGGTCTATGCGGCGTGCAAGGGCGGCCTCGTGGCGTTTTCGAAAACCATTGCGCGTGAGCATGCGCGCCACGGCATCACCGTGAACGTGGTGTGTCCGGGCCCGACCGACACCGCGCTCTTCGCCGAGTACAAGGAAGGCGCTGGCAACCCTGAAAAGCTGCTGGAAGCGTTCCAGCGCTCCATTCCGCTCGGCCGCATCGGGCAGCCCGATGATCTGCCCGGCGCGATCGTGTTCTTCGCGAGCGACGACGCGAACTACATCACGGGCCAGGTGCTGAGCGTATCGGGCGGCCTGACCATGGCGGGCTAACGCCGGCGAACGCGCGCTCTATCGACTACGAATCATTAAAGGCATCGATCATGAACTACGAAGACATCCTCTATGAAGTGCGCAACGGCGCGGCATGGATCACCATCAACCGGCCCGACAAGATGAACGCGTTTCGCGGCCGCACCTGTGACGAACTGATTCACGCGCTCAACAAGGCGGGCTACGACCGCGAGATCGGCGCAATCGTCCTTGCCGGTGCAGGCGACAAGGCGTTCTGCACGGGCGGCGACCAGTCCGCACACGCGGGACAGTACGACGGGCGCGGCACGATCGGCCTGCCGATGGAAGAGCTGCACACGGCGATTCGCGACGTGCCCAAACCCGTGATCGCACGCGTGCAGGGCTATGCGGTGGGCGGCGGCAACGTGCTGTGCACGATCTGCGATTTCACCATAGCTTCCGAAAAGGCCGTGTTCGCCCAGGCGGGCCCGAAGGTCGGCTCGGTCGATCCCGGTTACGGCACGGCGTTTCTCGCGCGCGTGGTGGGCGAAAAGAAGGCGCGTGAAATCTGGTATCTGTGCCGCCGCTATCCGGCTGCCGAAGCGCTGGCCATGGGCCTCGTGAACGCCGTCGTGCCGCACGATCAGCTCGACGCGGAAGTTCAGAAGTGGTGCGATGAGATCATGGAAAAGAGCCCCACGGCCATTGCGATCGCCAAGCGCTCGTTCAATATGGACACCGCGCATCAGGCCGGCATTGCGGGCATGGGCATGTACGCGCTCAAGCTCTACTACGACACGGAGGAGTCCCGCGAGGGCGTGCGCGCGTTCCAGGAAAAGCGCAAACCCGAGTTCCGCAAGTACGCCAAATAACGGTGTCTCCGTGACGATCAGGATGACGAATGAATAGAGAGGGCCGCTTCAAGGAGACACCATGAATCCGTATATCGACGAAGACCTCGTCGCGCTCGGCGAGCACGCGCGGCGCTTCGCACAAGGGCGCGTCGCGCCTGGCTTTATCGAGCGCGACACCACACGCGTGCTCGATCGCGGCCTCATGCGCGAAATGGGCGAGATGGGCTTCATCGCGCCGGAATTGCCCGAGCAGTATGGCGGCCAGGGCCTGGGCTGCCTCGCCGCCGGGGTGATCCACGAGGAGATTGCGCGCGCGGACCTGAGCCTCTCGTACATCAACCTGCTCGCCTCGCTCAACGGGCAGATTCTCGCCAAGCATGCCGCCCCCGAGATTGCACGGCCGTGGCTCGAACGCCTCACGCAGGGCCGCGCGCTGCTCGCAATCGCGCTAACGGAGCCGCGCGGCGGCTCGGATGCCGCGAACCTGCGGCTGAAAATGGAGCGCGTGGGCGATCACTACGTCCTCAACGGCGAGAAAACTTCGATTTCGGCCGCCGATCAGGCCGACGCCGCCGTGGTGTTCGCGCGCACCGGCAGCGTGGCAGACGGCGCGCGAGGCGTCTCGGCCATTCTCGTGCCGATGGATCTGCCGGGCGTTACGCGCAATCGCTTCGACTGCCACGGCCAGCGCGCGATCGGACGCGGTTCGATCTTCTTCGAGAACGTGCGCGTGCCGGTGGACCATCTGCTGGGCGACGAGGGCAAGGGCTTCGTCCAGGTGATGCAGGGCTTCGACTTTTCGCGCGCGCTGATCGGCCTGCAGGTGCTCGCCGTGGCGAACGTGAGCCTCGAAGAAACGTGGGAGTACGTCGCGCAGCGCGAGGCCTTCGGCAAGCCGCTCTCTGCATTCCAGGGCGTTTCGCATCCGCTCGCCGAATACGCAACCCAGGTGGAGGCCGCACGGCTGTTGTGTCTGCAAACGCTGTGGCTCAAAGACCGTGGGCTGCCGCATACGGCCGAAGCCGCCATGTGCAAATGGTGGGGGCCGAAGCTCGCCTACGACGTGGTGCATCAATGCCTGCTTTCGTTCGGGCACGGCGGCTACGACCGCGGGCCGCTCGAACAGCGCCTGCGCGACGTGCTCGGCTTCCAGATCGGCGACGGCACGGCTCAGATCATGAAGACCATCATCGCGCGCTCGAACGCGGGCCGCGACGCGGTGCCGGCATGATGCGCGCTGCCTGCGACGTTTCCTGCAACACCACGGGAGGGTGCACATGGAGTTCGACGCGGTACTGATCGGGCCGCGCCGGGCGCGGGAGGAGGCACGGCGCTGGTGGCCCGGGCGCACCATCAACGACGAACTGGACGCCTGCGTGGCCGAATGTCCGGCGAAGATCGCGCTTACGGCGGTACGAATCGAAGACGGAAAGACCACGCGCTTCACGTACGCGCAGATGGCGCGCATGGCGGACCGGATTGCCGTTGGCCTCGCTCGGCTCGGTGTGGTAAAGGGCGACGTGGTCTCGATGCAACTGCCTAATTGCTGGCAGTTTACGCTGCTGTATCTTGCGTGCTCGCGCATCGGTGCGGTGCTCAATCCCCTCATGCCGATCTTTCGCGAGCGCGAGTTGTCGTTCATGCTCAACCACGGCGGCAGCAAGGTGATGATCGTGCCACAGCGCTATCGAGGCTTCGACTACGAGGCCATGCTGCGCGCGTTGCGGGCTGAACTACCCGCCTTGCAGCACGTGGTGGTCGTGGGCGCGATTGACGCAGGCGAGCCGGCGCGCAACAGTTTCGAAGCGCTGCTGAGCGGCCCGCGCTGGGAAGAGGCGAGTGACGCCGAAGCCATCCTCGCCCACGATCGCCCAGGCCCCGACGACGTGACGCAACTGCTCTACACCTCCGGCACGACGGGCGAGCCCAAGGGTGTGATGCATACGGCGAACACGCTGTTTTCGAACATTCATCCTTACGCGCAGGCCATGCGTCTAGGCCGCGACGATGTCGTGCTGATGGCCTCGCCCATGGCGCATCAAACCGGCTTCATGTATGGCCTCATGATGCCGGTCGCATTGCGGGCGAGCGCCGTCCTGCAGGACGTATGGCAGCCCGAGGCGGCGCTTGCGCTGATCGCACAGGAGCGTGCGACGTTCACGATGGCGTCCACGGCGTTTCTCGGCGATCTCGCCAACGCGGCCATCGAGTCAGGCACGCGCGTGCCGACGCTGCGCACGTTCTTGTGTGCGGGCGCGCCCATTCCCGGCGCACTGGTCGATCGCGCGCGCACGGCGCTGGGCGCGAAGATCGTCTCCGCGTGGGGCATGACGGAGCTGGGCGCGGTGACGCTCACGCGTCTGGACGACGATGACGAACGCGCGTCCACGACCGATGGCGCACCGCTGCCTGGCGTGGAAGTGAAGGTGGTGGACGAGAACGACCACGCGCTGCCGCCGAACGTAGCGGGCCGGCTTTTCGTGCGCGCATGCTCGGGTTTCGGCGGCTATCTCAAGCGCGCGCACCTCAATGCGACGGACGCGCAAGGCTGGTTCGACACGGGCGACCTCGCGATCGTCGACGAGCGCGGCTACATCCGCATCAGCGGCCGCAGCAAGGACGTGATCATCCGCGGCGGCGAGAATATTCCCGTGGTGGAGATCGAGTCGCTGCTCTATCGTCATCCCGCCGTTGCGCAGGTGGCGATCGTCGCGTACGCGGACGAGCGGCTGGGCGAGCGCGCCTGCGCCGTGGTGGTGGCGAGGCCCGGCGAGGCGGTCGATTTGCCTTCGCTCGTTGGCTTTCTCAAGTCGCACAAGGTTGCCGTGCAGTACCTGCCCGAACGGCTATGGCTGCTCGACGCCATGCCGACCACGCCCGCAGGCAAGGTGCAGAAGTTCCGGTTGCGCGACATGCTGCGCGAAGCCGATGTCAGAAAACTTGCCGGAACATCCAGTAGAGACCCGCAGCAAGCGCAATCGAAGCCGGCAACGTGAGCACCCACGCGAGCACGAGGTTGCGCACGGTTCCCCACTGGAGGCCCGAGCCGTTCGCGGCCATCGTGCCGGCCACGCCCGAAGCGAGCACGTGCGTGGTCGACACCGGCAGGCCGTAGACATCGGCCATGCCGATCGTGATCATGGCCACCGTTTCGGCCGAGGCGCCCTGACCATAGGTGAGATGCTGCTTGCCGATCTTTTCGCCCACCGTCACGACGATGCGCTTCCAGCCCACCATCGTGCCCAGACCGAGCGCGAGCGCCACGGCCACTTTCACCCAGGTCGGAATGAACTTGGTCGAGTGGTCCATCTGCTTGCGGAAGGTGTCGAGCACTTTGGCGTCAGCGGGTGACATCTCCGGTGCCTTCGCCTTTTGCATCAGGCGGATCGCTTCGCTCGCCACGTACATGTCGTTGCGCACGTTGTCGACGATCGCGTCGGGCACCGTCGCCATCGAGCCGGACAACGCGACCTGGTCGGCGATGGTGTCGGTGAGCTGGCGCAGCGCGGGCAACGTGGCAGGCGTGAGCCGGCGTGTGCGCACGAATGCCTCGACCTCGGCGCGCGCGTTCTCGGGCGGCGCGCCGTGCGCGTAGCGGCCCAGCGTTGCGGACGCCTCGCGCGCCACGACCACGAACGCCGTGGTTTGCTCGGGCGTGACCGCCTTGTTGAGCGCATAGGCGGTCGGCACGACGCCGATCAGGATCAGCATGATGAGGCCCATGCCCTTCTGGCCGTCGTTCGAGCCGTGGGCGAACGAAACGCCGGTGCAGGTGAGGATGAGCAGGATGCGGATCCAGAGCGGCGGCGCCTGGTTGGCTTTGGGCTCTGCATAAAGCGCTGGCACGCGCACGAGCAGCTTGAGCACGAGGAGCAGCAGGGCGGCCATGACGAAGCCGACCACGGGCGAGAACAGCAGCGCCTTGCCCACGCCCGACGCCTGGTCCCAGTCCACGCCGCTCGTGCCCGAAGGCCCGCTGATGAACTGGTTCATGATGCCCACGCCGATGATCGAGCCCACGAGCGTATGCGAACTGGATGAAGGCAAGCCGAAATACCAGGTGCCGAGGTTCCAGACGATCGCGGCGAGCAGGAGCGCGAACACCATGGCGAAGCCGGCGCCGCTGCCCACCTGGAGAATGAGTTCCACCGGCAGCAGTTGCAGGATGCCGAACGCGACCGCGCCGCTGGAGACGAGCACGCCGATGAAATTCCACGCGCCCGACCACGCCACCGCGAGATGCGGATCGAGTGAGTTCGTGTAGATGACGGTGGCGACGGCGTTGGCGGTGTCGTGAAAGCCGTTCACGAACTCGAAGCCGAGCGCGATGAGCAGCGCAAGCCCGAGCAGGATGAAGGGCAGCGCCGAGCTTTCGCGCACGGCGCGCAAATCGACGACGAGATGATCGATTACATAAATCGCCCCGGCCGCGATGACGGCGAGAAATAGGGCGATGCCAATACCGCGGCGGCGTGCGCTCTGCGCGCGGTAGGGGGACAAGGGTATGTCCGGCATGAAAGCGTGGGGGCTCTGGTCAATCCGCTCGGGGAGGCGCCTCGGCGCAGCGTATGCGGGTTCGCAAACGTGCGTGGCGCGGTGCCGCGTCGGCAGCTGAAAGAGCGTCGCGGACGAGACGACGCAGTGTCGCACAATTGACAGAAATCAGACACGGACGTGACGCCGCACCGGTTCGCGTACGGGCGCGCTTTTGTGACTTTTCACAATCACCTTATCCGCTTTCCCAGTTCTCCCGGCGCGGCCAAGCCCGTAGCATGGACGTGAAACGCGGCACGTCGCATACAAGCCGCGCATTGATTTCATGGAGACGAACGTGTCGAAAGCCCCCTGGCTCGCCAGCTATGGCGAGATTCCCGCTACCATCGATCCCGACCGGCATCCGTCGCTCGCGAATATGTTCAATGAGGCGATGCGCGAACATGCGCACCGGCCCGCATTGCGCGCGGGCGACGCTTCGCCGGGCGACGCTTCGCCGGGCGACGCTTCGCTCACCTACGCCGACGTCGATCGTCTCTCGCGCGATTTCGCCGCGTATCTGCAGCACGTGGGCGTGAAGAAGGGCGACCGCGTCGCCGTGATGTTGCCGAACCTGCTCGCGTTTCCCATCGCGCTGATCGGCATCGTGCGGGCAGGGGCGGTGCAGGTGAACGTGAATCCGCTCTATACGCCGCGCGAGCTTCAGCACCAGCTGGCGGATTCCGGCGCGCAAACGCTCGTGGCGTTCGACGGCGCGTTGCCGACGTTCGATGCGATCAAGGCGAATACGGCCGTCAAGAACGTGCTGAGTGTTGCCGCGAGCGATTGCACAAGCGCGAGCGGTGAGCGCGATGCGCAGCCCGGCTCGTTTGCGGCGGCGCTCGCGCAGGGCGCCGACTTGCCGTTCGAAGCCCCCACGCTGTGCGGCGACGATCCGCTCTTCCTGCAATACACGGGTGGCACGACCGGGCTATCCAAGGGCGCGCTGCTCACGCACCGCAACCTCGTCGCCAACGTCGAGCAGTTCAAGACCTTCATGCCGGGCTTCATGAACCCGGGCGAAGAAGTCGTCGTCACCGCGCTGCCGCTCTATCACATCTTCGCGTTGACGGTGAATCTCATCACCTACTTCTCGATCGGCGCCGAGAACTGGCTCGTTGCGAACGCGCGCGATCTGGGCGGCGTGATCGACGTGTTCAAGGCCGCGCGGCCGACGAGCTTCATGGGCGTGAATACGCTCTATGCGGGGCTCGTTGCGCATCCGCGCATCGGCGAGGTCGATTTTTCGCGGCTGCGGCTCGCGGGCGGCGGCGGCGCGGCGATCATTCCCACGGTGTCCGAGCGCTGGCAGGCCATGACCGGCGGTTTCATCCGCGAAGGCTACGGACTCTCGGAGACGAGCCCGGTGCTGTCGTTCAATCCGGGGAGCGTCGATCGCTTCACCGGGACGACGGGACTGCCGGTGCCTTCCACCGACGTCAAGCTGATGAACGACGGCGTCGAAGCCGCGCCGGGTGAGCCGGGCGAGATCTGCGCGAAGGGTCCGCAGGTGATGCAGGGCTACTGGAACCAGCCCGAGGCCACGCGCGCCGCCTTTACGGACGATGGCTACTTTCGCACCGGCGACGTGGGCGTGTTCGACGAGCGCGGCTTCCTGCGCATCGTCGATCGCTCGAAGGACATGATCCTCGTTTCGGGCTTCAACGTGTATCCGAATGAAATCGAGGCGGTCGTGACCGCGCTGCCAGGCGTGGCCGAATGCGCGTGCGTGGGTGTGGCCGACGAACGCAGCGGCGAGGCCGTGCGTGTGTTCGTGGTGCCCGCGCGTGAGGCGGCGCTGAGCGAGGAAGCCGTGATCGCGCATTGCCGGGCGCAACTCGCGGCGTACAAGGTGCCGCGCGTGGTGAGCTTCGTTCAAGCGCTGCCGAAGTCGACGGTGGGCAAGATCTTGCGGCGGGAATTGCGCGACGCGGGGTGACGCGCGACAGGGGCGCGCCGCGTCATTCAGCGCGCCGCGCTCTTCGCCTTCTTCACCCCGAGGCGCCCCTTCCTCTCCTTCTTCTTGCCATCGCGCTGGGCACCCTGCGTCGCTCCGCGCAGCTTCAGCGCGATATCCAGCCGCGCAATCCAGTGCGCATCAGCGAGCTTCGCGCCCAGCAGCGTCTCGATGCGCTCGAGCCGGTAGTCGAGCGTGTTTGGATGTACACCTAACGTTTCGGCCGTCTGGCGCCGGCGCTGGCCGCTTGCAAACCACGCTTCGAGCGTGGCGAGCAGGTCGGCCTCCGTCGCCAGCTGCTCGGCGAGCGAGACGAGATAACGCAGCACGTTGGCGCTGCTGCGCACACTCTCCTCGATTGCGATCGAGGAAAAGCGGTGCACGCGCAGGAAGTCGCCATTCTCCTCGCTGTCGTCCACGTGGCTGCCCCGCGGCGCAAAGTCCACCGCCTTGAGCGCCTCTTCCACCGAGGCCGCCCAGCCGCGCGCCCCTTCGTTCATGAGCCCGATGCCGATGCTGCGCACGCGCGGCTCGGCGCGCGCGAGCGCGGCCGCATGCTCGGTCACGCGCTGGTCGTTGCGTGTCATCGAATCGCCGCGCACGCACGGCAGCCAGAACACCAGCCGCTCGCGATGCCACGCACGCACCAGCGCGTCGGGCTTCAGCTCGAAGTGCCGCGCGGCGCTGAGCGCGAAACGGTCGAGCGCATCCTCGCGCACCGAAGGCGCGTGGTCGCGCAAATCCAGATCGACAGCGAGCGCAATGCGCGGCAGCGTGGCGTCGAGGCCGAGCGCCTCGACGGTCTCGCGAAAGCGCGCGGCGTCATCGGGAGCATGGAACACGAGGTCGTAGAGCTGCTGCAGCAGCGAGCCGCGCCAGCGTGCTTGCTGGTGCTGCTCGTCGAGATAGGCTTCGGCGATGTGCTCGGCCATCGCGTCGAAGTAATCGAGCAGATAAGGCGAAATATCGAATAGCAGTTCATGCGCGAGCGCCGGGTCGGCCTCGGCGAGCTCCGTGCAGGTGCGCCACAACTCACGCGCGCCCAGGCGAAAGGCCCGCAGCAGCGAACGCAGCGGCACGTTCTGGTGGACACGTCGGCGCGCGAACGCCGCAGTCTGATCCATGACTTCGGCGGTGGGCGGCGTGCCGTCGAGCAGGCACTGGAACCACTGGTTCGCGGAAAACGCGATCGACGTGAAGATGTCCTTGCGCGCCGCCGCCGAGAGCGCGCTATAGCCTTCGAGCGAGAGCAGCGTGTCATAGGTGCGCTGAACAGCCCTGGGCTGGGTTTTGGCGAGCGTGCGAAGCCTGCTGCGCAGGCGTGGGCTGATGGCGGGAACGGGGGGCGGCACGGTGAGTTCGCGGATTGGCGTGGATTCGTTTAGGCGATATCCGCGAGTGTACTCAGCGCCGTGCCGCTGCGTCGAGGGGCGGCGAACGAAACCGGTGGCCGTGCGGGCGGCCCCCGCCGGTGCATCGGAACACCGGATCAGAACAGCAGCGCGATACCGGCCATGCCGACGAACTGCGAGCGCGTGGACGAAGGCGTGGAGTTTTGCGAGTCGCCCACGGCGGGGCTTGCGTTGACGATGTTGCCCGCGCCGTTCGCCCCGAGCGTCTGGCCGCCGGCGTGCTGGTAGGCCTGCAGCGCATAGAGCGTGGTGCGCTTCGAGAGGTGGTACGACTCCTTGAGCGAGTACTGCTGATAGCGCGCCGCGCTCGTGATGCCGTTGGCCTTCGAAGCCAGCGTATAGGCGAAGCCGCCGCCCACGTCGAAGGCCGGCGTGAAGCGATACACGGCGAGCGCCGCCCAGGTGTTGAAGATGGCCGTGTCGTGGAAGATCGATTTGCCGCCCGCGATGTACTGAACGTTCGAATACGACGCGCCGAGGACCAGGTTGCCGAGCGTGTAGTTGCCGCCCGCCGCGATGTGCTGGACCGCGTTAGCCGAGACATAGCCCGTATTAAGCGACGACTTGCCGAAGCTGCCCGTTGACGAACTGTCGAATCCGCTCGTCAACTGCGCGTTGTCCATGCGCAGGATGGCCGCCGCGAGGCTCACCGGGCCGGCGGAGTAGCGCAGCGCGGCGCTCCACGTCTGACCCTTGCCGGTGCTACCCGCAATGCCGCCGAGCGCGTACATGGCGCTCGCCTGCACGCCGTAAAAGATCGGCGAGGTGTAAGTCGCCGAATTGTTGATGCGCACGGTCGTGTCGAGACCGTCGATATCGCCAGGGTGCGCGCCGGTTGCGCCGGTGAGCCACGAGCTTCCCGTGAGCGGACCGACGAACAGGTAATACGGCGTGTACTGACGGCCGGCCGTGAACGTGCCCAGGTTCTGGTTCTGCAGGCCCACGTAGGCCTGGCGATTGAAGATCAGTCCGCTCGACGACAGCGCGCCCGAGTTGAGGTCGAAGCCATTCTGCAGGTCGAAGATCGCGAACGTGCCGCCACCGAGATCTTCCTTGCCCTGCAAGCCGAACTTCGACGCATACAGGTTGCCCTGGCGCAGATAGACATTCGAGTGACCGTTCTGGTTGTTGACGTAGGTGATGGCGTCGTCTACTGCGCCGTAAAGCGTAACGCCGCTTTGCGCAAACGCGGGGCTGGCCACGAGGGCTGCGCTAGTCGCGAGGAACGTGCCGATACCAAGGCCTGCTTTCTTCATCGGTGTGTGTCTCCGGGTGAGATTTGGACTGCTTATATTTTTCTTTGCTAAGCCGCATGACTTTCAGGTCGATGCGGCGTGCTTACTGCTGCGCGAAGTGACTACGATGACTGCGTTTGAATCAATCCAGCGGTTTGCCCGCGCTCTGTGCGGCAAGTGCGCGCTGGCGCGCCTGCGCCGCGAGGCGCACGGCTGCGTTGGGCGCGCCGTAGCCGTCGTAGCCGCCGCGCCGCTCCACGATCTCCAGGAAGAAGCGCTGGTCGAGCGTCTCCGTATAGGCGTGCAGGAACTCGCCACCGCGCTCGTCGCGGTCGTAGAGCAGGTTGTGGTTGCGCAGCGCGTCGAGAAACTCGGGGTCGAGGGCGTGGCGCGCGTCGAGATCGTCGTAGTAGTTCGCCGGTATGCGCAGGAGCGGCACGCCGGCCGCCTCGAATTCGGTCACGGCGCGGAAGATGTCGCCGGTGCTGAACGCCACGTGATTCAGGCCTGTGCCGTGGTAGGCGCGCACGGTTTCTGCCGCGGCCGTGTGCTGGTCCACCGAGGCGTTGAGTACCACGCGCAGCCCGCGGTCGCGGCTCATGAGCGCCCGGCTGCGCACGAGGCCGTACGGATCGGGCAGCAGCACGGCGGGCGTCGCTTCGAGCCCGAACGCCGACTTCAGGAACAACACCCATGAATCGAACGAGCCGGCAGGCAGCGAAAGGCTCACGTGATCGATGCCCGTGATCGGTCCTACTTCGACCGGGCCGTCGATATCCGTGAGCGCGAAATCGGCCTCGAAGAGGGTGGGCTGGCCCGGCTCCTCGTTAACGAAATAGTTAAGACTGCCGTCCGGCCCCTGGACGGCGGGCACCACGCGCTCGTTCGGACCCACGCGGCCCGAGAACGGCTGGTAGCCAAATCCCGCCGCGCGTTCGAGCGCGAGGCGCGCATCGTCCACGCGAAACGCCGAGGCGCAGAGCGAGAGCCCGTGGCGCTGGAAAAACGCGTCGGCGAACGAGTCGGGCTCGGCGTTGAGGACGATGGCGGCCGAGCCGTGCTGATAGAGCGTCACGTCCTTCGAACGATGCTGGCCTGCGCGGCGGAAATGCAGCTTTTCAAGCCAGTTCGCCACATGCGCGCGGGCGGTGTCGTCCACGGCGAACTCGAGGAATTGCCACTGCGCGTTCGCGGGTGCGGCGCTCGGGTGGTAGAGCGCACTCGCTTCGACATGCTCCGCCTGCAGGGTTGCGCGCGTGAGCGATTCGAGCAGCAAGAGCGAACGATGGCCGTCGGCGGCCGTGGCGGCGGGCGGCGCGCCGCGAAAGCCGTCGTTGAAGATTTCGAGCGAAAGCGGGCCCGTGTAGCCGCTTTTCACCACCTGGGCCGTGAAATCCGCGAGCGCGAAGTCGCCCTGGCCCGGGAAGCAGCGATAGTGCCGGCTCCATTCGAGCACGTCCATTTGCATTCTCGGTGCGTCGGCGATCTGCACGAAGCCGATGCGCGCGCCCGGAATCGTAGCGATGCCGTCGGGCGCGTCATCGAGGGAGAGCGTGTGGAAACTGTCCAGCGCGAGCGTCAGGTTCGCGTGATCGACGGTGTTGACGAGCCGCCACGCGTGGCCATAGGTGCGCACGTGGCGTCCCCACGCAAGCGCCTCATAACAGATCGTCACGCCCGCTTCCCCGGCGGCCTGCGCGAGCGCGCCAAGCTGTTCGGCGGCGAGGCCGTCGTCGCAGATCGTGTCGGGCGAGACATTGCTGCACACCAGCAAACGGTCCGTACCCAGCTGATGCATGACGTCGAACTTGCGCTTCACGCGTTCGATGTTGCGCGCGAGGCGCTCAGTCGCAACGCCTTCGAAATCGCGGAACGGCTGGTACAGCACGATATCGAGGCCGAGATCGCCGGCCATGTGGCGCACGTCGGCGGGCGAGCCTTCGAAATAGAGCAGATCGTTCTCGAAGATCTCGACCGCGTCGAAGCCGGCGGCGCGGATCGCGGCGAGCTTGTCGGCGAGCGTGCCGCTGATCGACACCGTGGCGATCGAGCGACGCAGCGCGCGAGAGGGGGCGTGGAGCGGCTTGGACATGGGCATGGCGAGCTTGCTGACGGCGACTTCGGTGTTGAACAAGGGTCCGGCGCGGCGGTGTAGGGCGGGCATTTAACTAACTGGCGCACCGCAGACACACTTGCCGCTGGAGTGTCCGAAGGATACGCCAAACTAACTAGTTAGTACAAATTCTGGCAAACCCCAGGTGACCGGTGTACCGCTTCGCGGCACACTGGCGACCATGCGGTGAAACATGCAACGGTTCTCGAGCATGCGCCGTGCCGGTCGTCAAGCTGTTCTGGAGTGTGTGTAATGGGAATGCCTTCGGTGCTGGTCCTGAACGGACCGAACCTGAATCTGCTGGGAACGCGGGAGCCTGCGATCTACGGCGCTGAAACGTTAGATGACGTTGCCAACCTGTGCCGCGAGGCGGCGGCGCGTCTTGGGCTCGAGATCGATTTTCGCCAGTCGAACGCCGAGCATCAGCTGATCGACTGGCTGCACGAAGCGCGCACGCGCGTGGACGGCATCGTCATCAATCCGGCTGCCTATACGCATACGTCGGTGGCGATCGCCGATGCGCTTTCCGCCATCGCGAAGCCCGTGATCGAGGTCCATATCTCGAACGTGCACAAGCGCGAGGCGTTCCGGCACCATTCGTTCGTTTCGCCCATTGCAGAGGCCATCATCGTCGGCTGCGGCACGCAAGGGTATGTGCTCGCGCTGGAGCGCATGGCCACGCTGCTCGCCAAAAAGGTGACGAAATGAGCGCCCAGAACCGCGCCAAAACGAATGCGCTGGGCGCGCGCGCAACCGCCAACTCGTTTCTCTGCGGCCTGATCGGCTCGGGCATCGGCGGTTCGCTCACGCCCGCGATGCAGGAGCAGGAGGGCCGCGAACTCGGCTTCCACTATGTATATCGGCGCATCGACCTCGAAGCGCTGAAGCTCACGCCCGCCGCGCTGCCCGAGTTGCTGCTGGCCGCCGAGCGCATGGGTTTCGACGGTTTGAACATCACCTATCCGTGCAAGCAGGCCGTGATCGAACTGCTCGACGAACTCTCCGATGACGCCCGCGCGCTCGGCGCCGTGAACACGGTGCTCTTCCGCGACGGCAAGCGCATCGGCCACAACACCGACTGGTCGGGTTTCGCGCGCGCGTTCCAGCGCGGCCTGCCCGATGTCTCGCTCGAAGCGGTGGTGCAACTGGGCGCGGGCGGCGCGGGCGCGGCGGTCGCACACGCGGCGCTGCAGATGGGCGCCCAGGCGCTCACGCTGTTCGACGTGGACGCTTCGCGTGCCGAATCGCTCGCCAGCGAATTGCAGGCGCGCTTCCCGGCGGCTCGCGTGAGCGCGGGCGGCGATCTGCGCGAAGTGCTCAAGCACGCCACGGGCCTCATCCACGCCACGCCTACCGGCATGGCGAAGCTGCCCGGTATGCCGTTGCCTGCGGAGTATCTGCACGAGCGGCTGTGGGTGGCGGACATCGTCTATTTCCCGATCCGCACCGCGCTGCTCGAAGCGGCCGAGGCGCGCGGCTGCCGCACGCTGAGCGGCGGCGGCATGGCGGTGTACCAGGCAGTGGATGCGTTCCGGCTGTTCACGGGTGTCGAGCCCGACGCGGAACGCATGTATGCGCATCTGCAGTCCATGCTGGCGGCGAATGCTGCAAGCGCCAGCGAATAACAACGACAGCGCGCGGCGGGAGTCAGCGCAAAAGCGCCAACTCCCGTCGACCGCCACATGGGCATGGGACGGGAGTAAGCGCTGAAGCGCCAACTCCCGTCGACCACCACATGGGCATGGGACGGGAGTAAGCGCTGAAGCGCCAACTCCCGTCGACATATCGGAGACGAAGACATGGCACCACCCGTATCCACGGGGCGCGGCGACGCGCCGAACCTTTCCGCAGCCGCCCCCGTCGAGGGCGCGATGCGCCGCTCGAAAGCGCGCTATCGCATCCTGGGCCTGCTGGCCGTCGGCACGATGATCAATTACCTCGATCGCACCGTGCTCGGCATCGCAGCGCCGCAGCTCACCAGGGAACTGGGCATCAACGCGGCGCTCATGGGCCTCGTGTTCTCGGCGTTCTCGTGGAGCTACGTCGTCGCTCAGATTCCGGGCGGCGTGTTCCTCGACCGCTTCGGCAGCAAGTTCACCTACTGGCTCTCGATGACGCTCTGGTCGATGTGCACGCTCGCTCAGGGCTTCATCAGCGGCGTGGGCGCGCTGTTCGCGTGTCGTCTGGGTCTCGGCGCCGCGGAGTCGCCGTGCTTCCCGACCAATAGCCGCGTGGTCGCCACATGGTTCCCGCAAAGCGAGCGCGCATTCGCTACGGGCACCTATACGGTCGGCGAATACATCGGTCTCGCGTTCTTCAGTCCGTTCCTCTTCGCGTTGATGGGGGCGTATGGCTGGCGCTCGCTGTTCTACGTGGTGGGCGGCGTGGGCATCGCGTTCGGCCTCGTGTGGTGGTTCCTGTATCGCGAGCCGCACGAGCACCCCGCGGCCAACCGCGCCGAACTCGACTACATCGAGGCGGGCGGCGGTCTCGCTCGCCACGAACGCAAGGCCGACGCGCGAGCGGCTGCCGGCGAACCGAAAAAGCAGGGTTTCGACTGGCGCATGGCCGGCAAACTGGTGCGCCGCCGTCAGCTCGCGGGCATCTGCCTCGGGCAGTTCGCGGGCAACTCCACGCTCGTGTTCTTCCTCACGTGGTTCCCCACCTATCTCGCCACCGAGCGCCATATGGGCTGGCTCAAGATCGGCTTCTTCGCGATCATGCCGTTCATTGCCGCGTCGATCGGCGTGATGTTCGGCGGCACCTTCTCCGACTGGATGCTGCGCCGCGGCATCTCGGCCAACGTGGCGCGCAAGCTGCCGATCATCGCCGGTCTGCTGCTCGCCTCGACGATCATTCTCGCGAACTTCGTGGACAGCAACGTGGCCGTGATCGCGATCCTCTCGGTGGCGTTCTTCGCGCAAGGGATGGCTGCGCTCGGCTGGACGCTCGTGTCGGATATCGCGCCGGCCGGCATGCTCGGTCTCACCGGCGGCATCTTCAACCTGGCGGCCAATCTCGCGGGCATCATCACGCCGCTGGTGGTGGGGCTGATCGTGGGTGCGACGGGCTCGTTCGTCTGGGCGCTCGTATTCATCGGCGTGATCGCGCTGATCGGCGCGGCCTCGTATATCTTCATCGTGGGCGATATCAAGCGCATCGAGCTGTAAGGCTCGCAGGCCGCCTGCGCGCGGGCTTTCGGCGGGACAGCGGGGCGCGGCACCTTCTATAGGGCCGCGCCCCGCGTGCTAAAATCGCCGGCATTCCTTCCCTGCTGCGGGCCAAAAAAACATGGCAAGACCGGCGGCTTCGGCCGAACGCAACGATGCTCAATCCGAAAGCCGGCGTAAGTACGATCCCGAGCAGACCAGGCGCAATATCCTCGAAGTGGCGACGGCCGAATTCTCGGCCATGGGTCTCGCAGGCGCGCGTGTAGACGCGATCGCCGAACGCACCAACACCACCAAGCGCATGCTGTATTACTACTTCGGCAGCAAGGAAGGGCTGTACGAAGCGGTGCTCGACAAGGTCTACGGCGACATCCGCGCGCTCGAACTGGACCTGCACATCGACGAACTGGACCCTATGGAAGGCCTGCGGCGGCTCGTCGAATTCACCTTCGACTATCACGACCGCCACCGCGACTTCGTGCGCCTCGTGACCATCGAGAACATTCATGGCGCGAAGTACATCGAGCGCCTGAAGACCTTCCGCAGCCGCAACGCCAGCGCGATCCGCACGATCGAAGACCTGCTCGCGCGCGGCGTGGCGAGCGGCGCATTTCGCGAAGACATCGATCCCATCGACCTGCACCTGCTCATCAGCTCGATGTGCTTTCATCGCGTAGGTAACCGCCACACGTTCGGCGCGGCGTTCGGGCGCGACCCCTCGCATCCGCGCTTGCGTGCGCGCCATCGCGAGATGGTCGTCGACGCTACGCTGCGCTTCGTCAAGAAGTAAAGCGCTCCCTGCGCTGCGGCCGCCCCGGCCGCTTTGGCTGTTTCTCGCCCGCCCGCCGATGCGGGACGCATCGCCCACGGCGCGCCCGCGTCCCCGCGCGGCGCTGCGCCGGGCCGCCAAAAGGCCCGGCGAACTCTGCAGATTTGTCTCCGAAAGCCCGGCAAGCCCCGTCCTGCGTGGCTGACCGCTAGCATCGCTTGTTCCATAAAAGTGCGCAAACCCATTACACTACGGCGGTCAAGGCCGCTGCGCGCGGCCTCGCCTGCGCAGCCGCGCCCCGCCTCGCCGGCAGGGCGGTCGCGCCGGTCCACGCCACCGGAGAGTCTTTAGCGCAATGAGCACCGCCATGCCCCGTTCCGGCCGAGCCGGCCTGCCTCGACAGACTCAGGCTCGCTTCACCCTCGGCACACGCATCGTCCTCAGCTTCGGCTTGCTGTTCGTGCTCATGCTCGCGATGGCCGCGATCTCGTGGGACCGCCTGCGCGCCATCGACAGCGAGGCGATGAGCCTCACGAGCGATTCGGTGCCGGGCCTGTTCTACGCGACCTCGCTGCGCGCGGCGGCCAACCAGACCTATAGCCTCGTCGAACGCGCGGCCTTCGTCGATGCCGACCCGGAAAGCGTGGCCCGCGACCTGTCGGGCCTGCCCGCTGCCTTGGCGCGGGTCGAGGAGACCGCACGGCAGTATGAACGCACGCTTTTTCGCAGCGACGACCGCGAGCGCTTCCAGCGCTTTCGCGACGCTTACGCGCGCTATCTGCCGCTGGCGAAGGCGGTAGCGAGCCAGCTGCCCGCCTCGCGCCCCGCCGCGCAGGCCGCGTTTGCGCAGATCGGCCCGGCGTGGCAGGAGGTGCTCGCCACGGCCAACACGCTCGTCGACGAAAACCGTCAGCAGGCCGACGAGTCCGCGCAGACCATCCGCAACTCGGTCACGGGCACGGAGTTCACGCTCGCCACGGCGCTGGGCGTCGTGCTGCTCGCGGCGCTCGCCACGGGTTACGCGCTCTATCGCGCGATTACGGTGCCGATGGCGCGCCTCGTGGATGTACACGACTCCATGCGCACCGGCAACCTCTCGCAGCGCCTCGCGCTAAACCGCACCGACGAATTCGGCGTGCTCGAAGACGGCTTCAACCGAATGAGCGACGAACTGGCCAGCCTCGTCGCCCAGGCGCAAAAGTCGTCGCTGCAGGTCTCGACCTCGGTGGCCGAAGTGGCCGCGACGTCAAAAGAGCAGCAGGCCACCGCGAGCGAGACGGCCGCCACCACGACCGAGATCGGCGCGACCTCGCGCGAGATTTTCGCCACGGCGCGCGACCTCGTGCGCACCATGAGCGAGGTGGCGACAGTGGCCGAGCAGTCGGCCGGGCTCGCCAGCACGAGCCAGAGCGGCCTCACCCACATGGAAGACACCATGCGCAGCGTGATGGAAGCGGCGGGCTCGGTGAACGCCAAGCTCGCCATCCTCAACGAGAAGGCCGTGAGCATCAATCAGGTGGTGGCGACGATCACGAAGGTGGCCGACCAGACCAATCTGCTTTCGCTGAACGCGGCGATCGAAGCGGAGAAGGCGGGCGAGTACGGGCGCGGCTTCTCCGTGGTCGCGACTGAAATCCGCCGCCTGGCCGACCAGACTGCCGTCGCGACTTACGACATCGAGCAGACCGTGAAAGAGATCCAGTCAGCGGTTTCGGCGGGCGTGATGGGCATGGACAAGTTCGCGGAGGAGGTACGGCGCGGCATGCACGACGTGCAGGCCGTGGGCGCGCAGCTTTCGCAGATCATCGGCGCGGTGCAGACGCTCGCGCCGCGCTTCCAGGTGGTGAACGACGGCATGCAGGCGCAGGCCACGAGCGCCGAGCAGATCACCCAGGCGCTCACGCAGCTTTCCGAAGCCGCCCAGCAGACGGCGGAGTCGCTGCGCCAGTCGTCGCAGGCCATCGACAATCTCACGCTCGTCGCCAACGAACTGCGCACCGGCGTGTCGCGGTTCAGGATCGAGGCGTGACGCGGGAGCGGCGATGCTCTTCCTGGTGTTCGAACTGGACGGCGAGCGTTACGCGCTCGATGCCCGCGAGATTGCGCACGTGCTGCCGCTCGCGCCCGTGCGCGCGTTTCCGGGCACGCCCGCGTATATCGCCGGCGTGATCGACTACGAGGGCGCGCCCGTGCCCGTGGTCGATCTGCCGATGCTCGCGCTCGGGCGGCCTGCGCGCACGCTCATGTCCACGCGGCTCGTGCTCGTGTATGACCGTGACGCCGCGACCGGCGCGGCTGCCGCTCATGCGCCGCCGCGCCGCCTCGCGCTGCTGCTCGAAAGCGCGACGCGGACGCAGTCGATTGCGCCCGAGCGCTTTGCCGAAGGCGGCATTGCCACGCCCGAGGCGCGCTGGCTCGGGCCCGTCGCGCGCGACGAGCGCGGCTTCGTGCAGTGGGTGAAAGTCGCCCAGCTGCTCGATGCGCGCGTGCGCGCGCTGCTCTTTCCCGATCCGCCTTCGTGGCAAGGCGCCCCATGAGACAGGCCGACCCGCGCTTTGCCGGCTGGCTGCTCGAGGAAACCGGCATCGACGCCGAATCGCTGGGCGCCAACGCGCTCGCCCGCGCGGTGGGCTCTCGGGCGGCAGTGACGCTCGAGGTTCACGCGGACCTGCATCCGGCCGACACGCGCAAGGAGTGGATGAGCGGCGCCGCGCTGCCCGACTGGGCGCGCGAAGCCTACTGGCAGCGTCTCACGACCACGCCTGCCGAGCGCCAGGCGCTGATCGATTCGCTCGTGGTGCCCGAGACCTGGTTCTTTCGCGAGCGCGAGGCCTTCGCCGCGCTCGCGCGCCTCGGCACGAAGCGGCTGGCCGCGCAGCCCGGCGACGTGCTGCGCGTGCTGAGTGCGCCGTGCTCGAGCGGCGAGGAGCCGTACTCGGCGGCCATGGCGCTGCTCGACGCGGGCCTCGCGCACGAGCAGTTCGCCATCGACGCGATCGACATCAGCGGCCAGTCGATTGCGGCGGCCGCGCGCGGCGTGTATGGCCGCAACGCGTTTCGGGGCGACGGCCTCGCGTTTCGCGACCGCTATTTCGAGGCGGCGCCGGACGGATGGCGTATCGCCGCGACGGTGCGCCGCGCCGTGACCTTCGAGCGCGCGAACCTGTTCGAATGGCTCGCGCCGCACCCGGTGCGCTACGACTTCATTTTTTGCCGCAACGTGCTCATCTATTTCGACCGCGCCTCGCAGGACCGCGCCATCGACCTGCTGCGTGCGCGCCTCACGGCGGGCGGCATGATCTTCGTCGGACCGGCGGAAACGGGGCTGATGATGCGCCATGAGATGGTGTCCGCCTATATTCCGCTCGCGTTCGGTTTTCGCGCGCCGGAACCCGGCGCGACGGCGGATCATCAACATCCGGCGAGCCCGGCGGCCGCCGTGCCGCCTGCGCTCACGCCGCTGCCGGTAATTGCCGCCACGGCAGCGGCGCCCGCATTCGGCAGCGCGCCGGTGTTTGCACCGTTGGACGCGCCGCTGGCCGCGGCAGCGCGCGGGTCCGCGCCGTCGCGGCTCTCGCTGCGGCCCTTGCACGTCGCGCCGGCTCCGCGCGCGGCGGCCGTGATGAACGCCCACGCGGCGGACGGGCCGTCCCTTGGCGCCACGCCCGAAGCCGCGCTTGCCGACGCGCGTCGTCTCGCGGATGCCGGCGCGCTCGACGAGGCCGAACGTCTCGCCACGCAAGCGGCGCAGGCGTTGACGCAGAACGCGGGCACCTGGTACCTGCTAGGCCTGATCGCCGATGCGCAGGGCCGCGCAGCCGCGGCGCTCGCGCACTATCGCAAGGCCATCTATCTGGAGCCTTCGCACTATGAAGCGCTCACGCATCTGGCGGCGCTGCTCGAAGTGCAGGGCGATGCCGAAGGCGCGCGCCGGCTGATGCGCCGTGCACAGCGCGCCGCACAGGAAGTCGCACAGCGTGCCGAACCGGACGCAGGAGGCCCGCATGTCTGAGCGCGAACTGGAGCAAGACCGCGCGCAGGACCTCGTGCCGACGTCGCAACTGCCCGAGCAGTGCTGGAAAGTCATCGGCACGCTGGGCGACAACTCGTGCCCGCGCCTCGAAACGTGCGTGCGCTGCCTGAATTGCCCGGTATTCGAAGAAGCGGCGGCGCGCATGCTCGACCGTCCCGCGCCGCTTGCGCCAACCGCGCTTGCGCTCGAACGCGCGCCTGAGTCAGTGGACACGCGCACGCGCGAGGCAGGCTCGCTCGTGTTTTGCGTGGGCGGCGAGTGGCTCGCGCTGCCCGCCACCGCGCTGCGCCAGGTGCACGAGGCGCGCGCCATCCACACGCTGCCGCACCGGCGCAGCGCCGCCGTGCTGGGCGTCGTGAACGTGCGCGGCGTGCTCACGCTCGCGGTATCGCTGGCCGCGCTGCTGCGTATCGATGCCGCGGCGCCCGGCGCAGCGTCGCGCGCCGCCACGCCGCGCCTGCTCGTGACCGAATGGGCGGGCGCAACGACGGCGTTTCCCGTCGATGCCGTGGAGGGCGTCGCGAACTTCGGCGCCGACGCGCTCCTGCCCGCGCCCGCCACGCTCGCGCAGTCGGCCGGGCGGCACGTGCGCGGCGTGACGCACTGGCGCGGGCGTTCGGTGGGCGTGCTCGATGCCGAGGTGCTATTCGATGCGCTTGCAAGGAGTTTGCGATGAGCGACGACGAACTGAGCCGCCGCTCGCTGCTCGACCTCTTCCATGAGGAGGCCGCTGCGCAGACGCGCACGCTTTCCGCGGGCCTGCTCGCGCTGGAGTCCGCACCCGAAGATGCCGCCACGCTGGAAGCCTGCATGCGCGCGACGCACTCGCTCAAGGGCGCAGCGCGCATCGTCGGGCTGCCCGAGGCGGTCGAGGTGGCGAGCGCGATGGAGGATTGCTTCGTGGCCGCGCAGCGCGGCGAGTTGCGCATCGACGCGGCGCGCATCGATGCACTGCTCGTCGGCATCGATTTGCTGAGCGCGGCAGGCGATGCCGACGCGCCGCCGCTTTCGCACGAGGCGGTCGTGGCGTTCGCGGCGCGCCTTCAGGGTGGGGTGCAGCCCAGCGTGTCCAACACCACCGCCGAAAGTGCGGCCGAAACCGACGACCTTGCCGCGCTCGCGGCGTCACTGCGTCTGCCCGAGCCGGAGCGTGAGGCGGTGGCGTCCACCGATGTCGAACCCGCGCCACTCGCGCAACCCCTGCCACCCCGCTCAGCCGACGCCGAGCGCATGCTGCGCGTGCGCGCCGGCACGCTCGACCGCTTGCTCGGCTTCGCGGGCGAATCGCTGGTGGAGTCGCGCCGCATGCGGCCGTTCGCGGAAGGGCTCTTGCGCACGCGCCGCGCGCAGGGCGACGTGCTCGCGGCGCTGGGCCAGTTCCAGGAGCGCCACGGGGATGCGCTCGACGCCGACGCGCGCGACGCACTCGCGGAAATACTCCATGCGGTTGCGTCGCTCGATCGTCAGCTATCCGAACGATTCGACGACGTCGACCGCATCGACCGGCGCGGCACGCAACTCGCGCAGCGCCTCTACGACGAGGCCCTGCAGTGTCGCATGCGGCCGTTCGGCGACACGGCGCACACCTATCCGCGCGTGGTGCGCGATCTTGCGCGCTCGCTTGGCAAGCGCGTGCGCTTCACGATTGCCGGCGAGTCGACGCAAGTAGACCGCGACATCCTCGAAATGCTCGACGCGCCGCTCGGCCACCTGCTGCGCAACGCGCTCGACCACGGTATCGAGGACCCCGAAACGAGACAGCGCGCGGGCAAGCCGGAAGAGGCGAGCCTCACGCTCGAAGCGCACCATAGCGCCGGCAAGCTGCTGATCGCCGTGGCCGACGACGGCGCGGGCATCGATCTCGACGCACTGCGCGCGAGCATCGCCGCGCGCTCGCTCGCGCAGCCCCAGGCCGTGGCCGCGATGTCCGACGCCGAGTTGTTCGACTTCCTGCTGCTGCCGGGCTTTTCGCTGCGCGACACCGTCACTGACGTGTCGGGCCGCGGCGTCGGCCTCGACGCCGTGCAGAACTTCGCGAAGGCCGTGCGCGGCACGGTGCGCATCGAGAGCGCGGCGGGGCAGGGCACGCGTTTCGTGCTGCAGTTGCCGCTCACGCTTTCGGTGGTGCGCAGCCTGATCGTCGAGGTCGCGGGCGAAGCCTATGCGTTCCCGCTCGCGCACGTGCGCCGCGCGCTCAGCGTGCCGCGCAGCACGATCGAGATGCTCGAAGGCCAGCAGCACATTGCCTTCGAAGGCCGGCCCGTGGGGCTCGTGACCGCGCGCCAGCTGCTCGGCGCGGGTGCCGAAGCCACGACCGCGGAAGACCTCAACGTCGTGCTGGTGGGCAGCGAGGCGGGCCTCTATGGCGTGGCCGTGGACCGTTTCGCGGGCGAGCGTACGCTCGCCGTGCAGCCGCTCGACGCGCGTCTGGGCAAGGTGCGCAATGTGTCGGCAGCGGCGCTGCTCGACGACGGAGAGGTCGCGCTGATCGTCGACGTGGAGGACATCGTGACGTCGGTCGCGCGTCTCGTGCGCGATGGCCAGCTCGCGGGCGTGGCGCGCGGCGGCGCACACGACGGGGCGCGCGCACGCAAGCGCATTCTCGTTGTCGAGGACTCCTTGACGGTGCGGGAGCTGGAGCGCAAGCTGCTCGAAAAACGCGGCTACGACGTCACGGTGGCGGTGGACGGCATGGACGGCTGGAGCACCCTGCGCAACGCGCACTTCGACCTCGTCATCACCGACGTCGACATGCCGCGCATGGACGGCATCGAACTCGTCACGATGATCAAGGGCGACGCGATGCATCGCAACGTGCCGGTGATGATCGTCTCGTACAAGGATCGTGAAGACGACCGGCGGCGCGGCCTCGACGCGGGCGCCGACTACTATCTGACCAAGGGCAGCTTCCACGACGAAGCGCTGCTCGACGCGGTGAACGACCTGATCGGAGAGGCGACGGGATGAAAATCGGTATCGCCAACGACATGCCGCTAGCAGTCGAGGCGCTGCGCCAGGCCATCGCGACGCGGCCGGGCCATCGCGTGGTGTGGGTCGCCGCGAACGGCGAGGACGCGGTGCAGTTCTGCGCGGCACAGGTGCCCGACGTGATCCTCATGGATCTCGTGATGCCGAAGGTCGACGGCGTAGAGGCCACGCGGCAAATCATGGCGCGCTCGCCGTGCCCCATCCTGATCGTCACCAGCAGCGTGGGCGCGAACGCCTGGCGCGTGTACGAGGCGATGGGCGCGGGCGCGCTCGATGCTGTCGATACTCCCACGCTCGCCGGGCCCGACACGCGCCGCACCATGGACCTGCTGCTCGCGAAAATCGAGCAGATCGGGCGCGTGTCGGGCGCGCTCGATCTCGCCGCGCGCGCGCCGGCGTTCACCGCTTCCGGCATGCCGAAGGCGCCGCTCATTGCGATCGGCGCCTCGGCGGGCGGCCCCAGCGCGCTCGCCACCGTGCTCGCTGCGCTGCCCGCCGGTTTCGGCGCGAGCGTCGTGATCGTGCAGCACGTGGACCAGTCGTTCGCCGCGGGCATGGCCGCCTGGCTCGACGGCCAGACGCCGCTCACGGTGCGCATCGCGCTCGAGGGCGAGCAGCCTGAGCCCGGCTGCGTACTGCTCGCCGCGACCAACGATCATCTGCGCATGACAGCGGGCGGCAAGCTGGCTTACACTCGCGAGCCGGCCGACACACCCTACCGTCCCTCCGTCGATACGTTCTTTCACAGCCTCGTCGAGCGCTGGACGGGCGAGGCGATTGGCGTGCTGCTCACGGGCATGGGACGCGACGGGGCGATCGGCCTGAAGGCGATGCGCGCCAAGGGCTGGCACACCATCGCCCAGGACGAGGCGACGAGCGCCGTATACGGCATGCCCAAAGCGGCGGCGGCGCTCTTCGCCGCGCGCGCGATCCTGCCGCTCGACGCCATTGCCGCCGAGCTTGCGAGCCGGGTGAAACTCCCGCATCAACCTGCCGGCTAGATGCCAGCCATCACGAGACGCGACCGATATCATGACCGAGAAGTCCAATCTTCCAACCAGCGCAAACGTTGCCGACAGCATCGGGCCGGACGTCGGCATCGACGCGGATCTCGACCCCAGCAGCGCCGACGACGCTTCGCTCGCCGTCGCGCTGGAGGCCGTGCGCAGCGCGCTGGAGCAAACGATGCCCGCCGCCGACATGCCGATGATGGTGCTGCTGGTGGACGACCAGGCGATCGTGGCGGAGGCGGTGCGCCGGGCGCTCGCCAGCGAACGCGAGATCGACTTCCACTATTGCGCGCATCCCGACCAGGCCGTGCGCACGGCCGAGGAAGTGCGCCCGACCGTGATCCTGCAGGACCTCGTGATGCCGGGCACCGACGGCCTCACGCTCGTGCGCGCCTACCGCGCGAACGAAGCGACACGCGACGTGCCGATCATCGTGCTCTCCACCAAGGAAGAACCCGCCATCAAGAGCGCGGCGTTCGCATCGGGGGCCAACGATTACCTCGTCAAGCTGCCGGACAGCGTCGAGCTGATCGCGCGCGTGAAATATCATTCGCGATCCTACGTAAACATGCTCCAGCGCGACGAGGCCTATCGCGCGCTGCGCCGCTCGCAGCAGGAGCTGCTCCGCGCGAACCTCGAACTGCGCCGCCTGACGCATTCGGATGGCCTGACCGGCCTCTCGAACCGGCGCTACCTGGACGAATTCCTGAGCGCCGAGTGGAAGCGGGCGGAGCGCGAGCGCACCGAAGTGTCGCTGCTGATGATCGACGTGGACTACTTCAAACCCTATAACGACACCTACGGCCACGTGGCGGGCGACAACGTGCTGCGCTCGGTGGCGACGACGATCCGCCGCGAGATACGTCAGCCGCGCGACCTCGTGGCGCGCTTCGGCGGCGAAGAGTTCGCCGTGGTGCTGCCGGGCACGGGCAGCGCGGGCGCGCGGCTGCTCGCCGAGAAAATGCGCCGCGACGTGGTGGGACTCGCGTTGCCGCACGTGGGTTCAGCCGTGAGCGAGCACCTCACGATCAGCATTGGCGTGGCGACGCTCACGCCCGCGCCGGGGCTCGCGGAGACGGCGCTGATCGAGGAAGCCGACGCCGCGCTTTACCGCGCAAAGCGCGATGGCCGCAATCGCGTGGCGTTTTCCACGCACGTGTCGGGGCGGCCGTAAAGGCGCAGCGCCTCAACCCGGCGTCCAGTCGTACATCAGGATCTTGGCGCGCGCGTCGTCCTCCACGAGCACCACGTAATCGCCGTTATCGCGCTGCGCGGCGCTCATGCCCATATAGATGTCCACCCACCCGCTCGTGTTGCCCACGTTCGCACCGGGCGTCATCGAGCCGACGATCTGGCCGCTGCGCGCGTCGTATACGTCGACCTTCTGCGTGTAGAGCTCCGCGATGAACACATAGTTGCCGGCCACGGCGATTCCGACCGTTGTCACTTGCGGGCTGCTGCCCGTGTTCCAGGGCAACGACGCCTGCCACGTGAGCGTGGGCGAACCGCTCGACCAGTTGTCGTAACGCGCGAGCACGGGCCCGGCTTCCTTCCAGTGCGACGCATCCCACGGAATGTTCGCGGTGAAGCCGGTGATGTACATCGTGTCGGTTTCGGCCACGTAGACGATCCGTGCGATGCGGTTGAACGGCGCCGGCATCGGGAACATCTTCGACGATGCATAGGTGTACTGCGGATTCCCCTGTGCGTCGAGCCCTTGCATCGGCATCTCGCGAATTCCCGAAAGCGGCGTGGCGAGCCACACGTTGCCGGGCGTGTCCACCCACCAGTAGCCGTTGCCGACGGTCGCGCCCGTCGAGGGGTTCGAGGTGATCTCGCTCGCGTCCACGTGGCCGTCGCCGTTCGCGTCGCGCCACATCCACTCGCCGTAGGTCGGCTGGCCGGCGGGCCAGTTGCCCGGCATCGGATTCTGGGCGAGCAGGCCCGAGGGAATCGCGACTTCGCCATCGGTCGCGCTCGAGAAGCGGTAGATGTTCAGGTAGTGCGCGTACTGGTCGAGCGTATAGAGGAATGGCTGGCCGTTGAAGCGCCGCACCATCGGCGAGCCGCGCACGCCGCGCGTGGAGTGCAGCGCGGGATCGTCGGGATACGCGAAGCGGTTGAGCGTGAAGCCCGCATAGGTCCATTGCTTGCCGGGCGCCTGGCTGTAGTCGAGCGTGAAGCGCTTCGAGCCGGTGAAGACGTTCGCGGTATTGGCGGGGTCGAAGGCGGCGGCATCGACGAAGGTCAGGCCGTCGAGGCGCCAGCCCAGCGTGCGCGTGCCCATTGCGTAGCTCTCGAGCACCGCTCCCTGGCCGACCAGCGCGGTGCCGTACGGTCGCGGCCCCTGGCCGTTCTGCGCGACGTACAGGTTGCCCGCCTGGTCGTAGCCGATGCTGGTGATGCCGTTGAAGCGCCAGTCGCCGGGCGCGCCTTCCACGACGTGGAAGATGCCCTGGCGCGTGCCCAGCGTGCCCGCGGCCGCAAACTGGCCGCTCGACGAGCGGGCGTAAAGCAGAATCTGCTGCGAAGGGCCGTTGTCGGCAATCGAGAGCTGGCCGGAAGGCGCGAAGGCGAGATCGGTCGGCACGGTGCCCGCAGGCAGCACGGGTGCATCGTTGAGCGCGGTGCCGTCCTTGCGGTAGTGACCGATGCTCGGGCCGTTCGCGTCCTGCATGCCCTGGATCACCCAGAGTGTGCCGTCCGTGGCCAGCGCAATGCGGCCCGGCGTCGGCACGGTGAAAGCACGCAGCTGACGCATGGTTTGCGCGTCGTAGACCACGATGCGGTTGTCCGCGGTATCGGCAACGTACAGTTCGGCGTCGGTGGCGGCGAGGCCGCGCACGGCGCCGTCGCTGCTGCTCGGGGCGGCGAGCACGCGCAGGAAGCTGTTTTTCGTCGCGTTCGCGCTGTTGCCGATGCCGCTCGCGAACGGCGCGCCCTGCGCCACGTTCGAGCGCAGCCGGCGCGTCACGCCGAACCAGGTCTGGTTGGCGGGCGGATAGTCCGCGCCCACGAGAGCATTGCTCTGGTTGCCGATCGACATCGCGGCATAGACATAGGTGCTGTTCGCCGCGATGGCGTCGCCGCCCGCACTGCCCCAGCCATGCGTGTTGCCGGCCACCGCGAGCTTGTCGCCGCCGCGGTAGACGCCGATCTCGCTGCCGCTTTCGTCCCAGGGCGCGTTCGCGTAGACGGTGCCGTCGGGCGCGACGGCGATGGCCTGTACGTCCTGCTGCATCCACTTGCCGTCGCCGAAACCGAAGCTGTTGCCGATCCAGGACGTGGTGTAGTTGAGCGTGCTTTGCGCAACGCTGGGTTGAATGGCGAGACCTTGCAGCGCTACCGACAAGGCAATGAGGCGAGCAGCATTTTTCACTTGAATTCCCGTCAATTACGAACATGCCGCAGGATGCGCGGCAGTTGGGCGTGATGCTCGCATGCGCTTTTAAGGAAATAATTCAAATATTATTCAATGCGGGTAATGTGGCGTTTTTTTATGCGGATGCGATGAATGGCCCGCCCGCGGGGCGCAAAGTCGCTCGAGCGCCACGCAAAAGGGGAATTTCGCCGCCTGCTGGAATAATCCGGTCTCGCCGCGCGTTAGCCCCCGCATCGCCACCTAATCAACGTCGATTCACGATCATGAAGTTTCGCGGGCCGCTCGATGAGCCGCCGGTTTCCGAAGCCGATATCCAGGCCTATAGCGACGGCACGCTTGCCGGCGCGCAGGCGGCGCACGTGCGGCGTTACCTCGCTGGCAAGCCCGGCGAATGGCATCGCATCCTGTTCTACCGGCGTCTGAACGCCCAGATCCGCGATGCTTACCCGGCCCGGCCCGCGCAGACGCCGCACTCGCGCGCCGCGCCAGCCCGGAGCAGGCGGGCGTTGCGCTACGCTATCGCTCTCGCGGCTGCGCTGGCGATGGCGGGTGCTGCAGTGGCGTGGATCGGCGTGACGGAGCCGTCGCAACAAGTGCTGAACAACGCTGCGGTGATGGCGCTGATGGAAGCCGAAAACGGGCAGCCGGAGGCGCTGGAAGCGGGCGCGGCGCGTGCGCCGTTCGATTTCGGCGCGGCGGGCCTGCATTTTCTCGGCGGTGGCGAAGTGCGGGTTGGCCCGTTTGCGAGTGCGCAGCGCTATGTGTACGAGAACAACCAGGGCGAGCGCGTGGTGCTGCTCGCGAGCCGCGCGTGGCTGGCCGGCGCGGCCCCGCAGTGGAGCGCACACCGCGCGGGGCCGCTGCGGCTCCTGATGTGGCGCGAGCACGGCACGCGCTGGGTGCTCGCGGGCAACGCCCAAACGCGCGGCTTGATGCGCGCGGCGGACCTCGCGACGCTCGCCGCGCAGCCGGCGCGCGAAGGCGAAGGATCGTGAATCCGCCCGAGGATGCAAACCGCGCAATGACCCTTGCGGCAATCCAGGATGAAACATGGACATCCGTGACGAGCTGATAGAACACGTGCCGCGCCTGCGACGCTACGCGCGCGCGCTGATCAACAACCGCGAGCTTGCGGACGATCTCGTGCAGGACACGCTCGAGCGCGCTATCGCCCGCACGGAGTTGTTCCGTTCGGGCACCGATCTGCGCGCCTGGCTCTTCACGATCATGCACAACCTGTTCGTAAACCAGGTGCGCAAATCGGCGGCGCGCGGGGCGCACGTTTCCGTCGATGACGACAGCGTGCCCGAAACCGACTACGCCGTGCCCGCCGCGCAGACGGGGGCGCTCGAAGTGCGCGATCTGGACTTTGCGCTGCAGCGTCTGCCCGTGGAGCAGCGCGAGGTGGTGCTTCTGGTAGGACTGGAGGAGATGAGTTACGCCGATGTCGCATTGGCGCTCGACATACCGATCGGCACGGTCATGTCGCGTCTGTCGAGGGGACGTGAGCGCTTGCGGGCGCTCATGGCCGGTTCCGTCCCGCGTGCGAATCTGAAGGTGGTGCGATGAGCGAGCAACAAAATCCAGTCACGCAAGACGAGATCCACGCCTACGTGGACGGCACGCTATCCGAGGCGCGTCGCGCCGACGTGGAGCGCGAGCTCGAGCGCAACCCCGAGCTTGCCGCGCGCGCGAGCGACTTCTTCGCGCTGAACAATCTGCTGCACGAGCGTTACGACCGCGTGCTCAACGAGCCGCTGCCTGCGCGCCTGCGCGTGGCCGCCCCTGAGCCCGCGCAGCAAGCGGTGCGAAATGCGCGCCCGGCGGCAAACTGGCCGCGCTTCGCGGGCCTCGCCGCGGCGCTCGTGCTGGGCGTGGGCATCGGGTGGGGCATGCATTACGGCATGAGCGGCACGGGCGGACCCGCAGGCGCGGCTGGCGGCGGCGAACTACGCGCGGTGAGCGCGGATGGCACCATGCGCTTTGCGCAGCAAGCGGCGCGCGCGCACGTGGTCTACATGCCGACGGTGGCGCGTCCCGACACGATGGACGACAGTCAGGAGCAGGACTTCGTGAAGTGGCTCGCGAACCGGCTCGGCACCAACGTGCGCGCGCCGATGCTCTCGAAGAGCGGGTTCGAGCTTTCGGGTGGGCGGTTGTTGCCGGCCGACGACGGCGGCGAAGTCGCACAGTTCATGTATCACAATGCGCGTGGCGAGCGGGTGACGCTGTGTATCTCGCATCGTAAGACTAGCGCCAATACCACCGCGTTCAAGCTCTATCAGGATGGGCCTGTGAATGTGTTTTATTGGGTAGATGGCGACTTTGGGTATGCGCTTTCCGGGGGGATCGATCGTAAGGCGTTGCTGCAGCTTGCGCATGATGTTTATGCGCAGCTGACGCCGCGGTGAGGGTTGGTTTTTTGTCGTTGTTCCTGGCCGGGTTGGCCTTTCCTTGTTTTCGCGTCGGTGTGCACACCGACGCGAACACAAGGCAACGCGAGAAAGCAGCCAGGAACCGAGCGCAGCGCCAATCACCTGACCTTCACAGCCACAAAGCTCCTCGCATTATTCCGCTGAATCAGCAGCGACATACTCTTCGTCGCCTTCGCCTCGAGCGCGACAGCTTGCTCCTGCGATTCGACCAGCGTGTCATCGAGCGACAGCACGACATCTCCAGCCCGCACACCCGCGCTCGCAGCCGGCCCAGTGGAGGCTTCCACCATCAAACCAAGCGGCAACCCGGTCGAGCGCTTTTCCTCGGCGCTCAGCGCATGCGCGATCAGACCGAGTCGGTCGGCGGCATGGCGCGGAGCCGGTGTTGCGGCGGCGGCCTGCGCGTTCGGGTCCGCCATCACCGTTTTGACGGCTTTCACGTCAGACGGTGGGGCCTTGCTCACTGGATCGGCTACTGCGGGTGCGACCGGCGCGTCGGTCTTCTCCACCGCCTGTGCGGCATCGGTTGCTTGAGCTGCTGTCGCACCCGCAGTCCCAGCGGCCGCTCCTGTCGCCGCCGCATCCGCATCCGCCGCCTTCGCCTCGAACGCCGTGTTCGAGAAGCCGGCCACCGCGGGCTGGCGGTTGCGGATCACCTTCAGCGACGCCGGCGTGGCCGGCGGCACGGCAGCCAGCGCGGCGGCGAGCGTCGCGGCCCGGTCGACGGGTTTGGTGCCGACCTGCACGATCACGTCGCCGGTCCGGATACCCGCTTTGCCGATGGGCGAGCCGGGATCGACGGCGTCGACGAGCGCGCCGCCCGCGTGCGGCAAGCCGAGCGCCGCCGCAAGCCCGGGACTCACGTCCTCGACCTGCATGCCGAACGTCCGGATCGTGCCGCCGTTGCCCGCGTTTGCCGCGTTCGCCGCATTGGCGCTGGCGGCGGGCGCCGCCTTGCGCGCCTGCAACTGGGCGCGGAACTGGTTGGCGGCGTCGATTGGAATCGCAAAGGTCAGGCCCTGGTAGCGGCCGCCATCCGCGTAAATCTGCACGCCGATGCCGATCACCTCGCCCGCGCGATTGAAGATCGGGCCGCCGGAGTTGTCGGGGTTGACCGCCACATCGGTCTGCAGGAACGGGAACGCCTTGCCGTCGGGCAGCGTGCGCGAGGTCGCGCTGAGGATGCCCGTCGTCACGGTGTTCTGATAGCTGTCCGGCGACCCGATCGACAGCACCGGTTCGCCGGCGTGCACCTTCGCCGTATCGGCTAGCTTGACGAACGGCAGATCGTGGCCGTCGATCTGCAGCACGGCAACGTCGCTTTGCGGGTCGACGGCGACGACCTCCGCCTTGAACTCGCGCTTGTCCGTCAGCCGCACGGTCACTTGCTCGGCGCTGTCGACGATATGCGCCGTGGTCAGCACGACGCCATCGGGGCTGACGATGAAGCCGGAGCCCGCGCCCGTCATCACGCGCGGTCCGCCGGCCTCGGCGTCGGACGCCGGCTTCGGCGCGCGACTGAAGAACGCGAAGAAAGGATCGGCGTCGTCGATGGCTTCCTGCTCGGGCGGCGCGGACGGGTCGTCGGGGCTGCGCGCGATCACGTGCACGACGGCGGGGCCGTAGCGCTCGGCGAGCGAGAAGAAGTCGGGTGTGGCCACGGCCGCCGGCGCGGTGGCCTCGGCGCTAGCCTTCGGGGCGGCGGCTTTGTCGCCAGCCGCTTTGTCGCCAGCCGCCGTAGCGCTTGCCGCCTTGTCGTTAGCGGCCTTATTGGCGGCGGCTTTGTTGGCGGGCGGTTTGGTGGCGGCCGGAGGCGGCGTTGCGGCGTTCGCCTCGTAACAGAAAGCGCTGGCAAGCGCGAGGGCAAGCGCCGCCGCAGGGCGCGAAGTGCGGGCGAAGGTCAGGCGGAGCACAGCACACCTCCCAGTGGTCATCGTGCTGGCGGGCGGCACGCGATCGCGGATAGCAAACGAGTGCCGACGACCATAGTGTAGTCACGCCACAAGGCAATTGGGGGGCAGGGTTTGTCCTGTAGCGCACGCAAATCGGCACTCAGGCGTAACGACGCATGCGCGGCGCATCGAAGATGACGCTTTGCTGACTTTGCGGCTGATCAGGCTGCTCAGGAAAGGGAGGGGGCGACGCCGAACAGGTGCGCGAGATGCCCCGCTCGTTGCGAGCGGGGCGTTCGGCTCTGGGGGGCGGCGCGAGTGCGTATCGCGATCGCTTTCAGCTACCCGAATACAGGTTGCAGAAGCTCACCGGCCCGACACACGTCGTCGTGTGCGGTGCGCCGGCGTCGCTCGTGCCCTGCATGGGCGCGCCCATGCCGCCCGGTTCCTGCTGTTGATGCTGTGCCTTCGCACGCGCGACTTGCTGCGCGGAGATGGGGCTCACGTCTGGATACGAGCTATCGGTCACGAATTGCGAACCGTTGGCCTGCGCTTCGATCAACTGTTCGCGCACCTGGGCACGCGTGAGTCCTTGTGCGGACGCGGTGGATACAGCGCCGATGCAAGTCGTCACGACGAGCAAGGCGAAAAGCGGGCGGCGGCGGATGATCATTTCGAACTCCTGATGAAATAGCATGGTTCGGCGACCGGCTGGAGCACGGTCGAATCAACGGAGACTGCAATGGGTATACCGCTGAAGGTGGATTGCTATTCCCGTGGAGTTGCAACGGCGGGGTATTTTTCTATGTGAGCTGTACCTGGAGCCAATGCGGCAGGTCCGCGCCGATCAGGCTGACGCCAAAGAGCGCGAGTGCGCCGGCAAATAGAAGGACAAGCGGACTCACCCGCGTTCTGAGCAACACGCAAAGGGACATTACAGCGATGGCCTTCGCGGGCAGGCCGCCGTTGAGCGACTTGAGCAGCACCCAGCCCGCCGCGAGCATCATGCCGGCCGCGATGGGACGCAGGCCGCGCTCGAGCGCCAGCTGCCACGCCGCGCCTTGATAGCGACCCCAGATATGCGTGATGCCGTAGATGAGGATCGCGGTTGGCAGCAGGAGCGCCGCGGTCGCCACGAGCGCGCCCCAGAAGCCGGCGACCTGCCAGCCGATCAACGTGACGAGCAGCGAGCCGGGACCCGGCGCCATGCGGGAAATCGCGAAGTCGGCGGCGAATTGCGAATGCGTCATCCACGGATGCACGTCCACGACCTGGCGCTGGATTTCGGCGACGATCGCCTGGCCGCCGCCGATCGTCACGAGCGAAAGTGGCGCGAAAATGGCGGCTAGCTGACCGAGCAGGCGTCCATTCATCGCGCACCCCGGCGGATCGCTGCGTATTCGTAGAGCACGCTCACGGTGCCGCCTGCCACGACCACCCATACCAGCGACAAACGCAGAATGCCGATCGCAAGAAAGGTCGCTGCCATGAGCAGCAGCGCAAGCCCCTGCCGCCTCACGCGCCGAGCGGTGACGACGCCCATCGACAGCGACAACCCCGTGGCCGCCGCGGCGGCGCCTGCGATCAGAATCTGCGTGAGTGGATGGAAGATGAGCGCGCCGACCACGCTGCCGATCACGACGATCAGACACGCGGACGGCACGAGGATGCCCGTTACGGCCACGGCGGCGCCGCGCCAGCCGAGCAGCCGGTGCCCGATCCAGATCGCCATGTTTTTCACGTTGATGCCGGGCAGCGCCTGCGAGAGGGCGAGGCCGTTGAGAAAGTCCTCTTCGCTGATCCAGTCGCGATCGTGGACGAATTCGCGCAACAGCCAGCCGCTCAAGCCGCCGCCAAAGCTCGTCATGCCGATGCGGCTGAAGATCAGAAAGAGTCCGAACAGCGTGGGGCGCGGCGAGGCGTTTGGCGTGGAAGCAGTCACGGGGATGACGCAAAGCGGATAATGCCGAACGGTTCGGCGGTCGTCTCGTGCGGTGGTGGCCGAAATTATAGCGCCGCAACACGTGTGACGCGGAGGGCGCGCGGTCACGCAAAATTCAGCGCGAGGTCAGGGCCGTTATGATGGTCGTACTCGCAGCGGCGCGATCGCTGTGATCGTTGTATTTGCGCTGTCCGCCGTGTGCCGCCTGGCGTGACGTGAACAAATCGCCCTGCCGCCATTGCTCATGCCCAGGAAAAAGACCAGCGTCTGGCTCAAAGGTCTCGAATTGCTCACCCGCATGAGCGCACCGCGACCGAAGAAAAGGGCCGCCGCACGCAAAACGGCGCCCGCCAAGGCCGCGCAGGTCGCGAGGCCGGCAGCCAAACCGGCGAGGCGCGCCGGGAAGGCGCATGTGGGGCGTGCGCAGCCGACGGGCACGGCCGGCAGGTGGATCCGCTCCTATCATTCCGCGCCGCCCAGGGCCGGGCATCTCGTCAACCATCTCGCGTATGCGCTCTATTTGCCCGCCGGTGCGGCCAGCGCCACGGGCCTGCCGCTCGTGGTCATGCTGCACGGCTGCAAGCAGACGGCGGAGTCGTTCGCCGCGGGCACGCGGGTTTGCCGGCTGGCGGATCGCGCGGGTTTCGGCGTGCTGCTTCCCGAGCAGGCGAAAACGGCGCACGCACAGCGATGCTGGCACTGGCACGGCGATCATGCGCAGTCGGAAGCGCCAGCGGTCGGCTCGCTCGTCGATGCCATCGCGCGCGAGCACGGATTCGATCACGAGCGCATCTACCTGGCGGGCATCTCGGCGGGAGCGGGGCTTGCGTCCGTGCTCGCGATGCGCCATCCGTGGCGGTTCGCGGCAGTGGGCCTGCATTCGGGCCCGGTTTTCGACGCGGCCAGTTCCACCATGAGCGCGATGAGCGTCATGCGCCACGGTAGCCGCGAAGACCCGGTGCATCTGGTCGATGCCGCTGTCGATGTCGCCGCCCATCCCGGTGTGCCGGCCTTCGTCGTGCAGGGCGAAATCGACGCGGTCGTGGCAAAGCGCAACGCCGTGCAGCTCGGCATGCAGTTCGCGCGTGTCAACCGGCTGCTCGACACGCAGGGCGAATTACGCGTCGGCGAGATCCGGACCTATAGTCGCGACGCGGTGGCGTATACCGACTACGTCAAGTCGGGCAGGCTCGTCGTGCGTGTATGCGTGGTTCGCGGCCTCGGGCATGCATGGAGCGGCGGCGATCCGCGCGAAGCGTTTCATTCGGACCGAGGCCCCGACGCGATGGCAATGATGTGGCAGTTCTTCCGGCGGCAGCGCCGAAGTGCGGCAGATGAAATGGCGTAAGCGGGGCGTCAGCCATCGTTTGCGCGACGTACTCGCGCCGGCAGCAGCATGGCCGCCGCGAAGCACAGGAGATGCAGCCCGCAGAGTGCCGCGAAGGCCGGCAGGAATTGCCGCGGTTCGGCGGCGGAAGAACTCGGCACGGCGAGAGAAACCGCGATGGAGATGAGCGTCGTGGCGACCGGGCCGCCAATTCTTTGCGCGATATTCAACGCGGTGTTCGCCACGGGAAGCCGCGCCTTCGGTATGCGGGCATACGCGGCGGAAATCGAAGGAATGCTAATGGTTCCCTGACCCGCGCCCGCGATAAAGAGACTCGCCAACGCGAGGCTCGTGGAAAACGCATGGCCGCTCATCCACAAGAACGCAAGCGTGGCGACGAGCGCCAGCAGCGCGCCGCCTGCCGCGAGCGCGCGGCAGCCCAGACGCTCGGTGAGAAAACCCATGCAGGCGAATGAGGCCATCATGCCTGCGCCCGTGGCCGCGAGCAGCCAGCCCGCATGCGCGGCGCTCAGGCCGCAGCCCGCTATGAGGTAGAGCGGAACGGCAAGCTGCCGTCCGTACATGATGCCGTTGGCGAAGAATTGCGTGATGGCGGGAACCGCGAACGTCCGGTTCGCAAAGAGGCGCACGTCGATCAGCGCTGTCGTTGGCCGGCGTAGCGAGTGCCACACGAATCCCGCGAGCAGCGCAGCACCGGCTAGCAGAAACCCCGCGCCTTCGGCGTGCATGGCGCTCTGGAATCCATAGACAAGCATGGCGAGACCAGGCGAGATCAACGCAAAGCCCGCGAAATCGAAGCGGCGCCTTTGCGGTCGAGCGGCGTCGGGCGCCAGCAAACGTGCGGCCAGTGCGACGCCGAGTATGCCGACCGGTACGTTGATCAAAAAGAGCCAGGGCCAGGCGGCCCGCGCGAGTACGGCGCCGGCGAGCACCGGGCCGAGGATCGGCCCGAGCAGGATGGGCAGCGTGGCGTAGCCCATCACGCGCTCCATGTTCTTGCCCGCGACGCGCCCGATCATCATCTGCGCCATGGGTGCGAGCAGCCCGGCCACGAGGCCCTGAACGATGCGCGCACCGATCAGTTCCCCCATGTTTTGCGCCGCGCCGCACAGTACCGAAGCGAGCGTGAAGGCCGTGAAGGCGAAGAGATAGAGCCGCTTCGCGCCGACGCGGTCCACCAGCCAGCCGTTGAGCGGAAGCATGAGCGCCATGGCCAGCAGGTAGCCGCTCATGATCCACTGCGTCGTGGCAACGGGCGAGTGGAGCGCATCGCCGATGGCCGAGAGGGAGACGTTTACGAGCGTCGAATCCATCTGCGCCATGAACGAGCCGATGGAGACGACGATGGCGACCTTCCAGACCGACGCGGGAATCCGGTTGCCGGCACCGCCGGGCTCACGCGTGCCGCTCATCGTTCGGCCAGCCTTCTCATGATGTCGCCCGCCTTGAAAAGCGTGGCGCGCTCGTCTTCGTCGAGGTCCGCGATGGCTTGCGAGAGCCACAGTTGTTTCGCGTCGCGGGTCTGCTTGCGCAGTTGCCTGCCCTTTTGCGTCAGATCGATGAGGAGCTGACGGCCATCGGTCGCGTGAGGCGTACGCGTGACGAGGGCCATCTCCTCGAGCGCCGCGACGGTGGCGCCCATCGACTGGGGCCGCATGCCTTCGGCGCGGGCGAGCGCGGCAATCGTGGCGGGACCGTCGTTGGCGAGCCGCGACATGACGACGGACTCGGTCATCGAGAGAGCGCCCGCATAAGACTCGTTGCGCGTGCGACGCACGAGCATGCCGATCGCCTGCATGAGGTCGATGACGGCGGGTTCAGGGGTTTTGGCAGACATGGCGATTCACACGGATTCGGCTGGGATGTGTCATCGAATCATGAAGATAAACAGGTAGACTTGCAAGTTTATCTGTTAAAAATTCGAACACCTGATGAGAGCGATGCCAATCGGCTAACGCCAGACGAGCGCCATTGAGGCGTATGCTTGCGATCAAACGACGGCATTCAACCCCGATGGAGACACGCATGGCGGCACTTCAAATCGACGATCTCCCGGCCGCGATCCGGCAGGCCAAGCGGATGTTGCGCGCGCAACTGCCGAACTATCGCGAAGTGTTCGAGGAGGTCGCGCAGGCCATAGGCGAAGAAGCGCGGCACATCGCCCGGCTGCGCGAGGCGGGCGAGGGTGTGATTCCGGAGATCGCGTTCGCCGACATTCAGGCGCAGCGCGTGAGCCCCGAGGCGATCGCGCTCGTGAAGGCGCGCGGCGCCTGTGTGATCCGCCGCGTGTTCGAGCCGGAGCAGGCCGCTCGCTGGGACGACGAAATTGCCGAGTACGTGGCGCGCAACGACCTCGATGCCCGTGCCGCCGAACGCGCGGCCCAGCGCAATGCCCTCCCGCCGCAGGCGAGCCGCCCGTTGATCTATGGCCTCTACTGGTCGCGGCCGCAGGTGCAGGCGCGCGAGTCCGCCGAACTGACGGCCGCGCGCGTCTTCCTCAACCGCCTGTGGCGTCACGAGAGCGAAGGGCGCGTGCATTTCGATCCCGATGTCGTGCCAGTCTACGCCGACCGTCTGCGGCGCCGGCCGCCCGGAACGGCTGCGCCCGGCCTCGCCGCGCATTGTGACGGCGGTGCGGTCGAGCGCTGGGTCGACGAGAATTTCCGCCAGGTCTATCGCCATGTGTTCTCAGGCGACTGGCGGCGCTACGACCCGTTCGACGGCGCGTACCGCACGCACGCGAGCGAGATTCCCTCGCGCATCGCCTCTTCGATGTTCCGCACCTTCCAGGGCTGGACCGCGCTTACGCCGCAGGGCCCCGGCGACGGCACGCTGCAGATCGTGCCCATTGCCAACGCCATGGCGTACGTCCTCTTGCGCGCGCTGCAGGACGACGTGGCCGAGGACGACTTGTGCGGCGCCCAGCCGGGCCGTGGGCTGCCGATCAGCGCCGAGTGGCATGCGCCGCTGATCGACGCACTGATTTCGATTCCTCAGATGCAGCCCGGCGACACCGTGTTCTGGCACTGCGATGTGATTCACTCCGTGGAAGACGAGCACCGCGGCACCGGCTACAGCAATGTGATGTACATTCCGGCCACGCCGGGTTGCGCGAAGAACGATGCTTATTTGCAGCGCCAGTTGCCGAGCTTTCTCGAAGGCCGCAGCCCGCCCGACTTCCCCCCCGAGCATATCGAAGCCGATCTGGCGGATCGGGCGGGCGTGGCGGATCTCACGCCGCTCGGCCGCACCCAGCTCGGCTTGGCCGGCGTGGCTTAACATGGGCACATGACCCGCGCGTGTCGGCGCATCGATTCGCGCGCTTGCCTGTCAAAGCACGCGTGTGGCATGCTGTGCGCCGATCAACCGGCCATGACGACCATGGATTTCGCTTCGTCCGTCGCAACGTATGGCGCCGACCTGTCGGGCCTCATTTGCGGTTTTCGCTTCACGCCGGGCCAGCCTGGGCAGCCCGTCTCGTGCGACGACGTCCTTGAGGCGTTGCGGCACACGCACGAAAGCGGCGAGCCGCAGGCCGCGCGCGACGACACGTTTTACTGGCTGCACTTCAATCTCGCCCACGCCGCGGCGCAACCGTGGATGCGCGCGCATCTCGACCTGCCCGACGCCTTCTTCGAGATGCTCGTGGAAGGCTCGCACTCCACGCGTATCGAACACGTGGACAACGGGCTGTTCGCCGTGGTCAACGACGTGATGTTCGATTTCGAACTCACGCCCTCGCAGATCGCGACGCTCTGGTCGTACACGCACGAGCGCATTCTCGTCACGGCGCGCCTGAAGCCGCTGCGCTCAATCGACCGTCTGCGCGGCTATGTGCGCAACGGCGAGACGTTCCGTTCGCCGGCCGAGCTGCTGATCCACCTGATGCGCGACCAGGCGGACCTCATGGTGGAGATCGTGCGCCGCACGAGTGTCGACGTCGATCGCGCCGAGGACCAGTTTCTCGCCTCGCGCCGCTCTGCGAGCCGCCATGAACTCGCCGCCATGCGGCGCATTCTGGTGCGCCTGCAACGCATGCTCGCGCCGGAGCCGGGCTCGATTTTCCGTCTGCTCGCGCGCCCGCCACGCTGGCTCCAGACACCGGACATGCAGGACCTGCGCGAGGCGACCGAGGAGTTCTCGCTCGTGCTGGGCGACATGGCCGGACTCGTCGAGCGCATCAAGCTCCTGCAGGAAGAAATTGCCGCGCGTCTCGAAGAGCAGAACAACCGCACGCTTTTCACGCTCACGCTCGTCACCGTGCTCGCTCTGCCGATCAACATCGTCGCGGGTTTTTTCGGCATGAACGTGGGCGGCATTCCGCTCGCGGAAAACCGCCACGGCTTCTGGCTCATGGTGGTGCTCGTCGCGACCTTCACGGCGCTGCTGGGATGGTGGGTGTTCCGCCGGCGCGGCGACACCTGAGGCTTGCGGGGTCGCCGGCGATCTCGAAGGCGCCCAAAGCGTCGCGCGGCGCATTCAGGAGCGCGTGAGCGCCGAAGCTGCGCTCAAGCGCAGCGACTTCGCGCGCTAGCGCGCGCAAAAGGGCGGCCGCAACCACATCGAATGCGCATGATGAGCGTTCATGTTTGCTGACGTTTGCGTGCGCGGGGCACCGCGCGCGCCCGCTGCTGGCGCGTTGGTGTATGTTGGCGTCATACCGTAGCCGCTCCCATGACGGCCCTGGTGCGGAGGACGCCTTGCCCGAAGTCTCGCCCAACCCCGGCGCGGTCCGCTCGCGAGTCTCGCGTTTGCTCGTGCTGCTGGTCGTGGCGCTGATTCCGATCCTGCTGTGCGTCGCGCTCGGGCGTTACGAGGCCGAACGCATTGCGCAGCGCGAGGCGAGCCTCGCTTCTGCGTTTATCGTCGGGCAGGTGGTGTCGATCGTCGAGACGGCGCAGAGTGCGGCGCGCACGTTCGCGCCGCGTGCGAACGAAGCGTGCGATACGCTCTCGCCGGATCTCACGCGCAAGGCCGCCGCCGTGCCCTATGTGCGCAAGCTCGACATCCTTTACGAAGGCCGCATCGACTGCTCGTCCGCGTACTCGCAACAGGCGGTCCCCGATGGCGGCTGGCTCAATGGCAGCGCGCAGGCCTCGCAGGACGAGTGGCTGCTGATCGTCGACGACACGCCGATGGTGCGCAACCGCCCCTCGCTGCTGGTGGGCGTCGCGGGCGAAGCGGGGCGCGCGGTCGTGGCCGTGGTGGACGTGCAGTATCTGCTGGACCTGCTGCATGGCGCGGCCCCGCTCACGGTGTTTCGCCAGGCCGAGTTGAGGGTGGGCGAGGGCGCCGTGCTGCGCGAAGCCATGGCGCTCGTGAACGTGCGTGGCGCACCGTTGCTGGTCGATGTGCAAAAGCGCATGTCGGGCGCCACAATCGATCTGAAGATCTATGGGCGGCCCGAGCGCATTCTGGAGAACTGGCGTGCCCTGTTGCTGCGCTACATGCCGTGGGCGGCTGCCTTCTCGGCGTGGCTCGTCTGGCTCGTGCGCCGCTTGCAGCAAAGCGGGCAGTCGCGCCGCGAACAACTGCTGCGAGCCATACGCGCGAACGAATTCCATGTCGAATATCAGCCGCTCTACGGCGTCGAAACGGGGCGCTGCGAGGGCGTGGAGGCCTTGCTGCGCTGGGTGCGGCCAGGCACGGGCGCGATCCGTCCGGACGAGTTCATTCAGGTAGCCGAAGAAGAGCACGTGATCGTGCCGCTCACGCAGCATCTGCTGAAGCTCATCGAGCGCGACGTCGCCACATGGGAGGTCGCGCCGGGCTTTCACCTCGGTGTCAACTTCGCGCCCGAGCATCTGTCGGGCGTACAGCTCGTGAGCGACGTGCAGGCGCTGCGCACGGCCGTGGCGCCGCACGGCGCGACGATCACGCTGGAGATCACCGAGCGTACGCTGGTGCGCAATACCGAGCAGGCGCGCAGCAATCTGGTGACCTTGCGGCGCGAGGGCGTGAGGGTCGCCATCGACGACTTCGGCATGGGATATTGCTCGCTCTCCTATCTCGAGAAATTTCCGTTCGATATCCTGAAGATCGATCGCGGCTTCGTGCTCACCATCGATGCGCAAGGCAGCAAGGCGGCCGTGCTCGACGCCATTATCGATCTCGCGCATAGCCTTGGCGCGCGGCTCGTGGCCGAGGGGGTGGAAACGCAGGTGCAGCGCGACTATCTATGTGCGCGCGGCGTCACGTATATCCAGGGCTTTTTCTACGCGAGGCCCATGCCGTCGGAGGCGTTCGTGCGCTGGTATCGCGCGAACGGGGCGCATATGTCGCCCAATCCGCACATGACGGCCGGCACATAGGGTGCCCGCGTATTCCTGCCGGCGTGATTTGCTTAGCGCGAAACATCGGTTCTGCGAACGCGTGCGGCCCGGTAGCATCAACGCTTCGAGGGCTGTGCCGTGTGGGTGCATGCCCCATGCCAACACGGAAGCGCTGAAGATGACTCGCCCCACGTCGCCCAGACCTTATACCCGCCGCCACTTCCTCGCCACGCTGGGCGCAACGCTCGCCGGCGCGGCGCTGCCCGCCACTGCGTTCGCGAAATATCAGCCCGACCAGTTCCGCATCGGCTACCAGAAGGCCGCGAGCACGCTCGTGCTGCTCAAGGCCAACGGCACGCTCGAAACGCGCCTCGCGCCGCTCGGCATCAAGGTATCGTGGACCGAATTCCCGGCCGGCCCGCAATTGCTCGAAGGCTTGAACGTGGGCGCGATCGACTTCGGCTATGTGGGCGAGGCGCCGCCGGTGTTTGCCCAGGCCGCGGGCGCGGACTTCGTCTACACGGCGTACGAGTTGCCCACGCCGCACGCGGAAGGTGTGGTGGTGGCGAAAAACTCGCCGATCCGTGACGTGGCGGGACTGAAGGGCAGGAAGATCGGCCTGAATCGCGGCTCGGACGTGCACTGGTTTCTCGTCGCGCTGCTGCAAAAGCAGGGTCTTTCCATTGGCGACGTGCAGCCTGTGTATCTGGCGCCCGCCGACGCGCGCGCGGCGCTGCAAAGCGGCGCCATCGATGCGTGGGCGATCTGGGACCCGTTCCTCGCGGCTGTCGAATCGCAGGACGGCGCACGCCTGCTTGCCGATGCCAGCGGCGTGGCGAGCCATCATCAGTTCTTCCTGAGCCAGCGCGAATTCGCGCAAAACCGCAAGGACGCGCTGGCGATCGCGCTGGACGAACTCGGCAAGACGGGGCAATGGGTGCGCGCCAACACGGCGGCGGCGGCCGCGAAACTCTCACCGATCCAGGGCCTCGATGCGGCGACGATCCAGACCGGCCTCACGCACTACGCGCATGAATATCGGCCCATCGACGCCGCCGTGATCGCGCAGCAGCAGAAGATCGCGGACACGTTCTACGACCTGAAAATCATTCCGCGCCGCGTGGTGACGAAGGACGCCGTGCTTGCTTGACTGCATGAGCACGGGCGATCCCGTGCTCATGCAACGCCAGGGCTTAGTGCTGCGACGACCAGCCCTTGTAGCTGCCCACGTTGTCGCGCGTGACGAGCTGCGGCGTCATTTCGATCATCGGGTTGGCGGGCTTCTTGCCGTTCATGATGTCGTAGCCCACCTGCACGGCCGTTTGCGCCATCTTCCACGGGTCCTGGCTCGCCGAGGCCTGCACCAGCGTATCGGTCTTGAGCGCCGTTTCGATATCGGGCGCGCCGTCCACCGACGTGATCACGATGTTGGTGCGATGCAGCTGCTTCGCGGCAAGGTCGCTGCCAATGGCCTGCGGGTCGTTGATGGCGAACACGCCGGCAATCTTCGGGAAGCGCGTGAGGTAGCCCTGCATCACGTTCATGCCGCCTTCACGCGAGCCCTTGGCGTCCTGGTCGTCGGAGAGGATCTTGATGCCGGGCGTCTTCGCGAGCACCTGCTTGCAGCCGTTCACGCGGTCGATCACGGCCGAGACCTGCGGCCCGTTCTGGATGATCACGTTGCCGGTGTTGTTGATCTTTTTCGCGAGGTATTCGCACGAGATCTCGCCGGCCTTCACGTTGTCGGTCTGCACGGTGGCGTCGGCGCCCGCGGCGGCCACGTCCACGGCCATCACCACGATACCGGCCGCCTGCGCCTTCTTCACCGCCGGCAAGATCGCCTTCGGATCGGTCGCGTTCAGGAGGATCATGTCCACGTGCGCCGAGATGAAGTTGTCGATCTGCGTGAACTGCTTGTTGAGGTCGTAGTCGGCGGAAACGGCCGTGACCTTGGCATTCGGGTTGATCTGTTTGGCCTTCGCTTCCGCACCCTGCACGATCGTCACGAAGTACGGGTTGCCGAGCGAACCCACGGTAATGCCGATCGACTTGAGCTGCTTGTCGGCGGCATGCGCGCCTTGCAGTGCGAAACCGAACGTGAGGGCGGCTGCGGCGAGAACGACTTTTTTCTTGAACATGAGGTTGTCTCCTGAGGGGTCCTGTTTGGGTGCTTTCCGGGCGAGCGCAGCAGGACCGCCTGCGCTCGCGCCTGTTTCTGGCTGATGCTGTATCGAATGTTCGCTTAGGTACGGGCTGAGCCGCGCTGGCGGTAGCGGTCGAGCGCCACGGCGCCGACGATCACGAGACCCTTGATGATGTACTGCCAGATGTCCGAGACGCCGAGCAGCACGAGGCCATTGGTCAGGACGGCGATGATGAGCGCGCCGATCAGCGTGCCGATGATCGAGCCCACGCCGCCCACGAAGCTCGTGCCGCCCAGAATCACCGCGGCGATCGCGTCGAGTTCGTAGGACTGGCCCAGTTGCAGGCCGTTGGCTGCGTAGAGACGGGCCGCCGACATCACCGCGCCGAGACCCGCGAGCAGGCCCGACACGGCATAGACGAACATCTCGATGCCCCACACCTTGATGCCCGAGAGGCGCGCCGCTTCCGGGTTGCCGCCCACCGAGTAGATGCGCAGGCCGAGCACGGTACGGCGCAGCACGAACCACGAGCCGGCCACCACCACGAGCGCGATGATCACGAGCCAGGGCACGCCGAGCACCGTGCCGTTGCCGATGAAGGCGAACGACAACTGCGGGTTGAAGATCGTGGTGTCGTGACCCATGAGGCGCGCGATGCCGCGCACCGCCGTGAGCGAGCCGAGCGTGACGATGAACGGCGGCAGGCGCAGCAGCGCGATGAGCGCGCCGTTGATGAGGCCGAAGCCGAGGCCCACCGCGAGCGCCATGGGCACGCCGACCCAGCCCCAGCCCGCGAAGTTCGAGCCGATCATGGCGGCCATCGCGGCAGCGGCCAGTACCGAGCCCACCGAGAGGTCGATGCCGCCCGTGAGAATCACGAAGGTCATACCGGCGGCGAGCACGATGTTGATCGACGCCTGCTGCGTGACGATCGAAAGATTCTCCAGCGTGAAGAAGCCATCGGTGAGCAGACCGAAGCCGATGCACAGCAGCACCAGCACCGGCAGCATGCCGGCGGTGCGCACGAGCGACTTCATGCGCTGGCGATGACCGTCGACCGCGACGCTGCGTGCGGGTTGAGCGCCTTGCGCGGGCTGTGTGGGCGAGGCCGCGACACCGTGCCGGGGAAGAATGCTTTTCATGTCGTACTCCTGAGGGACGTTTCTTGCGTATGCGGTGAAGGTCAAGCGGCTTCGTCGAGCGCGTGCTGCGAGCCGGTGGCGAGTTCGATGATCGCTTCCTGGCTGATGGGTTTGCCGGAGTAGCCGCCAAGCTCGCCGGCGAACACGCCTTCGCGCATGACGAGCACGCGGTCGGCCACGCCGATGATCTCGGGCAGCTCGCTCGAAATCACGATAATGCCCACGCCGGTCTTGGCGAGGTCGTTGATGATGCGGTAGATCTCGGATTTTGCGCCGATATCGACGCCGCGCGTGGGCTCGTCGAGAATCAGCACGCGCGGCTTCGTTTCCAGCAGGCGCGAAAGCAGCACCTTCTGCTGGTTGCCACCCGAGAGCGCGCCCACGTTCACGCGCGCGTTCGGCACGCGAATGGAGAGTGAGCGGATGGCTTCCTTCGCGCGCTCGCCGCCGCGCGCGAGGTCGAGCACGCCCATGCGCGCGTCGCGCCCGGCCACGGCGACGTTGATGTTGTCGCGCACGCTCATGTCGAGAAAGAGGCCCTGATGCTTGCGGTCTTCGGTCAGGTAGACGAGGCCCGCGTTGATCGCGTCGCGCGGCGTGTGCACGTTGAGCGTCTGGCCGTCGATGGCGATCTGGCCGCGCAAGCGCGGTTCCGCGCCGAAGATGAGGCGCGCAAGCTCGGTGCGGCCCGCGCCCACGAGGCCAGCAATGCCGAGCACTTCGCCCGCGTGCAGGTCGAGGCTGCAGCCGCGCACGCGCTTGTCGTCGGCCACGTCGCGCACGGTGAGCACGACCTTGCCCGGATCGTACGGGGCGTGCGCCTTTTTGTAGAAGCCCGAAATATCGCGGCCCACCATCATGCTCACGAGGCTTTCCGCGTTGAGCGCATCGCGCATGAGCGTGCCCACGTAGCTGCCGTCGCGCAGCACGGAAACGCGGTCCGACAACTCGTACACCTCGGCCATGCGGTGGCTGATGTAGATGATCGCCAGTCCTTCGTCGCGCAGCTGGTTGATGAGCTTGAAAAGGCGTTCCGTTTCGCGCGAGGAAAGCGGCGTGGTGGGCTCGTCCATCACGATGATGCGCGCGTCGCTGTGGACTGCGCGTGCGATTTCCACCAGCTGCCGTTCGGCGATGGAAAGCGAGCCGACCAGCGTGGTGGGTCCGAAGCTCGCGCCGAGGCGCTTGAGCACGTCTTCGCAGCCGCGCTCCATGGCGCGCCGGTCGACCGTGCCGAAGCGGCGGCCGCCCTTGCGCAGTTCGCGGCCCGCATGAATGTTCTCGGCAACCGAGAGATTGGGCGCGAGGCTCAGCTCCTGATAGATCACGGCTACGCCCAGCGCGCGCGACGCATGCGGCCCGTCGATCACGACCGGCTTGCCTTCGATGAGGATCTCGCCGCCGGGGTCGGCCTGGTAGGCGCCCGAGAGGATCTTCATCAGCGTGGACTTGCCCGCGCCGTTCTCGCCCATGAGCGAATGGACCTCGCCGGGGTAGACGGTGAGGCGCACGTTGTCGAGTGCGCGCACGCCGGGGAAGGTCTTGGTGATGCCCCGCATTTCCAGCAGCGGCGGCGTGGACTCAGAGGGCGACATGGCTCTCCTCCTGCGCTTGAGCGTAAGTTTGTGCGCCGGCGCCCATGAGGATGCCCGCGCGCGGCGAAAAGTTGAAGAACATGGGGAGCGTGGCCGCGCCGAGCGCCCCCGCATCGGGACCGAAGGTGCCGCGCACCAGGGCGGGCGTGCCGCGCGCTTCCGGCGCGGTGGCCGCGACCGCGAGGCGCAGGCGCTGCATGAGCGTGTCGATGAGGCCCGCATCCACGTCGGCGTCGAGCACCACGGCCGGCACGTCGAGCACGCAGAATGCCGAGCGCAGCGCGGGGGCGAGCGCATCGATGCAGTCGTCGAGCCACTCCTGCACGCCGGGGTGGCCGCGCGCGATGCACGCTTCCAGATCGGCGCGGCTGTCGATCGTCTCGCCGCAATACTGCAGATGGCGGCGCAGCGCGATGAGCGACGCGCGCGACAGCAGGATGTCCCACTGACCGGGCGGCTTGTGCGCCGAGGGCAGGCGGCTCGGCGGCACGGGCATCACCGCGAAATCGCCCGCGTTGCCGGTGAGGCCACGCACGCAGTCGCCGTCGATGGCGATGCCGCCGCCGATCGCCGGGCCGAGAAACAGGTAGAGGAAGTCGTCGCGCTGGCGCCCGCAGCCGTAGAAGATCTCGGCGATGGCGGCCGCGTTGCCGTCGTTTTCGCTGAACACGGGCAGCGCCGTGGCGCGCGCGAGTTCGCCCGCGAAATCGACATCGTTCCACACGCGGAAGGTGTCCGCCGGCAGGCCCAGTTCGCGCAGCCAGCTGCCGAGGTTGTACGGCTGCGCCACGCCGATGCCGGCGAGGCGACTGCGTTCCTCTGTCGTGAGGTGGCCCAATAGCTCGGCGATGTCGCGTTGCACGATCTCCTGCGCGACCGAGGGTTGCGGCAGCAGCATGTCGCGCGAGCGGCGCTCGATCATGTGGCCCGCGAAATCCACGAGCACGGTTTCGATGTTGGTCCGGTCGAGCCGCACGCCGATGGCGAACGCGCCGCGCGGCGACAGGCGCAGCAGCGAGGCGGGCTGGCCGCGTTGGCCGTCGCGGCGGCCGCTCACCTCGATCAGGCCATTGGCCGTGAGCGAGGTGATGATGGTGCCCACCGCGGTGCTCGTGAGATTCGCGAGACGCGCGAGGTCGGCCTTCGACGCCTCGCCCGCGCGACGCAGCGCCTGCAGCAGCAGGCGTTCGTTGAAGCGGCGGACGTTGGCGGAATTGCTGCCCTGACCGACATGCGGACTTCTCACGTGTCTCCTCCTGTCGATCCGGAGTGGGCGCTTTGGCGCTCACTCCGGTCCTATGCGAAGCAGGTCGGCCTGGAACTGCGTCGCCGACTAAATAAATCAAGTTGATTTATTTAATGCCAGAAATCGCGGGCTGTCAGCCTGGGGAAATCCCGTGAAGGGTAAAGGGGCGGGATGAAGAGGCTCCGTACGATGCGAGCCCCGATGCAAAAGCTTAGGAGACTTTTGCCGCGAAGGGGAAGAAGCGGGGAACGAGCAGCAGGTGTGCCCGCGCGCGTTCGTATGGCGCGCGGGGTATATAGAGGGAGATGTGAGGATGGGAGTTAGGACTGCGCTTCGCGCGCATCGCGGCAAGCGAACCACCGGCGCGCCGTGCGCGGCGGCTCCGCGCTTTCCGCCACCTCACGCCACCAGCGCTCCCCACGATGCGGCTCGGCCAGATCGAGCCGCTCGCCCATGCGCGGTGTGGAGAGCGTCACGCCGCGCGCCAGCGCGAGGCCGGTCACGCGCTCGAACGGGTCCTGCCAGCGATGCATCGCGAGATCGAACGTGCCGTTGTGAATCGGCACGAGCCACTCGCCGCGCAAATCCACGTGCGCCTGCACCGTTTCCTCGGGCTGCATGTGGACATAGGGCCATTGCGGGTCGTACGCGCCGGTTTCGATGAAGGTCGCGTCGAAGGGGCCAAGCCGCTCGCCGATCGTGCGAAAGCCGTCGAAGTAGCCGGTGTCGCCGCTGAAGAACACGCGCAGGTCGGCGTCGGCGATCACCCACGAAGCCCACAGCGTGCTGTTGCCATCGAACAGGCTGCGTCCCGAGAAATGCTGCGCCGGGGTAGCGGTGAACTCGACGCCCTCGACATTCGCGCCTTGCCACCAGTCGAACTGGCGCACCTTCGCACCGTCGATGCCCCATTCGATCAAGCGGTCGCCGACGCCGAGCGGCGTGAGAAATACGCCCGTCGTGGCTGCGAGCGCGAGCACGGTTTCGCGGTCGAGGTGGTCGTAGTGGTCGTGCGAGAGGATCACGCCGCGCAGCGGCGGCAGATCGGCAAGCGCGATGGGCGGCGCATGAAAGCGCTTGGGCCCGAGGTTCTGGAACGGTGAGGCGCGCTCGGCGAATACCGGGTCGGTGAGCCAGAAGTGGCCGCGCAGCTTGAAGAGCAGCGTGGAATGGCCGAGCCGGTAGACGCTGCGGTCGGGCGCGGCCTCGAGCTCCTCGCGCGTGAGCGCCTGAACGGGCAGCGCGCCGGCGGGCATGGTGCCGCCCGGCTTGTGGAAGATCATGTTCCACATGATCTTCAGCGTCTTGCCGAGGCCCTCGGCCGGGCGCGGACGCACGTTGCGAAAGCGCTCGCCATCGTGTTGCGGCGAGGTGGACGAGAGCTCGCGGCCGCGTTGTGCGGCGCTCAGGCCCAAGGTACGGCTCAGCGATGCGAAAGGCGAGGTCATGTCGGCGGCTGCCTTTGGAAACAGGAAGTAGACTGCACAGTGTAGTTTATTCTGGCGAAAAGTAAACTGTCTGGTGTAAGATTTGGGAATGGATTGCATCCCCGCCACCCCTCAACGCCTGACCGACCGCAAGCGCGCCGCCATCGTCGCGGCGGCCATCGACGAATTTCTGGCCTCCGGCTTCGACGCCACGAGCATGGATCGCATTGCGGCGCGCGCGAACGTCTCGAAGCGCACGGTCTACAACCATTTCCCGAGCAAGGAGGCGCTGTTCGCGTCGATCCTGTGCCAGCTCTGGGACGCGAGCGCGACCGCCGATGCGCCGGCCTACCGCGCCGGCGAGCCGCTGCGCACGCAGCTCGTCGAGCTGTTGATGCGCAAGCTGCGGCTCCTGAGCGACGAAGCGTTCTTCAAGCTCGCGCGCGTGGCGATCGCGGCGGGCATCCATTCGCCTGAGCGTGCGCGCGACATGGTGGCCCGCATCGGCGCGCGCGAAGAGGACCTCACGGTCTGGGTGCGCGCGGCCGCCGCCGACGGCCGCCTGAAAACGACCGACCCCGCATTCGCCTCGCAGCAACTGCACGGCATCGTGAAGGCATTCGCCTTCTGGCCGCAGGTCGCAATGGGCCAGCCTCCGCTCGACGACGCGCAGCAGCGCCAGGTCGCCGAGTCGTCCGCCGATCTTTTCCTCGCGCGCTACGCGTGAGCGCCTCAAAGCGCGCCCGGTCGCGACGCGCATCGCTCCTTCTGGAATAGACTCTTGCCTTTCAGGATCGCAGGCTGACTGAGAGGACACCTTCATGCCATTCATGCTGCTCATCGCCGAGCCGCGCGGCCAGCGCGAGACGCGCGCGCCATCCGAAGGCGAGACGCTTTACGCGCGCATGGTCGCGTTCGCCGACGAACTCGCCGCCGAGGGCAAGCTGATCGACGCGCACGCGCTCACCTCCGACACCGGCGGCGCACGCGTGCAGGTGCGCGAAGGCCGCGCGAGCATCATCGATGGCCCGTTCGCCGAGGCGAAGGAGATGATCGGCGGCTTTTTCCTTGTCGATTGCGCAACGCGCGACGAGGCACTGGCCATCGCGCAGCGCTGTCCCGCGGCGCAATGGGCGAGCGTCGAAGTGCGCGAAACTGGTCCGTGTTTCCGCTGAAGGGGTGCCTCTCCAGGTAGTTTCCCCAGGCACGCAAGAGATTTCGCTGTCCGTTGTCGATTTCCGTGCGCCCCGCGCGTCGTGTTCATGAGCGCACCCAAGGGTGCCGCTTGCCTCGAACGACCCGAACGTCACACTCAGGAGTAGACAATGCGATTCATGATCATGGTGCGCGCCAATGCGCTGACCGAAGCGGGCGAGCCGCCCGACGACGTCGAAGTATTCGCCGAAATGGCCCGCTATCACGAGGAACTGGCGAAGGCCGGCGTGCTGCTCGACGCCTCGGGCCTGCAGCCCAGCTCGCGCGGCTTCCGCGTGCACTACACGAACGGCAAGCCCACGATCCTCGACGGCCCGTTCGCCGAAACGAAGGAGTTGATCGCCGGCTATACGCTCATCCAGGTCCGCTCGCGCGACGAAGCGCTCGAATGGGCGCGCCGGTTCCCGTCGCCATTCGGCAAGCACACCGAGGGCGAGGTCGAAGTGCGGCAGCTCTATGAACTCGACGAACTTCCGCAGTGCGAGGGCGTCGCGAGTTTTCGCCAGCTGCAGGAACAACGTAAGGCATCCTGAGCATTTGCTCGATCACCGTGAGGCTCCAAACATGCATAAGCACATCTTCGTCAATCTGGGCGTGCGCGACCTCAAGCGCTCGATGGACTTCTTCGGCCAGCTCGGCTTCAAGTTCGACCCGAAATTCACCAACGACCAGGCCGCCTGCATGGTGTTGGGCGAGAACATGTACGCCATGCTGCTCACCCTCGATTTCATGCGCGGCTTCACCGACAAGGCGCTCGTGGACGCCCGCGAAAGCACCGAGGTGCTGACCTGCCTCTCGTGCGTGTCGCGCGAGGAAGTGGAGGGACTCGTCGACAAGGCGCTCGCGGCGGGCGGCACCTCGAAGCGCCCGCCGATGGAGTGCGGCACCGACATGTACGGCCGCAGCTTCGAAGACCCCGATGGCCACATCTGGGAACTGATGTACATGTCGCCCGCCGCGATCGAAAAGGGCGCGCACGGCTCGTGACGCAGGCGCGCGACCCTCACGACCCACTCACGGCGACGCGCCGCACGGTCGAGGCCGTGTGGCGCATCGAGACGGCGAAGGTGATCGCCCACGCCGGGCGCATCGTGCGCGACGTGGGCGTGGCCGAGGAAATCGCGCAGGACGCGTTCGTCGCCGCGCTGGAAAGCTGGCCTGTGAGCGGCATTCCCGAGAACCCCGGAGCGTGGCTCATGACCGCCGCGAAACATCGCGCCCTCGACCGGCTGCGTCGCGCGGCCTCACATGCGCGCGCGCACGAGGCGATGGGCGCGGACCTCGAAGCGCTCGAAGCGCACTTCGCGCCCGACTTCGTGGAGGCGCTCGACGCCGCGCGCGAGGACGAGATCGGCGACGACTTGCTGCGGCTCGTGTTCGTGGCGTGTCATCCGGTGTTGCCGAAGGAGGGACGCGCCGCGCTCACGCTGCGTCTGCTCGGCGGCCTCACTACGGCTGAGATCGCGCGCGCGTTCCTCGTGCCGGAGGCAACCGTCGCGCAGCGCATCGTGCGGGCCAAGCGCACGCTCGCGGCGGCGAAAGTCCCGTTCGAAGTGCCGCGCCTCGCCGACCTCGAGCCGCGGCTTGCTTCGGTATTCGAAGTGATTTATCTGATCTTCAACGAAGGCTATACGGCCACGGCGGGCCCGGACTGGACGCGCCCTGCGCTGTGCGAAGAAGCCCTGCGGCTAGGCCGCATGCTGGCGGAACTCGTGCCGCTCGAGGGCGAGGCTCACGGCCTCGTTGCCTTGATGGAACTGCAGGCTTCACGCTTGCCCGCGCGTGTGGACCGGGCAGGGCGCGCCGTGCTGCTCGCCGACCAGGACCGCAGCCGCTGGGACGCGCTATTGATCCGGCGCGGGCTTGCCGCGATCGCGCGCGGTGCGGCCTGCGCGGGTGCGCCTGGGCCATACGCGCTGCAGGCGGCGCTCGCGGCTTGCCATGCGCGCGCGCCGAGCGCGGCGCAGACCGACTGGGCGCAAATCGTCTCGATCTACGACGCGCTGCTCGAACTCGACGCCTCGCCCGTCGTGCGTCTGAATCGCGCCGTGGCGGTGGGTATGGCGCGAGGGCCGCAAGCGGCGCTCGATCTCGTCGATGCGCTGTGTGCGGAACCCTCGCTGCGTCACTATCCGTGGCTGCCGGCCGCACGCGGCGATCTGCTCGAAAAGCTGGCGCGCCATGCCGAAGCGCGAGCGGAATTCGAGCGCGCGGCCGCGCTCACGCAGAACGCGCGCGACCGCGAAGTGCTGCTGGCGCGGGCGCAATCGAGCGCGCCACGGACCTGAGGGTGTCATTTCCGGAAGGGTCACGCTTGCGCTTCTGAAATATCGGGGCACAACGCTTGCTACCTGTGCGCGCGGACCCACTCTCTTTGCGCGGCCGGCGCGCAGGCTTCCGATGATTTCAAAAGCGACGATTCTGGCGGTTTCGTGCTCGGCCTTGCTGGGCACGGCGTGTGTGCATCTCGGCCCGACGCGCTTGCGCGCCGATCAGGTCGATTACGCAAGAGCACTCGGCGATGCAAAAAAACGCGGAATACTCGCGGCCGTGATCGGTTTGCGTTACGGCGACGCGCCCGCCTTTCTCACGGTGAGTTCGATCATCGCCGCGTATCAATTCGATTCGACGGCGGGCGTCACGGGCAATATCGGCTCAGGCGCGCAGCCGGACTATGCGCTTGCGACCGGTAATATCTCCTGGTCGAATCGCCCGACTTTCACGTTCACGCCAACTACGGGCGAAGCGTTCGCATCGGCGTACATCCGGCCGCTCGCGCCGGAACTCATGATGCCGCTCGCCGAAGGCGGCATGCCGGTCGATCTGCTGCTGCGTATCGGCGCGCAATCGATCGGCGGGTTGCAGAACGGCAGCGCGCTAGGCGGAGAGGGCAGCGCGGGCTCGGCGGGTTTCTTCCAGTTGCTCCAGGCGCTGCGGCGCCTGCAACTGGCGGGCGAGCTGAACGTGGAGTCGCGCAGCGAGAACGGCAAGAACACGGTGTTCCTCGCACTTGGCGCGACGAACAGCGCGCAGTCGCCGCAAGTTTCGGCGGACCTGGCGCGCGTGCGTGAACTGCTCCATCTTGCGGCGGACACGCGCACGTACGAGATCGTCTATGGACCCTCCGCGCAGGGCGGCAATCGCATTCCCATGGTGACGCGCTCGGTACTCGGCATCCTCACGAATATCGGCGCGCAGGTGCAGGTGCCGGACGCCCAGGTGCAAAGCGGCGCGACGAAACCGACCGTCGGGCTGATTGGGGGCGAAACGCGGCCGATCATCATCGTGCACCAGGGGCCGAAGGCGCCCGCGGACGCCTATGTCGCGATCGACTACGACGGCACGGCTTATTGGGTCGAGCGCGCCGACTTCGACTCGAAATATGCGTTCACGGTCCTGCAGAACCTCATGGCGCTCGCGGAAGCCGAGACGAGCAGCAAGGCGCCGGTCGTGACGATTCCCGCGAACTAGGCGTGAGCTGGCTCGCTACGCGAAGCGCTTGCGCGCGAACATCGCAAGGTCGATGCGGCTTTCGCCTTGCGTGATCCGCTCCGCTAGCGCCTCGCCGATCGCGCTGGCGAACTTGAAACCATGCCCGGAAAAGCCGGTCGCGATGTGCACGTTCGGGCAGGTGGGCACGCGGTCGATGATGAAATGTTCGTCCGGCGTCATGTCGTATTCGCAGGCCCGGCCCACGCGCAGCTTGCCCGCGCCCGGTAAGTAGCGTTCCAGGAAGGCTTGCAGATCGCCGAGATCGCTCGGCTCGGCGCCGAATGGCGCGAGCGGCGCGTCCGCCGCGATGGGCTCGCCGGTGTCGTGGCGGCCCAGCTTCAGGCCGCTGCCGTCGAGATCGGGAAACCCGTAATAGCCGCCCACTTCCGAGGCGACGAAAAAGCCTGGGAAGCGCTCCGGCGCAAAGAGGCCTGGCTCGCCTTCGAACCACGCGAAACTCTTGCGCACGCGCGTGACCGGAATCTCGAGGCCCAGCGGCGCGAGCAGATCGCGAGTCGATTTGCCGGCGCACACGATCAGGTCGCGCGCGGTGAACTTTTCGTTCCTGTCGGTCCAGACGTTGACACTCTCGCGCCCATGACACTCGATGCGCGTGACGCGTGTATTCGTGCCCAGGGTTGCGCCGAGCGCGGTCGCGAGCTGCCGGTAAGTGCTGATCGCGCGCTCGCAATAGAGCACGCCCGCGCCGGGTTCGAAGTTCGCGATCTGCTCTGGGCGCAGTCGCCACGCGGGCCAGCGTTTGCCGGCCGTGGCGGCATCGAGCGTTTCCAGCGGGATGCCGTGGCTGGCGGCGCTCGCCTGCACCTCGCGCATGAACGCTTCGTCGGGCGAGCCGATGTTGACGACGCCCGTGCGCACGAAAAGGGCAGTCTGCGTTTGCTGCTCGAGGTCTTCCCAAAGCTGCTGGGCGCGCAAGGCGAGCGGCACGTAGGCGGCGCCTTCGCCATAGGCGTGGCGAATGAGGCGCGTCGCTCCGTGATGCGCACCCTGATCGTGCGGTGGATCGTCGGCGTCGAGCAGCAGCACCTTGTTGCCGAGGCGGCTCAGATAATAGCCGGCCGCCATGCCCATCGAACCTGCACCGACGATCAGCGTGTCGAAATGTCGATGACTTGCGTTTGTGTCCTGCATGTAGTGCCCCGTGCGCGCCGCGGCGCGCGAACGTGTGTGCGCCTGGCTCCGCTGAACCGGACGGGCGCGCCGTAAAGGGCATTCATTGTCGGCGCTTCGCCCGCACCTGTCGAGCGAGGTCCGACGCGTGCAGGGTCAGGCCCGGGCGCGCCGTTTGCGCGGCCCCGTGGACATGCGCGTGACGAGCTCGGGCGGCGGCCCGAGCACCATGGGCGGCTGCTGGTCCGGTTCGTCGATCAGCCGGATCAGGCTGCGGATCGACAGCTCGGCCACGGCCTCGGTCTGGATCGCGACCGTGGTGAGCGCGGGGCGCATCTGATGGGCGAGCTGAATGTCCGTGATGCCGATCACGGACACATCGTCGGGCACGCCGCGGCCCATGCTGACCAGCGCCTGAATGGCACCGATCGCGAGCAGGTCGTTGGTCGCGAAGATCGCGCTCACGCGCGGGTGCTGCGCGAGCAATTGCTGGCAGGCCGCGTAGCCGGAGTCGATCGAGTCGCGCACCTGCATCTGCGCCACGTTCGCCGGATTCACGCCGCCTTCGCGCAAGGCCGTTCGGAATCCTTCCGAACGGGCATCCTGCAGGCCGCCGCAGCCGTCGCCGATCAGCATGGCAATATTTCGGTGTCCCAACTCAAGCAGATGGTGTGCCGCGAGCGCGCCCGCGCGCGCGAAGTCCACGGCCACGCACGGCAGTACGGGCGGATTCTCGGGGTGCTCCCACATCGCGAGCAGAATGGGGCCGCTGTGCATGGCCGAGATGCACAGTTCGTTCATGGCGATGTCGGTGTTCATCACGAGCACGCCATCCGCGAAGGTGCCCGCGATCTGGTTCAGGTAGGCGCGGCCGATTTGCGCGTCGTCGTCGGTGTTGCAGACCATCAGGAAGTGGCCCGCCTTGCGCGCGGCGCGTTCCGCCGCGAGCACGAACTCGGGGTAGAACGGGTTGGAGACGTTCGAGAGCATGAGCGCGAGCGTGGACGAGCGCCCCTGCGCGAGCGCGCGCGCATTGAGGTTGGGCCGGTAGCCCAGTTCGGCGATGGCCTGCAGCACGCGCTCGGCCGTCTCGGGACGAACCTTCTCGCGATTGCGCAGCACATTCGAAACGGTAGCCGCCGTGACGCGTGCGCGCCGCGCGACTTCTGACAAGGTGACCATGTCGGACCTTTCCCACATTCAGGGAAGATGATTCAGATGTTGCAATGCTGCGGCGGGGTTTGCTACTTTTCTCCCACAACATCAACGGAGACAACGAATGCGCGATTGTGCCGGATTCGAATTTAAGCGGTTAAATGCCCGCTGCGCAAGGGCTGTGGGAAGTTTTCTGCATAAAAATTTAAGCGCTTAAATTTCGAGGCGAGAACATGGCGACGATACAGCTCTCGGGCGTCGGCAAGCGCTACGGCGATCATCCGCCGGTGGTGCGGCATGTCGATCTCGACATCGGGCATCACGAGTTTTGCGTGTTCCTCGGGCCTTCCGGATGCGGCAAGTCCACGCTGCTGCGCATGATCGCGGGCCTCGAGGAATTGAGCGAAGGCGAACTGCGCATCGGGTCGCGCCTGGTGACGGACGTGCCCGCCGCCGAACGCGGCGTGGCGATGGTGTTCCAGAGCTACGCGCTCTTTCCGCACATGACGGTGTTCGACAACATCGCGTTCGGCCTGAAGATCGCCAAGGTGCCGAAAGCCGAGATCGAGCGGCGCGTGCGCGACGCCGCGCGCAGCCTGCAACTGGAGGCGCTGCTCGACCGGCATCCCAAGGCGCTATCGGGCGGACAGCGTCAGCGCGTCGCCATCGGCCGCGCCATCGTGCGCGAGCCGGGCGTGTTTCTGTTCGACGAGCCGCTCTCCAATCTCGACGCCGCGTTGCGCAGCCATACGCGCATCGAGATCGCGCGCCTGCACCAGCGCTTCACGGATGCGAGCGTCGTGTATGTCACGCACGACCAGGTCGAGGCGATGACGCTCGCCGACCGCATCGTGCTGCTGCACGCGGGCGCCGACATGGAGCGCCACGGCAGCGTGGCGCAAAGCGGCGCGCCGCTCGATCTCTATCACCACCCGAAGTCGCGCTTCGTGGCCGGGTTCATCGGCTCGCCGCGCATGAACTTCATCGACGCGAGTGTCGACTCGGTGGATGAAGAGGGCGTGCGCGTCACGCTCGAAGGCGGGCAGACGCTGCTCGCCTGCGTGGACGGACGCGCATTGAAGCGCGGTCAGCCGGTCACGCTGGGCGTGCGGCCCGAACATCTGCGGCTGACTGGCGACGATCAATCGATTGCGTGCGCAACGGTGCTCGCCGAGCGCCTGGGCGAACATAGCTATCTGCATGCGGATCATGCGGCCGGCACACTGGTCGCCAAAGCGCCGGGCGATTCGCTTATCGGTGTTGGCGAACACATCCGCGTGCATGTGCCGCCGCAGGCGTGCCATCTGTTCGACGCCGAAGGCACAGGGTTGCGCCGGCTCGCGGCAGCGCATGCGCCGGCGCTGGCCTGATTTCGTTATACCCCGCCGGTAGAGCGGGTCACCAGGTCTGGCGGCGCGGGTGCCGTCAGTCGACAAAGGCAGTCCAACAGCATGTTGGATGGATCGACACAGGAGACAACAGATGTTTTCCAATCGCTTGAAAGCGTTCGGTTCGCTGGCCCGCGGCTCGGCCGCCGTCGCGATCGTGGCGGCGACGGCGTTCACGAGCATGGCCGCCGACGCCGGGACGCTGACCGTCAACGTCTCGGCGCGCGCCAACCAGCGCTCGACATGGCAAGATGCCTTCGATCAGTTCAAGAAAGCCAATCCCGACGTCGACCTCAAGGTATCCTATATAACCGAGGAAGCCTACAAGGTGCAGATGGGCGGCTGGCTCGCGACCGATCCGCCCGATGTGGTGTCGTGGCACGACGGCGAGCGCATGGCCTATTACGCCGAGCGCGGCCTGCTGGAAGACCTCTCCCCGGACTGGGCCAAAAACGGCTGGAACGACCAGTACGCATCGGTGAAGAGTGCGTCCACATGGAACGGCAAGCAGTATGCCGCGCCGCTGGGATATGACGCCTATGGCTTCTTCTACCGCAAGGACCTGTTCGCCAAGGCCGGGCTCAAATCCGAGCCGAAGACCTTCGACGAATTGCTGGAAAGCTGCAAGAAGCTCAACGCCATCGGCGTGCAGCCCATTGCCGTGGCCGCGCGCGACAGCTGGACGCTCGCCGCGTGGTTCGACTATCTGGACCTGCGCATCAACGGCAACGAGTTCCACCAGAAGCTGATGGCCGGTCAGATTCCCTATACCGACCCCCGCGTGAAGAAGGTGTACACCACGTGGAAGACGCTGATGGACAACCATTGCTTCATGGAGAACGCGCTTTCCTACGACGTGGATTCGATCGCGCCGGTGCTCGTGAACGGCAAGGCGGCGATGATGCTGATGGGCACGTTCTTCTCGGCGAGCTTCCCGGAGACCATGAAACAGAACGTGGGCTTCTTCCGCTTCCCGGTCATCGACGCCAATGTGCCGACGGCCGAAGACGGTCCCGTGAACGTGCTGCTCATTCCGGCGAAGGCCAAGAACAAGGCCGATGCGCGCCGTCTGCTCGCCTTCATGGAAACGCCCGCGATCAACGCCGAACTCGCGCACGGCTGGGGCCAGCTGCCTTCGAACAACAAGGCAGCCGAGCCTGACGATCCCATCTCCAAGGTGGGCTTCCAGACGCTCGCGAGCACGCGCGGCGGCATTGCGCAGTTCTACGACCGCGACATGCAGAAGGAAATGGCCGACGAAGGCATGAAGGCCATGCAGCAGTTCTACAGCGACCCGTCGCAGCTCGATACGCTGCTCGCGCGCCTCGAAACGACGCGCCAGCGCATCTACCACAAGTAAAGCCGCGGTGCGGCCGGCGCATTGCGCCGCCGGCCGTACCTTCTTCGATCACCGGCGAGACTTCACCATGTCCGATACCTTGGCGCGCCCCATTGGGGCGGCGCGGCCGCGTCGCGTCTCTACTGTGCGGCGGCAACAGAATCGCGCCGCGCTGTTTTTTCTGCTGCCGGGCTGCGCGCTCTTTGCGCTGTGCGTGGTCTACCCGATCTTCAGCAGCATCACGCTCAGCTTCTATAACTGGGACGGGATGACCGCGAAAACGTTTGTCGGGCTCGCGAACTACGTCGAACTGTTCCAGACCGACACGTTCTATACCGCGCTCAAGAACAATCTGCTGTGGCTTGTGTTCTTCCTGCTCGCGCCGCCGCTCGGTCTCGTGTTCGCGCTCTATCTGAACCAGCACGTGCGCGGCATACGCGCGGTGAAGTCGCTGTTCTTCGCGCCGTTCGTGCTCTCGGGCGTGGTGGTCGGTCTCGTGTTCTCGTGGTTCTACGATCCGACCTTCGGTCTGCTCAAGATGATCGTCGGCCATGGCATACCCGTATTGGGCGACCCGAAGCTCGTGACGTTCGGCATTATCTTCGCCGCACTCTGGCCGCAAACACCGTTCTGCATGATCCTGTATCTCACGGGCCTCACAGGCATCAACCCCGAGATCGTGGAAGCCGCGCGCATGGAAGGCGCGAAGGGCTGGCGGCTCTTCTGGCACGTGGTGCTCCCGCAGCTGCGCCCTGCCACGTTCATGGCCATCGTGCTCACGGTGATCGGCGCGCTGCGCAGCTTCGACCTGATCGCCGTGATGAGCGGCGGCGGCCCGTTCGACAGCTCCACGGTGCTCGCGTACTTCATGTACGACCAGGCGATCAAATACTACCGCGAAGGCTATTCGGCAGCGATTGCCGTCGTGCTGTTCGCCATCATGCTCGTTTATATCGTGTTCCATTTGCGCCGCATGTTGCGCGAAGAACGCTGAGTTACCCGTCGATTTTTCGTCGCTGTTCACGGAGTCGCTGCCCATGTATCCGCTTCCCGTCGATCGCTGGAAACCCGCGAATCGCGCGCTCTACAAGATCTCGTTGCCCATTGCGCTCGTCATCTGGCTGCTGCCCATGCTCGCCGTGCTCATTACCTCGATCCGGTCTACCGAGGAACTGCAGCAGGGCGACTACTGGGGCTGGCCGAAGCACTTCGCGCTGCTGGAAAACTACGGGGCGGCGCTCACGCAAACACCGATGCTCCATTACTTCGCGAACAGCGTGCTGATCACGGTGCCTTCGGTGATCGGTGCCATTACGCTGGCTTCGATGGCGGGCTTCGCGCTATCCACGTATCGCTTTCGCGGCAACACGGCGGTATTGTTCGCCTTCGTCGCCGGGAACTTCGTGCCGATCCAGATCCTCATGATCCCGGTGCGCGACATGGCGCTGCGCGTAGGGCTCTACAACACCGTGTGGGCGCTCATCATCTTTCACGTGTCGTTTCAGACCGGATTCTGCACGCTATTCCTGCGCAATTTCATCAAGCAACTGCCGTTCGAACTGATCGAGGCCGCGCGCGTGGAAGGCGCGAGCGAATGGGCCATTTACTGGCGTATCGTCATGCCGCTCGTGCGGCCGGCGCTCGCCGCGCTCGGCATTCTCGTCTTCACGTTCGTCTGGAACGACTACTTCTGGGCGCTGTGTCTCACCCAGGGCGACGACGCCGCGCCGATCACGGTGGGCGTAGCCGCGCTCAAGGGGCAGTGGACCACGGCGTGGAACCTCGTGGCGGCGGGCTCGGTGCTTGCGGCGCTGCCTTCGGTGCTGATGTTCTTCGCCATGCAGAAACACTTTGTCGCGGGGCTTACCTTCGGCGCGAGCAAGGGCTGAGAGAGCCCGGCCGCAGCCGAAGGCCCTTTTTTATTTCATTCGTATTCCCGACGTTATTCCGAGGCGGATTGTCACTCATGCAAATCGGTGTCTGCTACTACCCCGAACAATGGCCGCAAACGATGTGGGCCGACGACGCGCGCCGCATGGCCGAATTCGGCATTACCCACGTGCGCATTGGCGAATTCGCCTGGAGCCGCATGGAGCCGCGCGCCGGTGTGTATGAGTGGGCCTGGCTCGACGATGCGATCGAAACGCTCGCGGCCCGTGGCCTGAAGATCGTGCTCGGCACGCCCACGGCCTCGCCGCCGAAGTGGCTCGTCGACGCGACGCCCGAGATGCTTCCCGTGCGCGCCGACGGCACGCCCTGGAACTACGGCTCGCGCCGCCACTACGACATTGCGAGCGAGGCTTATCGCGCCCATTGTGTGCGCATTACGGAGGCGATGGCACAGCGCTACGGCGCGCATCCGGCCGTGATCGCATGGCAGACCGACAACGAGCTGGGCTGCCACGACACCGTGCCGAGCTGGTCGAGCGCCGCGCAGCGCCGCTTCCAGACGTGGCTCGCGAAGCGCTACGACACGATCGAGGCGCTCAACGAGGCATGGGGCAACGTGTTCTGGAGCATGGAGTACCCGTCGTTCGAAGCGGTGGGGTTGCCCGTGCGCACGCCGACCGACGCCAACCCGGCGCATCATCTGGATTTTCGCCGCTACATGTCGGATGAAGTCGCGAGCTTTCATCGCGAGCAGGCAGACGTGCTGCGCCGCCACGCGCCGAACGCCGACGTATTGCACAACTTCATGGGTTTTTTCACGACCTTCGATCACTACCAGTTCGCGGCGGACAAGGCCATCGACGTGGCGACGTGGGACAGCTATCCGATCGCGCGCACCGAAGTGATCGGGTTGCCGGAATCGCAGAAGGCTCGCTACGCGCGCACCGCGCACCCGGACGTCTCGTCGTTCGACCACGACCGTTACCGCACGATCGGTGGCGGACGTTTCTGGGTGATGGAGCAGCAGGCAGGGCCGGTGAACTGGGCGCCGTGGAATCCGGTGCCCGCGCCGGGCATGGTGCGCCTGTGGGCCTATGAAGCGTTCGCGCACGGCGCCGAACTCGTTTCGTACTTCCGCTGGCGGCAGTGCCCGTATGCGCAGGAGCAGATGCATTCGGGCCTCAATCTGCCGAATAACGAGCTGTCTCCCGGCGGCCGCGAGGTGGAGCAGGCCGCGCGGGAGATCGCGGCGAGCGACGTGTTGCGCACACTCGCACCGGCGGGGCGTGCCCAGGTGGCGCTCGTATTCGACTACGAAACGCAGTGGATGTTCGAGATCCAGCGCCACGGCGCGAGCTTCGACTATCAGACGCTCGCGTTTGACTACTACAGCGCGCTGCGCGAACTGGGCCTCGATGTCGAGATCGTCTCGCGGCACGCGGATCTTTCGGCGTACCGGCTCGTGGTGGTGCCGTCGCTGGCCGTGATCGACGACGCCTTCGTGGATCAGATCGAGCGCAGCGACGGCCTGTGGGTGTTCGGGCCGCGCAGCGGCTCGAAGACCGCGCACTTCGCCATACCCGGCGACCTGCCGCCCGGCGTGTTGCAGCGCGTGCTGCCGTTGCAGGTGCTCGAGGCGGAATCGCTGCGGCCCACGCTCGCGCCTGCGGTCACGCTAGCCGGCGTGCAGGGCGAGGCATTGCATTGGCGCGATCACGTGCGCGCCAACGGCGCCACGCGCGTTCAGGCGCAATTCGAAGACGGCTGGCCTGCGCTGCTCTCGCATGGCCGCGTGCGTTACGCCGCTGCGTGGTTTTCGCGCGAGCTGCATCTCGCCATGCTCGACGAAGCCGCGCGCGGCGCGGGCCTCGCCACGCAGCGCTTGCCCGAAGGCTTGCGCGTGAGCCGACGCGGCGGATTGTGCTTCGCCTTCAACTTTGGCGAGCAACGTGTTCAGGCGCCGGCCCCCGACGGGGCCCAGTTCGTGCTGGGCGCGCGCGAGCTTGCGCGAGGCGACGTGTGCGCGTGGCGCGAAACCCGCTGAGCCGCAGCTAACCCGAGAGAGTGCTCCGCGTCGCGTCGCATCACGCGCGCGCCGCGGAACACTCGCGCGCATCAGAACAGATGCCGGATGCCAATGCTCGCGCCCACGGTCGACCCGGAGACTTCAAAGAGCGCGTTGTTGATCGACAAGCCCGTGTCCATACGACCGTGGTTGTTCACGTAGCCCACCTGGCCATAGAGCGTCGTGCGTTTGGAGAGGAAGAACTGCACGCCGCTCGACGCGAGGAGCGAGTGGTTGGTGCCGTCGTTGCCGTCGCGCGTGTACCAGACGCCGGCGTCGACGTCGAGGTAGGGCGTGATCATATAGCTGAGCCCGCCGGAGTAGACGCTGTTGTCGAACGACTGCGCAACCTTGTAAAGCGCGTACGAAGCCGAGATCGTGAGCGAGTTCGGGAAGCGATAGCTCGCGCCGATCGTGCGGCCCACGAACTCGATGGTGCTCGGCACTGGCGTGATGGCCGCGCTGCCTCCGCCATTGCCGCTATACAGCGCGCCTGTGATCGTGAAGCCCGCGATGTGATAGCGCAGGCTCGCCGAATACTGGCGTCCCGCCTGGAAGTTGTCCGCCGCGCCGCCCATGGCGAACATGCCCATCGCCTGAATGCCGGCGATTTCCGGGGACGTATACGTAATCGCGTTGCTGTTGAAGAGCCCGGTCACGTAGACGTTGTTCACGTAGCTCACGAGACCGCTGCCGAAATACGACATGCCGCGCGGGTCCGTCTGGTAGAGCGAGAGGAAGAACGGTGAGTACTGCAAACCAGCCTTGACCGTACCATAGGGACTTTCCATGCCGATCCACGCCTGACGCCCGAAGAAGTTGCCGTTGGAATTGCCGAACTGGCCGTTCGCGATGCTGATGCCGCTCTCGAGCGCGAATACCGCACGCATCCCACCGCCCAGGTCCTCGGCGCCGCGCATGCCGAAGTTCGAGCCGGATATGCCGCTGTCCGTCAACGAGAACTGATGACCGGCGTTCTGGCCCGTCCGCGTGTTCAGCGTATGGCTCGTGTAGAGGATCGACCCGTCGACGATGCCATACAGTGTGACGCTGCTCTGCGCGCTTGCGACACTCGCTGTGCCCATCAAACCGGCCGCCGCGAGGCAGCGGACCAGCCATTTCATGCCGAGGTTGTCGCGTTGTAACATTTCGTCATCCTTAGTGTTATTTATGGATTGAGATTGATGTGACAGGTGCTGCGCACGCTTCAGGCCATGCTCCAGGCAAAGCCGCGGATAAAGCTTCAGGCAAAAGGGGGCCGGGGTTCCTCGCGGAACCACATGAATCGGAATGCTGGGAGTGCTGCTCGGCGTACTACGCGGAGTACTTCGCGTAGTCCTGCGGTCTGGCGCGGCGGCCGGGGTCCTCTCGCGTGCGCAGGAACAGCGTGGGCGAGCGCGTGGTCATCGTGGGCTTGCGGCTAGGCATGGGCCGGATTGAATGCGCGTTCACCGATCGCTTCTCCCCTGACGAGAGGTGTGCAACGTTGACGGAATGCTACGTTCGATGGGGGCTATTTTTGTACGACCGTGCGGAATCTGTCACCCTGGGAGAAACGATCACATTTGCGCATCAATTTGTTGCACCCGGCGCATGAATCGACACACGGGCGCCTGCCTCACCCCGCCGGATTCTCCTCATCCTGCGGCGGCGCGCTGCCCGCGGGCGCACCCAGGATGCTGACCTGGAAAACCGGCGTGCCTGCAAGCGACTCGAGGTTGGGGTCTTCGGGGTAGGCGAGCAGCAAAGGGAAGATGACAGAGCCGCCAATCACGGCGCGGCGGCTGTTCTCGGCGGGGCGCAGGCCCCAGACGTCCTGATAGACGAGCGGCACCGTCTTGCCGTCGCGCTCCGTGTTGCCAAGGTAGAGCATCACGTGACCGCCTATATAGATGAGCGTGCGCATGGGCGCGCCGTGCTGCACGAGCCAGTCGAGGCGTTGCGCGGGCGTGGAAGCCGAAAGATCGGTCATCGCCCCCGCGTTCATTTGCGTGGACGAATGGCGGGGCAGCCACACGCCGAACGCAGCGAAAATGCTCTGCAATTCGGCCGAGCAGTCGTTGTCGAAGTTCGTATTGCCCCAGCCGTAGGGGCGGCCGATCAGCGCCTTCATCAACTGTGCGAGATGGCGCGGCGTCGCCGCGAGCGGCGCGGGCACGATGGCGTTCGAATCGAGCACTGCCGTGCGGATCGCCGCGCGGCCGTCTACATCGCGGGCGGGCACGAGCACTTCGCCCGGCTTCGCGCCGGAAGCGGGGCGCAGCGGCAGCAGCGTGCCGGCGGGGGCATCGAAGCGGAACACGCCGCCATCGTCGCGCAGCGCGGCGGAGGCCACGACCACGACGCCCAGCGACTGGTGCGCCGCCGCGCGCCACGTCGAAACGAAGGCTTCATCGACGCTCGCCACGCCGTCGCTGCGCACCCAGCCCTGCACGTCCGGCGTCTGCACGTAGCGCCAGGCGCCGTCTGCGCTCGTGCCGAGCACGTAGAGCGGCGTGCCCGGCCGCACGGCGCTCACCTGCAGGTTGTCGAAGGGATAGCCTTCGCCTGCTATGCGATGTGAATAGAACGACGGGTCGACGGTGGGCAGCTCGCGCACGTACAGTGCCGTCGTGGCGATGGCGCGACGCGTGGCATCGAAGCCGCTGGACTGTTCGAACTGGCTGACGTTGGCGTTGCGCTCGATGGCGTCGATCCACGCCTTCGTGTGCGGCCGGAAATTCATGCCGTAGCCAATGCGGCGCGCCTCCTTGTCGGTGTTGTCGAAGTATGCGAGGCGGCGCGTCTGCAGCGCGGCGATGTCGCTGCCGCCATCGCGATACACGCGCTGCTCGACAAACGCGCGATTCCAGGGCGAGGGATCGTTCGGCCCTGCACCGAAATAGCGCGCGACGAGCGCATCGAATTGCGCGCGCTGGATGTCGGGCGAAAGGAAGGGCTTGTCGTAACCGGCGCTGGCCGGATCGATCCAGTGATCGACGTTCTGGTCGTAGTGCTCGATCGGGAAGAGCGTGACCGTATCGGGCGGGAGCGCCTGCCCGGCAGGACTCTGCGAGGCCGGGCCGGTCGCGCATCCCGGCAGCACGCACGCGGCGGCTAGCGTCAGGGCGAGGAAGCGGGCGCGCGGAGCCAGGGCAAAAGCGGAAAGGCGAGACGAAGAATCGAGGGCGGAGCGCATGGGCGAGCGGGCGGTTCGACAACCCGTGGATGATACAGGACGCGCCGCGCCCACCGCCCTCGCTGATGCCCGAAAATCAAACGATTACTGCTCGATCTGCCGGTTCCAGCGCGAATCCCATTGCGCGCGGTGCTCGTTGATCACGTCCCAGTCCACCACCGTCACCTTCTTCACGAGCTGGTCGAGATTGCCCAGGCTCTTTTGCATGTCGGGCGGCATGGTCGCGTTCTGGTTGGTCGGAATCTGCTTGCCGGCGGAGGCCGCCTTGCTCTGCGCGGGCGCCGACAGCAGGAACTGCGCGAGCTTTTGCGCGAGCTGCGGGTCGGGATTGTTCTTCACCACGCACAGGTCCACGAGCAGCAGCACGGCGCCTTCCTTCGGGTTGGCGTAGGCCACGGGCAGGCCCTTGTCCTTCAGGTCACCCACTGCGGTGGGCGTGAGCGGGAAAATGCCGGCCTCGCCGGTCTGGATCATCTCCGAGAGCTTGGCCGAATTCGGAATATATTCGACGACGTTCGGACCCACCGTGCTCGCCCACTTCGTGAAGCCCGGCTCGACATTGCTCTCGCTGCCGCCCATCAGGCGATTGATGGCGAGAAAGCCGTGCAGCCCGAACGTGCTGCTCGAAGCCGACTGGAACACCACCTTGCCCTTGTATTTCGGATTGGCGAAATCGAGCCACGAAGTGGGCGGCGCCCAGCCTTTATCGGCGAACACCTTCGTGTTGTAGCCAATGCCCGTCATGCCGAGCTGCACGCCCGCGCCCACGTCGCCTTTCATGCGCGCGAACGGATACAGCTCCTTGAGCACCGGCGAATCGTCGAGTTTCTCGCACACGCCCATGCTCACCGCGCGCGCCATTACGCCGTCGTCGAGAAAGGCGACATGCATCTGCGGGCTGTTGCGGTTGGCGAGGAGCTTCGCGAGCACGTCGGACGACGTGCCCGGCACGACCACCACCTTCACGTTGTTGGCCTTCTCGAAGTCGGGCAGGACCTGGCTCGTGTAGGCTTTCTCCATCGGGCCGCCGTTCATGCCGATGTAGATCGTCTTCGTTTGCGACCAGGCGCCTTGCGAGATGCCCAAGGCAACGAGTGCGGCCAGCGGAGCCAGGGTGCGTGTGAGTTTCATCGTGGGGACTCCTTATTTGATTGGGAGAGCGGCATGAACGCAAGACTGCGTGAAGCGGCCGATAGCGAACGCCTCGATGGGCGTGCTCGTCGTGCCTTCTGTGACGAGTTCGGCGAGGACTTCGCCCACGCCCGGCGCCAGCAGGAAGCCGCCGCCGGAAAAGCCGAAAGCGTGCACGAGGCGCGGCGTGGTGTTGCTGAAACCGATGATCGGGTTGCTGTCCGGTGTTTCACCTTCCACGCCGCTCCACGTGCGGATGAGCAGCGCGTCGCGCAGGCCGGGCAGCAGCGCGCAGGCGTCGCGCATGACGGCGCGCGTGGTGGCGGTGGACGGCTGTGCGTACTCGCCGTCGCCGTGCCCGCGTCCGCCGCCGATCACGCAGTTGCCGCGCTCGACCTGGCGCGCGTAGACGCCGCCGCCGTAGACGCCCAGGTTGTGCTGGATAAATCGCGGCAGCGGCTCCGTCACCCACATGTTCGGGTAGATCGGCTTCATCGGCACGGTTTCGCCGAACGCGCCCGCCACCGTATTGGCCCAGGCGCCCGACGAGTTGATCAGCCAGTCCGCGCTGATGCGCTCGTGGCCCGCGCGCATCTGGAAACGCCGGCCGTCGAAGCTCAGGTCGGCGAGCGCGGTCTGCTCCTGCACGTGCGCGCCCGCGCGCCGCGCCGCCACCGCGAAGCCGGGCGAGACGAGACGCGGATTCGCCTGGCCGTCGCTCGCGCAAAGTGCCCCGCCAATGGCGGTTTTGCCGAGCCACGGGTAGCGGCGCCGAAACGCTTCGCCGCTCATGACGACCGACTCCACGCCGAAATCGCGCGCCATGTCGGACCACGCGTGAAGCGCGTCGAGATCGCTGTCGCGGCGCGCGAGGCGCAAGTGCCCCGACACGACGAATTCGCCGTCGCTGCCGATCAGTTCGGGCAAGCGGCTCCATACGCGCCGGGCGCGCACCGCAAGCGGCAGTTGCTCGACGCTGCGTCCGTGGGTGCGCACGCCGCCGTAGTTCACGCCGCTCGCCTGCGCGCCGCAAAAGCGCCGCTCGAACAAGCCGACGCTTACCCCCTTGCGCGCGAGTGCGAGCGCCGCCGATGCGCCGACGAGCCCGCCACCCGCAATCACAACCTGGAAGTGGCGCGTGTCACTCATCGTGGGCTTCCTCTGCGATGACTTGCACGCCGTCGTCGAACAGCATCGGTGAAATGGGAATCGGCTTGATCGGCGCCTGGCTGCGTAAGCGGCCCACCTCGTGCAGCGGCTTGCCGGTCTCCACGCTCAGTAGCGCCATGGCGGATTCACCGCACATGCGCCCCTGGCAGCGCCCCATGCCGATACGCGTGAGCGCCTTCAGGCGGTTGACTTCGCTGGCGAAACCGTCGCGGATACAACTACGCAGCGTGCCGGCATCGACTTCCTCGCAGCGGCAGATGGTCAGGTCGTCGGGCCAGTTGGCGGCGCAGTTGGCCGGCGGGGCAAATGCCTGCTCGATGCCCACGCGAAAGCGCGCGATCCGTTCGAGACGCTTCTCGATCGTTGCCACATCAGGCAAAGCAGCATCGTGCTGTGGCGCTTCGATGCCGATATCTTCGAGCATCGCGAGTGCGGCGCGGCTGCCCGCGAGTTCGGCGGCATCGGCGCCTGCGATACCGGCGCCGTCGCCGGCCAGATAGACGCCCGGCACAGAGCTGCGGCCCGCCGCATCGCGTTCGGGCAGCCAGCAGCGGTTGAGGTCGTCGAAGGCGAAGCGGCAGCCCGCGAGATCGGCGAGCTGGGTTTCGGGCCGCAAGCCGTAGCCGAGGCCGATCGCATCGCAGGCGATGGCGTGCTCCTTGCCGTCGGCCGCGCGCCAGCGGACGTATTGCACCGCCGCGTCGCCTTCGATGGCCTCGAGCGCGACGCCATGCTCCATGCGCACGCCATGCGCCTTGAGCCACGCGACGTAATAAACGCCCCTGGCGAAGGTGCCCGGCTGGTTGAGCAGCTTCGGCGCGGCGGCGGCCTGGCGCCCAAACGGGCTCGTGTCGAGCACGGCGGCTACTTGCGCGCCCGCTTTCGCATACTGATACGCGACGAGGTAGAGCAGCGGCCCGGTGCCGGCGAACACGGTGCGCTGGCCAATTGCGCAGCCCTGCGCCTTCAGCGCGACCTGGGCGCCGCCGAGTGTATAGGCGCCTGGCAACGTCCAGCCGGGCAGCGGCACGATGCGGTCGGTGGCGCCGCTCGCGATGATCAGATGCGACCACGGCACGCTCGATTCGCGGCCCGCGCGCAGGGTGTCGAGCCGGCCCGGCTCGCACGACCAGGCCAGCGTGTCGGGCCGATAGTCGATTTTCGGGAGCAGGTCGGCCATGGTGCGATGGACCGCATCGGCTTTCTTCGCCTCGAAGCCGTAGAGCGCGGTTTTCGTGCGCGAAAAGCCTGCACCGTCAGCGGGCTGGCGATAAATCTGGCCGCCCCAGCGCGCGTTTTCGTCGATGACGGTGGGGCGCAGTCCCGCGGCCACGAGCGTTTGCGCGGCGCGAATGCCGGCCGGTCCTGTGCCGACGATGACGATGCGCTCGGGCCCGGTCGCGCTCATCGCGCACCTCCGCCATAAATTTTGGTATCCGAACCAGTGCGCGTCACCACACGCATGCCTTCGCGCAACGGCGTGGAGCAGGCGCGCAGGCGCGTGCCGTCTTCGCAGCGCACCCAGCAGTCCTGGCAAGCGCCGATCAGGCAGAAGCCCGCGCGCGGTTCCGTGCTGAACTCGCTGCGGCGCACGTGCCGCTGATGCGTGAGGATCGCGGTGAGCAGCGTATCCCCCGCGAGCGCCTTGACTTCGACGCCGTCTAAAACGAAGGAAACGCTCGCGCGCGCGGTTTCGGCAACGCGGACGAACTGGGCAAGGGGAAGCGGCGTGGCGGTGCTCATGGAAGGTCGGTGGCGCGGCAGCAGGAATCGAAAGAGGCGGGCGGCGTTCAGTGCTGCCCGATCAGAATGCGGTTGAGCCCGTATACGCGGTCGAGCAGGAACATCGCACCCGCCGTGATGAAAATGACGAGCGCGGAAACGGAGGCCATCATCGGGTCGATCGACTCGGTTGCGTACATATACATGCGCACGGGCAGCGTGACGGTTTGCGGCGAGGTCACGAAGATCGACATCGTCAGTTCATCGAAGCTGTTGATGAACGCGAGCAGCCAGCCGCCCGTGATGCCGGGCACGATCATCGGCAGCGTGACGCGGCGGAAGGTCGTCCAGGCGTTGGCGCCGAGCGACGCGGCTGCATGCTCGATGCTGCGGTCGAGGCCGCTCACCGAGGCGAGCACGAGCCGCATGACGAACGGCGTGATGATGATCATATGCGCGAGGATCAGCCACGCGAACGAGCCGGTCGCGCCGATCAGCGCGAAAAAGCGCAGCAGCGCGATGCCCAGCACGAGCCCCGGAATCACGAGCGGCGAAAGCAGCAGCGCGTTGAGAAAGCCGCGGCCCGGAAAGCGCGCACGGCCAATGGCGAGTCCCGCGGGCATCGCGATGACGAGCGAGAGCGTGGCCGAGGCGAACGCGAGCTTGAGGCTGTTGAAGAACGCGGTGATGAAGTCGGGGTAGTCGAGGATTGCGCGGAACCAGCGCAGCGACAGGCCGTGCGTGGGGAGCGTCAAGGTTTCGTCGGGCGTGAATGCCACGAGAATGACGATGACGAGCGGCGCCAGCACGAACAGAATGACGAAGCTATGGAACGTGAGGGCGAGCGGTCCGTTTTTGCGCATGATGTTGTGTCCTGGGGCCTTAGCCCATGCTGCGCGCGTAGCGCCGTTCGAGCACGCGGTAGTAGGTGAGCATCACCACGAGATTGGCGACGAGCAGCAGCACGGCGATGGTCGCGCCGAGCGGCCAGTTCATCGAGCTGAGGAACTGGTCGTACACGGCGGTGGCCGCCACCTTCAGGCGCCGGCCGCCCAGCAGGCCAGGAATCGCGAAGGCGCTCGCCGACAGGCCGAACACCATGAGGCTGCCCGAGAGAATGCCCGGCATGAGTTGCGGCAGCACGATGCGGCGCAGGGTGGTGAAAGGCGACGCCATCAGCGACAGCGCCGCGTTCCCGGTTTGCGGATCGAGCCTTTGCAGCGCGGTCCACACGGGAATCACCATGAACGGCAGCATCACGTGCACGAGCGCAATGACGATCGCGAAGGTCGTGTATTCGAGCTTGAAGGGGCCCGCGCCGAACAGAGCGAAGAACTGGTTCACGAGACCGTTCATGTTGAGCAGCATGCTCCAGCCGAACGCGCGCACCACCACGGAAACCAGCAGCGGCGCGAGGATCACGAGCAGGAAGAGCGAGCGCCATGGGTCGCGCATGCGCGAGAGGATGTACGCCTCCGGCGTGCCGATCACGACGCACAGCAGCGTGGTGAGCGCGGCAATGCCGAAGGTGCGCAGGAAGATCGTGTGAAAGTACGACGAGCCCAGCACTTCTACGTAGTTGTGCAGATCGAATGCGGCGATGGGGCCGCTCATCGGATCGAAGCGGTAGAACGTGAGCGCGAAGGTCATGGCGAGCGGCACGAGCACGAGCGCGGCGAACAGTAGCAGCGCGGGCGCGCTCATGAGCCAGAGTGGCATGTAAGCCTGCCAGCCCGCGCGCACCGTGGCGTGCGGAGCTGGCTGCGAAGCGCGGAGCGTGCTAGACACGGGCGCCCTCCCGATGGATGAAGCGGATCGCGTCGCTATGCCAGTCGATGCCCACCTGGTCGCCTTCGGCAAGCGGCTCGTTGCCCTCGTTCTGGCAGCACACGAGCATTTCGCCCGCGCGGCTGTCGAGCCGGTAGAGCCACTGGCTGCCGAGGAAGAAGCGGCTCGTCACGCGCCCGGCGAGCCGGCCCGAACCGCTCGCGCAGAGCTTGAGCTTTTCGGGGCGGATGCACAGCGTGATCGCGTCGCCGACACCCACCGCGCGGCCGCGTTCGGGGAGTTGCGCCGTCGAGCCCGTTTCGGCGAGATCGTGGCCGAGATCCACGCGGATCGTATCGCCTTCGCGCGCGACGATGCGGCCCGCGAGCATGTTGGCCTTGCCGATGAACTGCGAGACGAAGTCGTTTTCGGGCCGCTCGTACGCGCGATAAGGCGTGTCGACCTGGGTGATGCGGCCGCTTTCCATCACGACCACGCGGTCGCTGATCGACAGTGCTTCCGACTGATCGTGCGTGACCATCAGCGTGGTCGTGCCGATCTTGCGCTGAATGGCGCGCAGTTCGAACTGCATGTCTTCGCGCAGTTTGGCGTCGAGATTGGACATCGGCTCGTCGAGCAGCAGCACGGGCGGCGCGATCACAATGGCGCGCGCAATTGCCACGCGCTGGCGCTGGCCGCCCGAAAGCTCGCGCGGAAAACGCTGCGCGTAGGCGTCGAGGCGCACGAGCGCGAGCGCCTCGCGAGTGCGGTCCCGACGCTCGGCTTTATCCACACCGCGCATTTCGAGGCCGAAGCTCACGTTCTGCTCCACGCTCATGTGCGGAAAGAGCGCATAGCTCTGGAATACGATGCCGAGGCCGCGCTTGTTCGGCGGCATCTGCGTGATGTCACGCCCGTCGAGCGTGATGCGCCCGCGTGTGGTTTCCACGAAGCCGGCGATCATCTGCAGCGTCGTGGTCTTTCCGCAGCCCGAGGGGCCGAGCAGTGAGACGAACTCGCCTTTTTCCACCGACAAATTGACGCCCGCGACCGCCTGCAGGTCGCCGAACGATTTCGATACATCGGTCAGGGTGAGGAACGACATGGTGTGGCCTTCCAGTGCTTGGGTTGCGCCGGCACCCGCTGGGCGAATCAAGGTGCAGGGCGTTGAACCGACTGTAGCTAGCCAAATTTTTAGTCGTCAATTTAAAATTCCATCGAGCGATAGGAATCTGACTTATATTCCGTTTGATGGAATGTGGATGCGGCTTGCTGGCCGATCGTTTCGTCCGGTGAACTTCGGGAAATCCCTGAACAGGCCCGGATGAAAGCACGATGACGTTTGGTGGTCCAATCTGTTGGGCCGCGCGCCAATTCAGCCAGCTTTTGGCGGATATTCCGCTCTATGGAATCAACCGAGATCGTTATGACGTCAGGGGAAGAGAAAAGTGGAACGCCGGCCGACGACGCACGCGGCGCGGGCGTGTTGCAGCGCGCATTTGCGGTGATCCGCGCGCTGGGGGCAAGTCAGGCGGAAGGCAGTCGCGTGACCGCGCTCGCCAAGGCCGTGGGCCTGACCCAGGCTACTGTGCATCGACTGCTGCAGGGGCTGATCGCCGAAGGCGTGGTCGAGCAGGACGAAGGCACGAGGCGCTATCGGCTGAGCGTGGATTTTTTTGCGCTCGCGGCGCAGGCGGGTAATCCCAGCGGAATGCGCACGCTATGCCGGCCTGCATTGCTGCGCCTGTGCGCAAGCCTTGGCGACACCATTTTCCTGCTCGTGAAGAGTAGCTTCGACGCGGTGTGCCTCGACATGTGTGAAGGCCCGTTTCCGATCCGCTCGTTCACGGGCGATATCGGCGGGCGTGTAGCGCTGGGCGTCGGCCAGGGCAGTCTTGCCATTCTTGCGTTCCAGCCCGAGGCCGAGCGCGAAGAAATCATCCGGTTCAACGTGCCGCGCTTGCGCAGTTACGGCGTGCTGGACGAGGTGTATTTGCGCACGGAGATCGAGCGCGTGCGCAAGCTCGGCTACGCGGGGCGCAACACCGGCGTGCTCGAGGGCATGGCGGGCGTGGCTGTGCCGATTCTGGACCAGAACGGCTGCGCCGTGGGCGCATTGAGCGTGGGCACGCTGGCTGCTCGTCTCACGGAAGACCGGTTGCCGACGATCGTAGAACTGCTCAAGCGGCAGGCCGAAATCATCGGGCCGCAAACGAACCCGTTCGATGTGGCGGTGCGCCGCCCCATGCACGGGCTCACGCGAGCGATGTCGACGCAACCATTGGCTTGAGCGATGACGGCGGGTATTGATCTAGTCGAACGCATTCCTAACTAAATTACCTGATCGCGAATCGTTCTCGTTGAGCAATCGGTGTGCAAACGTTTACCAGGTCCGTGCATTGCTGCATTGCGAAATCGAACAGTATGATCGGACGAAAATTGACCAGGGGGATAACCTATCCGCATGCGTCTTGGTTTTGGCGTAAATAGGCAGGTGGCTATTCGTAGACTGAAGGCGACGTACGAAATGGCAGTTCGCCGCCATGGAGCGTCGCAATCCATGGCGGCGCGAGCAGGTGACCCCGGAAACGAAAACAGGAGCGCCCGAAGCGTGGTTTCGCATGTAGTCTTGCAGGACCCGGAAGGGACAAAACCACCCGCCACGTGAACTGTCACATTGAGTACATGCCGTTGCCACGTCGACGAGAAGTCATTGAGGAGCGTGGGTGCTGGGGGAGGTGGAGCGCATGTGTGATCCCGCGGCGCTTGCAGTCAGAATATACCGGTGATCGATGACGACCATAAACGACCGGACGTTGCCCGTTTTCGAGGCACCGGCTGCTACTGTTACGCCGGTGCCGGTACGCGCGGCGCCTTCGATCTTTCATGAGCGCTGGTGGCTCGACATCGCCACGCAAGGCGACTGGAAGCTTGCGGTGGTGAAGCAGGACGACGAGGTCATTGGCGAGATGCCGTACGCGATGCAACGCACGCGACTGTGGCGTGTCTCGCACCTGCCGCCGCTCACGCGAACGCTCGGGCCGGTCATCAAGTCCGTGACGGGCAGCGAGGCTCGCCAACTGCATCATGAACTCGACGTCACCGGCAAGCTGATCGAGCAATTGCCCGACTGCGACAGCTTTTTTCAGGTGCTCGACCCGCGCATCGACGACGCCCTCGCGTTCGCGCTGCATGGCTTTACGGTGACGGCGCGCTACACGTTTCGCATCGACCGGAACACGTCGGCCGACGAAGCATGGAAGCGTCTGAACAGCAAGACACGCAACGTGATCCGCAGCGCCTCCCGTGAATTGACCGTCGTGCCGGATATCGAGCCCGCCGAGTTCATCGCGTTCTACGACGCGAATCTCGCGGCGCGTTCGCGTACCAACGCTTATGGGGATGCGGTCATGCGCGACCTCGTCAACGCGTTCGTCGAGCGCAAGGCCGGGATGCTGCTCGGCGCCTATGGGCAAGGCGGGAAGCTCGTGGCGGCGGTCGGCCTTGTCTGGGACCATCAGGCAATGTATTACCTGTTGTCATCGCGCGCGCAGGACGCGCATAGCGGCTCGATCAGCCTGCTGCTGTGGAGCGGCATTGGCCGCGCGCTGGAGCGCAGGCTCACGTTCGACTTCGACGGCTTTTCGAGCCCGTCGACATTCAACTTCCTCAACGGATTCGGCGCGACGCTCACGCAGCGGCTGGGCGTCGAGCGCCACGGCACGGTGTATTTGCTGATGCGTACGCTTAAACGGAAAATTGCGCCCGGGCGCGTGTTCGCCCCCAATCTATAGACGGCGGGGGCGTCGTGTGGCGAGCGATATCGTACGCTACACGAGTTCGTGCCGCGCGGGATCGCTTGCGCGACGGGTCGTGACCTCGGCAAGTTCCAGCGCGCTCGAGGCGAAGAGCAACGGGGTCCAGCGCCGGATCGTGCTTTGCGCGCCGGCAGCGAAGCGTTCGCGCAGCGCGGGCTCGCCGCCCAGCTCGCCGATACGCTGCGCTAATGTCGAGACGTCGCGCGGTTCGACCACAAAACCGTTCACGCCGTCGATCACCACTTCGCCAGCCACGCCGCATGTGCGCGTGACGATGGCAGGGCACCCGGCCGCGAACGCTTCGTTCACGCACAGGCCCCATTGATCAAATTCGCTCGCGAGGACGACGAATTCCGCGAGCGCGTAGAGATTCGGCATTTCCTGGTTGGCGAGTGAGTTGAGTATCGTCACATGAGACGTCAGGCCGAGCGAATCGATGCGCGCGCGCAGCTGCGCTTCGAGCGGACCCTGACCCACCAGAACGAGGCCGATATTTTCGTTGTACACCCCGGATTTGCGGTAGGCGTCGATCAGCACGTCGACGTTCTTGCGCGCGACGAAGCGGCTTACGCACAGCACATAGCGCTGCGGCAGGCCGAAGCGCGATCGCACGGCCTCGGGGTTGACGCTCGCGGCCTGCGCGAGATCCGAAAAATAGTCGACGTCGATCACATCGAAACCAATGCGGGAACGCTCCTTCGGTATGCCAAGCGATTGCGCGTAACGGCGATGCTTCTCGCCCGCGACGAGCGCCCCGTCGAAGCGGCTCACGATAAAGCGCTTGAGCCGCTCCTTGGTGCGCTGGCGCAGTCCGTCGTCGGCCTTCGAATCCGACATGTAGATGAGCTTGAAGCGGCGCGTGAGATGTCTGAGGAAACAGAGCACCGCCGAATAGCCGGTGTTGTAGCCGAGCGTGATGACCACGTCGGGCTCGAAGTTGCGCACCTTCGCAATCAGGCGCGCGGTGTCGCGCGCGCCGAGACCATCGCTGTCGGCGCCGTTCTCGACCAGCGTTTCCGCCATGCGCGGGCGGTTCGCGAAGAATGCCGCGCGGCGTTCCTGAGGAAAGCCGTAGACGCCCGAGCGCGCAAAGACCTCGAGCAGCGCCACCTGGTGGCCGCGACTGGAGGCCGCGCTGACGAGTGCCTCGTAGCGAGGGACGTGATAGTCGCCCAGGTTGCCGATGACGAAGAGGATACGCATGGACAATGACGGCTCGCGGTGGCGCTTGGTTGAGCAGGCAGCGCACCACGGGTGCCTGGTCTGCATGAAATCCCGGACAGTCGTCCAGACCTGCCGGGCAGCGTTGGCTGCGCCGAACCGCTCGCATAATCGCGGCGGGGACCCGCAGTCGCGCCGTTTGCTGCATCGTAACCCGATTGTGTGAGGCGTTTTTACGTGATGTCGGTGATCAGCGAAAACTTGTCCGATATGGCGGAGGCGATGCAAAGCAGATGAAACCTTGCGGGTCAATCCTTCCGAGGAATACGCAAGGCGCTTGCACGAAATGGCACATGACTTGCGTAGGTCGGGCCGATTGGAGCGATTTCCGGATGCCAGAGGGCGGGTTTGCGCATGGCTTGTAACCGATTGTCATCACAACCGACATCAATCGGTGCGGGGCGATGAAAACTGTCATATCAATGCGTCACACTGGAGGTTTGGCATGTTTCAATACGTTGGAAGAAGGGAAAGCGCTTAAGGTCAGCATCAGATTTTCGGCTTAATATCCTAGGGTTGACCCGTGGCGCTTAGTCCTTCAATTCGATAACAAACATGCGAACCGGAATGGCAATCGAAGGTTTTGCGTAATGCATTTCTAGGGAATTGCGCGGCGCTGGATCGAAGATGGCTAACCGGGTTTCACCATACTGCGCGGACAATCAAGGAATATGAAAACGCTGTTTCTGCAGGCCCCGTCGTATGACGGCTTCGACGGTGGCGCGG